>NZ_JBEZNH010000051.1:0-58738 GCF_040653115.1 Streptosporangium sp. NPDC048047 | reverse complement strand
ATCGGGAACCTGTCGGAGGCGGTCGGCGCGCACCGGCTGGGCACCGCCCACCGGATGCGCGGCCCCGGCGGGGAGCTGGACGGCCCCTTCCTGCCGGTGGACCTGGCCGCCAACGCCGCCAGCCTCGGCGCCGACGTGCTCCGCGCCACCGGCCCGGAGTCGCTGCGCGAGGCGCTGGTCACGGCGCGGGAGGCCGGCCGGACCACCGTCGTGCACGTCGAGACGGTCCCCGGCCCGGCCCCGGAGACCACCGCCTGGTGGGACGTCCCGGTCGCCGAGGTGTCGCGGGACCCGGTGACCCGGGCGGCGCGGGAGCGCTACGAGGACGCCAGACGCGACCAGCGCCCCTACCTCTGAGGACCGGGCCCCTGAACCGGGCCCCTGAACCGGGTCTCTGAGGACCGGGGCGGACGCGCGCCCGCTCCGGCCGTCGCGGCGGCTAGGGTCGAAGGCGTGGAAAGTTCTCAGCCTCCGGTCGTCCCCGGCCGCGGGGGAGAGCCCCGCCCCGGCGACCTGCGGGCGGGCATCGGCGACCGGGAGCGGGTGGCCGCCGTGCTCGGCGACGCGCTCGCCGACGGGCGGCTCGACCCCGCCGAGCACGAGGAGCGCGTCGAGGCGCTCTACCGGGCCCGCACCCTCGGGGAGCTCACCGCGCTCACGGCCGACCTGCTTCCCCCCGAGGCCCAGCCGCTGCGGACCGACATCCGCGCGGTGACGGCGTTCTTCGGCTCACAGGAGCGCTCGGGCCGCTGGGTGGTGCCCACCCGCTTCCCCGCGACCGCGATCTGCGCCAACGTCGTGCTCGACCTGCGCGAGGCCATGCTGCAGTCGAGCCGCGTCACCGTCCAGGCCACGGTGCTGTGCGGAACCCTCACGCTGATCGTCCCGGAGGGCGTCCGGATCGAGATGGCCGCCTCGACCGTCATGGGCGGCATGCACAACCAGGTGCCGCCCGCGCCCGGCGGCCCGGTCATCGAGATCACCGGGCTGGTCGGCATGGGGAGCGTCGTGGCCAAGCCGCCCAAGCGCCCACGACGCTCCTGGTTCCGCCGCTGACGATCCCGTCGCCGGGTCCGCTCCGGCCCGGTCCGTGCGAGGTCCGGCTCACACCGGGCCCGGACGGCGGCGGGCTCAGCTCGCGCTGTCGAAGTTGATCGCGCTGTAGGCGCGCAGCTTCCAGAGCTGGTGCTCGCTCTCGATCCTGCGGATCGTGCCGGACCGGCCCCGCATGACCAGGGAGTTGGTCACGGCGTGCCTGCCGTGGTAGCGGACGCCCTGCATGAGCTCGCCGTCGGTGATCCCGGTGGCCGCGAAGAACACGTCGTCGGACCTGACCAGGTCATCGGTGGTCAGCTTGGCGTCCAGGTCGAGGCCGGCGTCCAGCGCCCGGCGCCGCTCGGCGTCGTCCTGCGGCCACAGCCTGCCCTGGATGACGCCACCCAGGCACTTGATCGCGCAGGCCGCGATGATGCCCTCGGGGGTGCCGCCGATGCCGAGCATCAGGTCCACGCCGGTGCCCCGGCGGACGGCCATGATCGCGCCGGCCACGTCGCCGTCGGTGATCAGCTTGATCCGCGCGCCGGCCTCCCGGACCTCACTGATGATCTTCTCGTGGCGGGGCCGGTCGAGGATGACCACGGTCACGTCCGACGGCTCACCGCCCTTGGCACGTGCCACGGCGGCGATGTTGTCGGCCACGGGCGCGTCGATGTCCACCGCGTCGGCCGCGTCCGGGCCGGTGACGAGCTTGTCCATGTAGAAGACGGCCGAGGGGTCGTACATCGAGCCGCGCTCGCTGACCGCGATCACCGAGATCCCGTTCGGCATGCCGAGGGCGGTCAGGCGGGTGCCGTCGATCGGGTCCACGGCCACGTCGCACTCGGCGCCGCTGCCGTCCCCCACCTCCTCGCCGTTGTAGAGCATCGGCGCGTTGTCCTTCTCGCCCTCGCCGATCACCACCACGCCCCTCATCGACACGGTGTTGATCAACTGGCGCATCGCGTTCACCGCGGCGCCGTCGGCACCGTTCTTGTCGCCGCGCCCGACCCAGCGGGCGGCGGCCATCGCGGCGGCCTCGGTGACCCGGACCAGCTCCAGGGCGAGGTTGCGGTCGGGCGCGTGCTCACCCGTGGCGAGTGCGGCGGGGACGGACATCTGGTCGGACATGGAGAAGGGCCCCTCTCGTCGATTACGACAACGATCGTAGTTGTCCCCCTTTTCTGCCCGGCTGGGGAGGATAATGTGCCGTCCCGACTCCACCTCCCGCCCGAGAGCGGGGGTTCCCACAGAGGTGATCGATGAGCGGCGAAACGGTACGGCCCGCGGCACGGCCGGTGGCCGGCGCGTCCCCGCGGGGCTCCGAGCGGGGCGCCGCCACGCGCGTCGCGCTCCTGGCGGCCGCGCGGGAGACCTTCGTCGAGAGCGGCTTCGCCGAGGCCGGGGTCACCGACGTGGTCGGACGGGCCGGGGCCAGCGTCGGCAGCCTCTACCACCATTTCTCCGGCAAGGCCGACCTCTACCTGACCCTGTTCGAGGAGTTCCAGACCCGCCAGACCCAGCGGACCAGGCAGGCCGTCCAGGAGGCCCGCGCCGGCGGCGAGAGCGACCCGATGCGGCTGTTCATCGCCGGGGCCCGCGCCTACCTGGAGGGGTGCCTGGCCGAACGCGAGCTGTCCGCGCTGTTCCTGCGCGGCGACGGGCCGCCCGGCTTCGAGGTCGTCATGCGCGACCGGCTGCGCCAGTGGGCCAAGCGCAACGCCACCCTCTTCGACGGGGACGAGGGCGCGCTGGTGGTGGTCCTCACCGGGGCGCTGGCCGCCGCAGTGTCGGAGGTCGCCCTCTCGGAGGACGAGGCCGCCTCCCGCGAGCTGGCCGAGAACGTGCTGGCCATCATCGGGCAGATCCGCCGCCCCTGACCCTCCTCGGAGGGCCGTCCCCTCCGGTGGCCCCGGCGGTGCCGGCCACCCGGGAGGACCGGGGCGTCCTCGGCTCGGGGACGCGGACGCGCCTTCCCGGAGGCTCCGGGACGCCTCGCCGTACCCGCCCCGGAGAACGGACCGCCCCGCCGGGCGGCTAGTCTCGACAATCGTGCGACGGTTCACTCAGGGTCTCTACGGCTACGCGTTCGCGATGCTCGTCTGCCTCGCGGCCGTCGGCCTCTTCCTGCTGGTCACGCCGCAGAGCAGGACCGAGCACATCCCCAGGGTCGACTACTCGATGGACGTGGCCAACCTGCGCCGCTCCGCGCCGTACGAGGTGTGGGCGCCGTCCCGGGTGCCGGCCCGCTGGATCCCGAACAGCTCGCGGGCGACCCAGGAGAAGGGCGTGACGACGTGGCGGCTCGGGTTCGCCACCGCCCGCCGCTCCCACGCGATGCTCGCCCAGAGCGACGAGAAGCCCGCCGCCGGCTTCGCCTCCCGGATGGCCGGCACCACCGAGGTCACCGGGAACGTCCAGATCGGCGGCGTGACCTGGGAGCAGCGCTTCCGCGAGGACAAGAACCAGCGCTCCCTCGTCCGGCTCCTGCCCGACGCCACCGTCGTCGTCACCGGCACCGCCCAGTGGGACGAGCTGACCGCCCTGGCCGCCTCCCTCAGGCAGCAGCCGAAGCCGGCCTCCTGACGCGTTCCTGGCCGCCAGGAAGGCGCCGCCGGACCGGTCGCCTGTATTTCCTACATCGACTATTTCCTGCATCGACGTTCGCAGTCGTACCCGGAAGCGTTCTTTGTGGCCGGGGGCCATACTGATGTCCGGTCGTCTTCCGCCGGTCCTCCCAACGAAGGTCAGCCGTCATGACGCCACGATCGCCCGAGCCCGTACGCGCACCCCGCCCGCCCCGCGTCCACCCGGCGTGGTGGGTCGCGGCGGTGGCGTTCCTGGCCCTGCTGGGCGCTGCGGGTTTCCGCGCCGCTCCCGGCGCGTTGATGGTGCCGCTGCACCGTGAGTTCGGCTGGTCGATGAGCGTGATATCGCTGGCCGTGAGCATCAACCTGGTGCTCTACGGGCTGGTCGCGCCCTTCGCCGCCGCGCTGATGGATCGCTTCGGCATGCGCCAGGTCGTCTCGGGCGCCCTGTTCCTGGTGGCCCTCGGCGCCGGTGGCAGCGTCGTCATGACGGTCTCATGGCAGCTGCTGGTCTTCTGGGGTCTGCTGATCGGCACGGGCACCGGGGCGATGGCGCTGGTGTTCGCCGCGACCATCGCCAACCGGTGGTTCGTCGAACGCCGCGGTCTCGTCATGGGCGTGCTGACCGCCGGGTCGGCGACCGGGCAGCTGATCATCCTGCCCCCCGTGGCCGCCCTGGCCGAGAACGTCGGCTGGCGACCGGCCTCCCTGGTCATCGCCGCGGCGGCGCTGGTGGCCGTGCCGCTGGTGTGGCTGGTCATCCGCGATTATCCCGAGGACCGCGGCGTCCTGCCCTACGGCGCCGCCCCGGAGGGCTACCGCACCCAGCCGCGGGCCGTCGGCGGCGCGGTCCGGCGCGCCCTCGAAGGACTGGCCTTCGCCGTCCGGCGCCGGGCGTTCTGGGCGTTGGCGATCGCGTTCGCGATCTGCGGGGCGACCACCAACGGGCTCGTCGGCATCCACTTCATCCCCTCGGCCCACGACCACGGGATGCCCACCACCACCGCGGCGGGCCTGCTGGCCACCGTGGGGATCTTCGACATCGCCGGCACGATCGCCTCGGGCTGGCTGACCGACAAGTTCGACCCGCGCAGGCTCCTGGCCGCCTACTACGCCTTCCGCGGCGTGGGCCTGCTCCTGCTGCCCTGGCTGCTGTCGGACCAGGTGCACCCGAGCATGATCCTGTTCGTCGTCGTCTACGGTCTCGACTGGGTGGCCACCGTTCCCCCCACCGCGGCGCTGTGCCGCGAGATCTTCGGCGAGCGCGGCACCATCGTCTTCGGCTGGGTGTTCACCTCCCACCAGATCGGCGCCGCCGCCGCCGCGTTCGGCGCCGGCGTCATCCGGGACGTCTTCGGCGCCTACACCTACGCCTGGTGGGGCGGAGCGACGATATGCCTCGTCGCCGCCGGGTTGTCGATCATGGCCAAAGGCGCCCACCACGGCCCACGCACCGCGCAGGCCGCCGCTCAGACGCAGCCCTCCCTGTAGGACCTCCCTGGAGGAGGAGCCACCCGAAGCCGTACGGCCGGAGCCACCGAGAACCGGTCAGGCCGGGGGCGGAGGTCCCGGCGGCCGGGCGGCCGGAGATCAGGAGATCCCGGAGGCCGGGTGGCCGGAGATCAGAAGGGCGAGTCGCCCGACAGGTCGGGCTGGCGGCGCTGCGCCATGGCGGCGGCGAGCTTCACCCGCGCGCCCTGCAGCCACTCCTCGCACACGGTCGCGAGCCTCTCGCCGCGCTCCCACAGCTCGATCGACTGCTCCAGCGTCAGCCCGCCCGCCTCGAGGCGGCGGACCACCTCGGTCAGCTCCTCGCGCGCCTGCTCGTACGACGGTGTCTTCTCATCGGCCACGTACCCACCATAGGCCGTACGGCCCGGCTCCCCGGTCCTCCCGCGGCCGTCACGGACACGTCCGCTGCGGAACGACCGCTCCGGCGCCACCGGCCCGCCCCGGGGCCGTCCCCGGAACCGTTCCGTCCGGTGGTCAGCCGGTCGGCTCCGCGTCCCTCCGGACCGCCACCCGGTCGTCGGAGAACCGGACCGTCAGCTCCTCGCCGGGGGCGGTGTCGCGGGCCAGCCGTACGACGTCGCCCGAGGGGCGCTGCACGATCGCGTAACCGCGTTCCAGGGTCGCGGCGGGCGACAGCGCGACCAGGCGGGCCCGCAGGTGCGTCAGCGAGTCTCCCGCCCGGTCCAGGGAGGCGGTCAGGCTGCGCCTGGCGCGTTCCCTGAGCTGCTCGGCCTGCTCGGCCCGGCGCTCCACCTCGCGGACCGGGTCGGCGAGCGAGGGGCGGGAGCGGACCGCGGACAGCCAGGCCGTCTCGCGGTCCAGCCAGCCGGCGGTCACCCGGCGCCCCCGGTCGCGGAGCTGGCGGATGAGGGTGAGCTGCTCTCCCACATCCGGGACGATCTTCTTGGCCGCGTCCGTGGGCGTGGAGGCCCGCACGTCGGCCACCAGGTCGAGCAGCGGGTTGTCCTGCTCGTGGCCGATCGCGCTGACCACCGGGGTCAGGCACGCCGACACCGCCCGGACCAGCGACTCGTCGGAGAAGGGCAGCAGGTCCTCCATGGACCCGCCGCCCCGGGCGATCACGATGACGTCGATCTCGCCGTCCGCGTCGAACTTGCGCAGCGCCTCGGTGACCTCGGTCACCGCGTACGGCCCCTGAACCGCCACCGGCTCGACCTTGAACCGCACGGCCGGCCAGCGGCGCCGGGAGTTCTCCAGCACGTCACGTTCGGCGGCCGAGTCGCGGCCGCAGATCAGCCCGATCGTGCCGGGCAGGAACGGCAGCCTCCGCTTGCGGTCCACCCCGAACAGGCCCTCGGCGGCGAGCACCTGGCGCAGCCGCTCCAGCCGTGCCAGCAGCTCGCCCACGCCCACCGGGCGCATCTCCAGCGCGGTGAACGCGAAGGATCCCCGGTTGACCCAGAAGTCGGGCTTCAGGTTCATGACGACCCGGGCGCCGTCCACCGGCCGGGGGACCGTCGCCTCGTAGACGCCGCGCGGACAGGTGACCCGCGCCGACATGTTGGCCACGGGGTCGCGCAGCGTCAGGAACACGGTGCCGCCGCGCGCGGTCAGCTCGGTGATCTGGCCCTCGACCCAGACGGTGCCGAGCTTGCCGATCCAGCCGCCGACCATCTGCAGGACCGTGCGGACCGGCAGCGGCTGCTCCGGTGTCGTCTTCGAGCTCATGGCCGGAGCCTACGCGTCGCCGGCGCCTACTCGGCGGCCGCCAGCTTGGCCAGGCGGTTCTCGTACATCCGCACGACCTCCGGGCGGGCCGTGGTGGCCCGCTCGTAGTCCAGCAGCAGCCGGATCTGCTCGGCGGACCTGCCGCGCATCCGGGCGCGCAGCGAGGCGACCGTCAGCTGGCCGTACCCGGGCATCGGCTCCTCGGGCAGCTCGACGGCCGCGATCGTCGGCTCGACGCCCTCGGGCCGGGCGGTCTTCGTGCCGGTGACCTCGACCACGGTGGTGTCGGCCTCGCCGGGGGCGGCGACGCGGACCTCGGTGACCTCGACCTCGGCGGCCGGCGGCGCGGCGACAGCGGCCTCGGTGATCCCGGCGGCCTCGGCGGCCGGCTCGACGGACACGGGCTCCGTGGTCGCGGCGGGCTTCTCCCCGGCGTCCGGCGCGGCGGTCGCGGCTCCGGCGGCTTCGGTGGCTCCGGCCTCGGCGGCCTTGGGCTTGGCGGTCTTGGCCGGCTTGGCGGTCTTGTCCTTGGCAGGCTTCGCGGCCTTGGGCTTCGCCGCCTTGGGCTTCGCGGCCTTCGGCGCGTCGGCCTCGGGCGCGGCGGGCTCCGGCTCCGCCACCTCCGCCACCGCGGCCTTCGGCTCGTCGGCCTTCGGCTTCGTGGCCTCGGGTTCGGCGGTCTCGGGCTTCGCGGGCTCCGGCTCCGTGGCCTCGGTCCCGGTGGGCTCAGGCTTCCTGGCCTCGGGCTTCGCGGTCTCGGATCCGGCCGCCTCGGGTTCGGCGGTCCTGGACTTGGCCGGGGCGAAGATGACCGGCTCGGGGCGGGCCTTGGCGCCGTTGGACCCCGCCCTGGCCTCCTCGACGGGGGCGGTCTCCCCGGCCGGGGACGCGGCGGCGTCCTGACGCGGGGCGAAGATGACCGGCGCGCGGCGCGGCTTCTCGCGCGGCTCCTCGTCGGCGTCCCGCGCGGTGTCCAGCCCGGACTGCCCGGCCTGCCCGGTCCGTCCCGCCGGCTCGGCGGCCTCCCCGGCCGGTCCGCGCGCCTCCTCGGCCTCCTCCTGGTTCGTCAGCCGCTTGATCGTGCTCCGTACGCGGTCACCGAGCAGCAGGGCCTGGCCGACCCCGCTCAGCGCCGACTGGAGCATGTGAAGAGGCAGGTCTTTGGCTTTTCTGGTGACATCTCGAATGATGTTGGGGACCGTCATGTCGTCTCCCTGGAGGTCTGTTCCCGGCTACATAGTCTGGCAAGACCTGTGTCGGCTGAGTTCGTCGATGGGTGGGCGGGCCCGGCGGTGGCTCCACGTAGCATGAGAACATGACTTTCGAGACCCCCGCGACTCGGCGCGTCCTCGTGGCCAGGCCGCGCGGTTACTGCGCCGGCGTCGACCGTGCGGTCCAGGCCGTGGAGAAGGCGCTGGAGCTGTACGGCGCGCCGGTCTACGTGCGCAAGCAGATCGTCCACAACACCCACGTGGTCCGGACGCTGGAGAAGCGTGGGGCGATCTTCGTCGAGGAGACCGAGGAGGTGCCCGAGGGCGCCATCGTCGTCTTCTCGGCCCACGGGGTCTCCCCGGCGGTCCACCGGGAGGCCGCCGAGCGCGGCCTGCGGACCATCGACGCCACCTGCCCGCTGGTGACCAAGGTCCACAACGAGGCCAGGCGCTTCGCCTCCCAGGACTACGACATCCTGCTCATCGGCCACGAGGGGCACGAGGAGGTCGAGGGCACCGCCGGTGAGGCGCCCGACCACATCCGGCTGGTCGACGGACTCGACGCCGTCGGCACCGTCGAGGTCAAGGACCCCGACCGGCTCGTGTGGCTGTCGCAGACCACGCTGTCGGTCGACGAGACCACCGAGACGGTCACGCGGCTGAAGGAGCGCTTCCCCAACCTGATCGACCCGCCGAGCGACGACATCTGCTACGCCACCCAGAACCGCCAGGTCGCGGTGAAGGAGATCGCGGCCGCCTCGCAGCTCGTCATCGTCGTCGGCTCCCAGAACTCCTCCAACTCCAAGCGGCTGGTGGAGGTCGCCCTCGACCACGGGGCCGACGCCTCCCACCTCGTCGACGACGCCTCGTTCATCAGGGACGAGTGGCTCGACGGCGTCACCACGGTGGGCGTGACGAGCGGCGCCTCGGTGCCCGACGAGCTCGTGACCGAGGTCCTGGCCCACCTCGCCGAGCGCGGCTTCGCGGACGTCGAGGAGGTCGAGTCGGTGCAGGAGAGCGTCCGCTTCGCGCTCCCGCACGAGCTGCGCAAGGACCTCCGCGCCGGCGTCTGATTCCGCGCCTCACCCGCGCGCCCGCCGTACGGCGGGCGCGCGGCCGCCGGGCCCCGTCCGGGAGAGCCTCGTGGCCACCGGGCGCGCGAACACCCGGGGCACGGAATCGCGGGAACACCCGGACGCGCAGGAGAACGCCCACGCGGAGAACGTCCGCTCGGGGGAGCGGCTCAGGCGTCCTCGCGCGGCGTGCCGTACACCTTCGGCTCGAAGTAGCCCTCGGGCTCGGGTGCGAAGGCGCCGGCCTCACCCCGGCGCGGGCGCGGGACGGCGGCGGGGCCGCCGGCCCGAAGTTCCTCCCGCAGCTCCCGCACGCATCCGGCCAGGCCGCGCCGCCAGGCGACGGCCAGCACCAGCAGTGAGCCGCCGAACAGCCAGGGGGCGCCCGCCGACAGCGTGGTGAACAGGCCCAGGCCGAGCGTCCGGAGCGGCGAGGCCGACCCCAGGGACCTGACCGCCTCGGCGAGCAGCGTCGCCGCGAAGAAGACCAGCGGCGGCGAGACCACCAGGGTGAGCAGGTCGCGCCGGTTCACCAGGGCCACCGCGACGGCGCATCCGGCGACGAACGCCGCCCCGGTCAGGGCGGGCGGCCCGAACAGCGCCTGCAGGAGGCAGCCCAGCAGTGTGAACGCCAGCACGGAGACCACGGCGCCCCGGGCGGTCAGCCGGACGCCGCCGCCCCGCCCCCGCTCGTTCACACGATCACCCCGCCAGGCGGCCGTCCGTCGCCTCGACCGTTCACGCTCGCTCCCTCGACCCCGGGCCCCTCGTCGCCGCGTCCCGCGCCGCGGCACCGGGGCTCGCGGCGATGAGGGAAAGGCTAGGACAGGTCGTTCGCCAACTTACCGTTCAACCGGGACACAAGAGGCGCGCTTGGCCCCTCTTCTCCCAGCAGTTCCGGGGCGGTGAGCGCGCGGGGGAGGTCCTCGACCGGGCGGGGCGCGTCGAGGTCGCCCTCCACCAGCCCCAGGTCGTTCAGCTTCCGCGCGCTCACCAGCACCCGGGTCTCCAGCGAGCCGACGGCCCGGTTGTAGGACTCCACGGCCCGGCTCAGAGACCGGCCCAGCGTCTCCACGTTCCGCCCCATGCTGCCCAGCCGCTCGTACAGCTCCTTGCCGAGGTCGAAGACCGCCCGCGCGTTCTCGCTGAGCGCGGCCTGCTGCCAGGCGTACTGCGCGGTGCGGAGCATGGTGATCAGCGTGGTGGGGGTGGCGATGTGGACGCGCCGCCGCATGGCGTGCTCCAGCAGCTCCGGGTCGCGCTCCAGCGCCGGGGCGAGGAACGCCTCGCCCGGGATGAACAGCACCACGAACTCCGGCGCCGGGCTGAACGCCTGCCAGTAGCTCTTGGCGGCGAGCCGGTCCACGTGCTCGCGCACGTGGCGGGCGTGGGCGTCGAGCCGGGCGGCGCTGCGGCCGGGGTCGCCGGACTCGGCGGCCTCCAGGTAGGCGGCCAGGGAGACCTTGGAGTCGACCACGACGTTCTTGCCGCCGGCGAGCCGTACGACCATGTCGGGGCGGAGCGCGCCGTCGGCGGTGGTGACGCTCGCCTGCTCGTCGAAGTCGCAGAACCGCTGCATGCCCGCGATCTCGGCGACCCGGCGCAGCTGCAGCTCGCCCCACCGGCCCCGGGCCTCCGGCCGCTGCAGGGCGCGGACCAGCGTGTCGGTCTGCAGGCGGAGCCGGTCGTTGCTCTCGCGGACGATGTCGATGTGCCTGGCCAGCTCGGCGTGCGCGGCGCGGCGGCCCGACTCGGCGTCGCGCAGCTGCGCCTCGACGCGGGCGAGGGTGTCCTTCAGCGGCTCGACCAGGTGCTCGACGGCCTGCTTGCGCCGTTCCAGCTCCCCGGCGGCCTCGGCGCGGCCCGCGGCCATCCGGGACTCGGCCATCTCCAGGAACCGCAGGTTGCTGGCGTCGAGGGCGCGGGCCGACAGGGCCTGGAACCGCTCGGCGAGCTGCTCCTCGACGTAGGCGGCCTTCTCCTCGGCGGCCCTGGCGCGCGCCTCGGCGTCGGCCACGCGGGCGCTCGCCTCCGCCGCGCCGGAGGAGGCGCGCGCCCTGCCGAGCAGGAACCCGATCGCGAGTCCCGCGGCGAGGCCCATGGCGAGCTGGAAGACGAGTGCCGTGACATCCACCCCGGAATGATCGCAGGCCCGGCCGTTCCCGGCCTTCCGACACGCCTTTCCGGCCGGTCACGCATTTCACCTGCGAGAGCACGTATCGTCACTCTTGGTACTTGTTCATGCGCGGAAGGTGATGATCCGATGGGCGCGAAAGGCTCGCAGCCGAAGACGGCGCTGGCCCTCGTCGGCGCGATCCTGGCCGTGCTGGCGGCGATCGTCGCCGCGAGCGTGTACGTCTCCGGGCGCACCAGCCCGCGTCCCGCCCCGGGCGCCCTCTCGCTGGCGTGGGAGCGGGGCGCCTGTGTGAGCCGGGACGGCGTCCGCTTCGGCCTGGTGCCGTGCGGGTCGGCCGACGGGCGGGTGCTGTCCGTGGTCGGCGACCGGCCCGAGGACTGCCCGGCCGACACCGACGAGATCGTCGGGCTCATGGTGGTCCCCGCCGGGATCACCCCGGCCCCGCCGTCCCCGCCCTCGGGGTCGTCCGCGCCGCCGATTTCCCAGGTCTCCGGATCGTCCGCGCCGCCGGTCTCCCCGACCCCCGGCTTCTCCTCGCCGCCGGCCTCGTACAGCCGTACGGCGTGCGTCCGCAACCTGGCCGCCCCGCATCCGGGCGACCCCGGCGCGGGAGGCGGGGTGCTGCGCGCCGGCGACTGCGTGACCGCGCGCGGCGGGGAGCGCCCGTGCTCCTCCGGCGGCTGGTACGGCAGGGCGCTGGCCGTGGTGGAGCGGGCCGGGCAGTGTCCGGCGGCCACGCTCGACTCCCTCGCCGCGGGTCCCCGTACGATCGTCTGCCTGGGGCGGGAGGGCAGGATCCCCGCGGTGGGGGACTGCGTGGCCGAGCCGCGCGGCCGGGCCGAGGCCCGGGGCGCGCTCGGCAGGATCCCCTGCGGGTCGGCCCGCGCGTGGGCCAAGGTGACGGCCAGGACCACCGCCGCCGCCCTCTGCCCGCCCGGCTCCGACCGCTATCTGCAGACGAGCGGACAGGCCGTCTACCGCCCCGTGACGTGCCTCCGGCGGATAGCAGTGCGTGATTCACCGTAAACTCGGCTGACGTGAGCCTGAGCATCGGCATCGTCGGACTTCCCAATGTAGGCAAGTCGACGCTTTTCAACGCGCTGACCAAGACCGCCAACGCCCTGGCGGCGAACTATCCGTTCGCCACCATCGAGCCCAACGTGGGCATCGTCGGCGTTCCCGACCCGCGCCTGGAGAAGCTGGCCGAGATCTTCGGCTCCGCGAAGATCCTCCCGGCGAAGGTGGAGTTCGTCGACATCGCCGGCCTCGTCCGGGGCGCCTCCGAAGGGCAGGGGCGCGGCAACCAGTTCCTCGCCAACATCCGCGAGACCGACGCCATCTGCCAGGTCATCCGGGTCTTCGGTGACCCCGATGTGACCCACGTGGACGGCGCCGTCTCGCCCGAGCGCGACATCGAGACGATCAATACCGAGCTGATCCTCGCCGACCTGCAGACCCTGGAGAAGGCGGTCCCGCGTCTTCAGAAGGAGGCCCGGACCAACAAGGACCGCCGGGCCGCGCTGGAGGCGGCCGAGGCTGCGGTCAAGCTCCTCGACGGCGGCACCACCCTGTACGCCGGGGCCAAGGGCGCCGGCATCGACCCGGCCGACCTGCGCGACCTGCACCTGCTGACGGCCAAGCCGTTCCTGTACGTCTTCAACCTGGACGCCGACGAGCTGACCGACGACGAGCTGCGGGCCCGCCTGTCGGCGCTCGTCGCCCCGGCCGAGGCCGTGTTCCTGGACGCCAAGATCGAGTCCGAGCTGGTCGAGCTCTCCGACGACGAGGCGCTGGAGCTCCTGCAGTCGGTCGGGCAGGAGGAGTCGGGTCTGTCGCAGCTCGCCAGGGTCGGGTTCGAGACCCTCGGCCTGCAGACCTACCTGACCGCCGGCCCCAAGGAGACCCGGGCCTGGACGATCCGCAAGGGCGCCACCGCCCCCGAGGCGGCCGGGGTCATCCACACCGACTTCCAGCGGGGCTTCATCAAGGCCGAGATCGTCTCCTTCGACGAGCTGGTCGAGGCGGGCTCCATCGCCGCCGCCCGCCAGGTGGGCAGGGCCCGCATCGAGGGCAAGGACTACGTGATGCGCGACGGCGACGTGGTGGAGTTCCGCTTCAACGTGTGACGCGTGAGCGGCGCGGCTCAGGGTGAGGAATCCTTGATCAGGGGTCAGATCGAAAGATCTGGCCCCTTTCTGTTCCCTTCTGTTGACCCAGGCCGTCTGCGGGCGGTGCTGCCGGTGCCATGCCGCCTCGTCGCCGATGACGGGCCTGCCGGATGCTCCGGCCGCGCTTTTCATCGACTTTGAAAGCAAGGCTTGAGGTACTTGGCTACCATGGTTTCGGAGGTGAGAATCATGGCGGTAGCACCGAAGGCCGTCCGGCAGTCCCCGCTGAAGGTGGATCCGGAGACGGATCGACTGATCAGCCAGGGGGCGCACTTTCTGGGTCTGACGAAGAAGGACCTTGTCGCCGAAGCCGTACGGGTCTACCTGGAGCAACGGCGCGAGGACCTGCGGGCCGGCATGGTCGATGCGTTGCAGGTGCTCGACGGATCGCTCAAATCGGATGTGATGCTGCTGACCGGGCTGACCGCGGAGGAGATAGACGCGGTCGGCGGGATCGACGAGTGACAGAGCTGGAACCCGATGCGCTCAGCACGCCCCACCCTGCGTTGTCTGCGGGATGATCTCGACCTTCCGCTTCCACCGGTCACCGTTCCGCTGGACGAGACCGATCACCCGATCGTCGTCAAAGCGGCGGAACAGTTCACCGATGCCGACGCCAAGCATGACCGCATCCGCGCCATCGATGACCAAGTGTTGTTCAAGGTCAAGGTACGGCGCTGGCGCGGGGCCGTCTGGATAGACGCGGACCTGCCGCGGGTGGTGGCGGCGGGGAAACGGGAGGACGGGTCGGGGGGCGACTTTTACGCCGTGCTGGAGGCGGAGGGCAAGGCGGCCCGTGCGCAGCACAACGCCACACATGCCGAGGCGCTGAGGACCACGACGTTCACGGCACACCTTCTGCCGAAGCGAGAGGACCACATCGGTATCAGGCAGAAGCGGGTGTCCGCTTTGTCCGTTGTCTGCGTGTGGTCCTGCTCGACCTGACCCGTGCCACTCTGCGGGACGGACGCGAGCACGTCGTCGACTTCGACACCTTCACTCTGGGGTTGCAGATCCGCGCCGATGACGGTCATGAGACGTACCTCGCCGTACGGATCATCGGCTCTGTGCCGCCGAACCTCATGACCATCATCTTGCGCAACGTTCCCGGCTGCGAAGCCGAGGGCTGGTACCCCGAGTACGCCCTCCCCGAGAGGGAACTCCTTCCGGCGGAGCAGGCATGGTCCAACATCATGGATCCACGGGCGGCGGCCGAGGTTCTCAACGAGGTGGACTGAGCCAGGGCGTGAGCTCTCGGTACACGGCCGGGGACCGGCCTTCCGGCGGGGCTTCATCAAGGCCGAGATCGTCTCCTTCGACGAGCTGGTCGAGGCGGGCTCCATCGCCACGCCGCCGGTCCGGCGGAGACGCGGGCCGGAAAGGGCCCGGCTCTTCGGGGCCGGGCCCTCAGGCTTTCCGGGGCCGGGTCACGGCAGGCGTCGTGCCCGCAGGACGGTGTCGTGGGCGTGGTGCGTGCCGGCGGGCGGCGGGACGACGCGGGGGCGGGTCTCGTCGACGAGGACGTCCCAGGTGCGGTCGAGGAGTCGGGCGATGTCGTCTGCCTGGTAGTAGTCGGCGGGGTCGAAGTCCCCCTCCGGGCGTGGGAGCAGGTCGGCGAGGGCGTGGGTGACGAAGAGCAGGGTGCCGCCGGGGGCGACGGCGTCCAGCAGGCCGCGCGGCGCGGCCTGGCCCGCCCGGCGCAGGAGCGGGAAGTACTGGACGGACACCAGGTCGAAGGCGCCCGCCGGGGGCGGTGTGGTCATGAGATCGGCCCGCTCCCAGGCCACGCGGTCCTCGACGTCCGCGGCGGAGGCCGCGGCGCGTCGCAGGGCGGTCTCGGATATGTCGATCCCGGTGACCTGCCAGCCGCGCCGGGCCAGCCAGAGCGCGTCGGCGCCCTCACCGCACCCGACGTCGAGCGCCCGGCCCGGCGGCAGGTCGGTGATCTCGGTGACGAGCACGCCGTTGGGGTTGCCGCTGAACAGGCGGTCGCGGCTGCGGTACATCTCGTCCCACTGGTCTGCGTCCATGGGCTTGGTCCTCTCGTCGGTCTCTCTGGTGGCGGCCGGCCCGGCGAGCCGCCGGTCCGGCCGCCGTCGCGGGTCCGCCGTCCCACCGGTCTCGGTCGTGCGTCCCGCCGGTTCCGGCGGCACCGGTCGCCGCCGCCTCGTGCTGATCGCCGTCGCCGCCCGGGAACCCCGGGGCGTCGCGGCCACCTCCGGCGCCAAGGTGCCCCCGTTTTGCCCTCGTGGCAAACTTCTTTGCAGAAAATGCAAAAATGTGGGCACAGTGGTCGTATGAACGATGACCTCGACGCCGTGCTGACCGCGGTCGGGCCCCGGCTGCGCGAACTGCGCCGTCGCCGCGGCGTCACGCTGACCGCCCTGTCCGAGACCACCGGCATCCCGGTCAGCACCCTGTCCCGGCTGGAGTCCGGGCACCGCAGGCCCGGCCTCGAACTCCTGCTGCCCCTGGCCAGGGCCTACCGGATGCCGATCGACGAACTCGTCGGCGCCCCGGCCGATCTCGACCCCCGGGTGTACTCGAAGCCGGTCACCCGCGACGGCGTGACCATCGTCCCCCTGACCCGCAAACCCGGCGGCCTGCAGGCGTTCAAGCACATCCTTCCCGCGGGCCTGACCGACGGCCGCGAGCCCGCCCCCCGATCCCACGAGGGATACCACTGGCTGTACGTCCTCAACGGCCGCCTGCGCATCGTGCTCGGCGACAGGGACTTCGTCCTCGCGGACGGCGAGGTCGCCGAGTTCGACACCCATCTCCCGCACTGGTTCGGCAACGCCGACGAGCGCCCGGTGGAGTTCCTCAGCATCTTCGGCCCCCAGGGGGAACGCGTCCACATCCGGGCCCGCTACCGCCCCGACGGCCTCTGACCGGTGCGGAAGCGGACCCCGGCCGGCTCCACCCGTGAACAGGGCGCGACGGTCCGGACGGTGCCGCCCCGTCATCCGGCCGGGTGTCCACCTCACCGGGTGGCGCGCGGGCACGTCAGGCGGATCCGTCAGGTGGGCAGGGCGGCGAGCCAGTCGGTCAGGAGCCGGTTGACCTCGGCGGGACGCTCCTGCTGGACCCAGTGGCCGCAGCCGTCGAGGAGGTGGCAGGAGAGCAGGCCGGGCAGCGTGACCGGGTACGCCTCGATCGCGTCGGCCAGCCACGTCGTGGAGACGTCCAGCGTGCCGCCGACGAACAGGGACGGCTGGGTGACGGGGGCGCCCTCGAAGGCGGCGAGGTCCTCCCAGTCGCGGTCCATGTTCCGGTAGCGGTTGAGCGCCCCGGTCATGCCCGTGCGTTCGAACTCTCCGGCGTAGACGTCGAGGTCCCGCTCACCGAGCCACGCGGGCAGCCGTCCGGCGGGGAAACGGTCGCGCAGCGTCCCCCCTCTGCCGACGAAGTGCGGATCGGGGGCGCCGGGCGCGGGCATGGTGTCGGCGGACAGGGCCGCGTAGAAGCCCGCGAGCCAGCCGCGTACGTCGGGTTCGATCTCCGCCTCGGCGCGGCCCGGCTCCTGGAAGTACGAGACGTAGAACTCCTCGTCCCCGCCCAGCTGCGCGAAGACGTCGCTGGGGCGGGGCCCGCCGGGCGGGGTGTAGGGAACGCTCAGCAGTCCCACCGCCCGGAAGATCTCCGGCCTGAGCAGGGCGGACGTCGCGGCGATGGTGGCGCCCCAGTCGTGGCCGACGACGACCGCGGTCTCCTCGCCCAGGGCGTGCACCACCGAGACGCCGTCCTCCACCAGGTCGAGCATCCGGTACGCGTCCGTCGCGGCCGGTGCGGAGGAGCGGCCGTAGCCGCGTACGTCGATGGCGACCGCACGATATCCCGCTGCCGCGAGCGCCGGCATCTGGTGGCGCCAGGAGTACCAGGTTTCCGGGAAGCCGTGGACGAGCAGCACCAGCGGCCCGGTTCCCTGCTCCGCGATGTGGATCCGGCCCCCCGGTGAGGACACCGATCGGTGTGTGATCTCCATGGCCTGTCGCGACATGCGCCCTCCTTCGGGACCGCCGGCCTTCAACGCCCCGGCGGCTCCGTCCGTCGTTCCGTTTCCCCGACTGCCTCGGCGCCGAACATGCCGAGCACGCCCGGTACGTCGGGCACGCCGAGCATGCGGCGGATTCCGCCCGGATGGCGAATTCGTTTGCGGATTCAGCAAATCCGTTCCACCGTGGTGGAACGCGCCGCCGCCGAGGGCGCCGGTTCCTGCCGGCCGTCTCATCGGCCCCGGCGGACCGCCGGAGGCCATGGACGCCCGCGGAGCCGGGGCGGTTCAGCCCTCCCCGTCGACGAGTCGCTGGATGGCGGCGCCGTACCAGGCGGCCAGGCTCGCCCGGTCGGCGCGGCCGAGCACCGGGTCCCGCACGACGTGCAGGGAGGTGAGCAGGCCCCCGATCTGGGCCGCGATCAGATGGGCCCGCAGCTCGGCGTCGCCGCCGCGGAGCCGACCGGCCAGTGGGACGGCGAAGGCCCTCTCGATGGTCTCGCGCAGGGTCCGCTGGACCGGCGCCCGCTCCGAGGCGCGGAAGAGCGCGGACAGCGAGGTCACCGCCAGGGTTCCCGCGGGGGAGGAGGACAGGTCGAGCACATGCTCCACGAGGGCCGGTCCGAGGTTCTCCAGCGGCCCCTCCATGATCGCGGTCATCGGCAGGTCGACGGCCATGACCTCCAGGAAGAGCCGCTCCTTGGAGCCGAAGTAACGGATGACCAGCGCCGCGTCCACGCCGGCGCGGGCGGCGATGACCCGGATGCCCACCGCCTCGAAGCCGTTGTCCGCGAAGAGCTCGCGCGCCGCCTCGGAGATCGCCTGCCGGGTCGCCGCCGCCGACCGGCGGCGTGCCCGGCCCTGCGGTCCCACCGTCATGGACGGCCCCTTTCCGTTTTCGCCGAAGAGGCTGGTCATCATAGATGACATACGATGTCATCACTGTTGACATGCCGATGGGGGAGCGAGGGACCGTTCGATGAACCGCCTGAAGGAGAAGGTCGCGCTGATCACCGGAGCCGGCGGCGGCATCGGCCGCGCCGCCGCGCGGCTGATGAGCGCACAGGGCGCCCTGGTCGCCGTGGCCGACCGCGACGGGGAGGCCGCGCTGGAGACGGCCCGGCTGGTCGATGCCGCCGGCGGCCGCTCGCTCCCGCTGACGGTGGACGTCATGGACGAGGACTCCGTGGCGGGCATGGTGGGCGCCGCCGTCGGCGAGTTCGGCCGCCTGGACGTCCTCTGCAACCACGTCGGCGGCACGGACCCGCGCGCGGACCTGGACCTGCTGCGGCTGGACATGGCCGAGTTCGACCGCGCCGTCGCCCTCAACGTGCGCAGCACGCTCCTGGGCTCCCGGCACGCCATCCCCCACATGATCCGGGCCGGCGGTGGTTCGATCATCAACACCGCCTCCGTGGCCGGCCTGGTCGGGGACGTCGTGCAGATCTCCTACGGCGCGGTGAAGGCCGCCGTCATCAACCTCACGAAGTCGATCGCCGTGCAGTACGGCCCGCACCGCGTGCGCTGCAACGCCGTGGCGCCGGGCGCGGTGGTCACCCCCGCTCTGCTGGACAACCTGCCCCCGGACGTCGTCGAAGACCTCAAGCGCACGAACGCCCTGCCCTACCTCGGCGACCCGGAGGACATCGGCCACACCATGGTCTTCCTCGCCTCCGACGAGTCGCGCTACCTCACCGGGCAGCTCCTCGTCGTCGACGGCGGCATGACCGTCCGGTCTCCCGCCGCTCCGGGACGCCGGGCCATGCTCCCGCCCGGAGACTGAACTTCGCGCGTCCGCGCGTCCGCGCGTCCGCGAGAAAGGATCGGGGCACGGCCGGGCCGCCGGTGGCGCTGTCCGTACGCCCGCGCGCCCGGGGGAGAGCATGTCCCGGGGCGGGCGGCCGGTCCCCCGGGGGCACGCGGCCCGGCGCCTCGCGGGTGCCTGCCGCGCCGCGACCTCCCGGCGGGCCTGATGGGCTGAGCAGGTCCGATTCGTCATTCAGTGACGCTGAGTAATGCTTTCCGGGATAAATGCGCAGGTCGGGACAGTCTCGGTGCTGTTTGGTGAGCAATGCGTGGCGTTTCAGTAATCGAGGCATGCGCCGACCTGGAGGAATATGTTTTCTCTCCGCGAACGGCGCAGGTCACCGTGCCGTCGGCGTCCCAGACCCGGTTTGCTCGGTAAGGACGATGCCTGCAGCATAGGCGTGGCTTTCCTGGAACAATCGGCGAGGCGGTTAGAGTAAGTCCTTGACCATGGTTAACGGGGTCGCGGGTAATACGAAACCGCGCCGGCCGGGGGATCGGCGCGAGCGGAGGAATGATGGCTCGAAGGGCAGCGCTCCAGCGTGATCCTCGGATCACCGGCGACGCCGAGCTGTCGGCGTACCCGGGTTCCCTCGACGATCAGGAGCTCGACCCGGCCCCGGCGCGCGGGCGCGGCGCCTCGCGGGGCCGCTGGTCCGGCGGAGGCGGCCGGTGGCTGGTCTGGGTCGGCCGGATCGTCATCTGGGCGCTGATCGTCGTCATCGTGGTGAACGGCGTGCGCGCCATCTTCGAGCGTGCCACCGGGCAGAACGCCGTGAGCGGCCCGTCCGCCGTCTCCGCCGACTCCGGGTTCCCGGTCGGCCGGGCCACCTCCTTCGCCAGCCAGTTCGCGGCGGTCTATCTGAACTTCGACGCGGTCCGGGCCTCGGAGAGGGCCGCCAGGCTGGCCCCCTATCTTCCCGACGCCGCCGAGCCGCAGCTCGGCTGGGACGGGCTGGGGCGAATGGCAGCCGGAGCGGTCCAGCCGTACGACACCGAGATCGTCGACGACCGGAACGCCGTCGTGACCATGGCGTTCCAGGCGGGCAACCGGCGCCAGCTCCTGTCGGTGCCGGTCTACTACGACGCCGAGAAGGGCAGGCTCGTCGTCTCCGGCCGCCCCGGCATCCTCCCCGCCCCGGCCCCGGCCAACCTGCCCCCGGTCGCCGCGCCGGAGAGCGACGAGGCCGCCGAGCAGGAGCTGCGCACCCCGCTGGCCGACTTCTTCAAGGCGTACGCCGCGGGCGACACCGTCTCCCTGCAGCGGTACGCCGCCGCCGGCGTGACCCTGGACGGGTTCGGCGGCGCCTTCACCTTCGCGGAGCTCAAGGACCTCGACGTCCCGCTCGTCGGCGGCGCCACCCGCGAGGTGACGGCCACGGTCGTGTGGGGCGTGCCCTCGGGCTCCGGCTCCTCCACAGACTCCACCACGTCCGACCCCGGGGAGATGAACGGCAAGCTGGAGCAGTCCTACCGGCTCACCGTGGTCAAACAGGGCGACAAGTGGTTCGTCAAGGACATCCGAGGCGCGAAGCGGTCTGTGGGGAGCTCATGATCGAACGGTGCCGGAGCACAGTGAACAGACCCCCCCTGATCGGCGAGCCGGCGGCAGGCGGGTCCCGGCGCGCGTGTCACGCCCCCGTGACCGCCCGGCGAGCGCGATCATGAGCACGGAGGACGAGAAGTGACCCTGAAGACCATCCTGCTGAGCACGATCGACCTCGCTCAGCCGACCGCTCCTCCGACCGGCGTCAACACCCAGGGCCTGGCCGACTTCCTTCGCAGGTTCTTCGCCCCGCTCTTCCTCGTCGTCGTCTCCGTCGTCGCCCTCTTCTTCCTCTTCACCAGGGAGATCACCAGGTTCGTGCAGTTCATCATCCTGGCCATCGCCATCGGAGTGATCTTCTACGTGCCGAACATCATCGAGGTGACGGCCAAGGCGATCGCGGGCGCACTGGGCATCACGGGGGGTTGAGACCGCGTCAGGCGGTCAGAGAACGAGAGGCGGAAAGGAGGAGCGCGTGGATCTGCCCACGTATACCAATATCTGGCGGATTGAGAAGCGGCTCTACAAGCTGTACGACCTACGGCTGCCGATGCCGCTTCCCATTGTCTGGATCGGTGTGTTCGTGGGTGTGGCGGTTCCCTGGTCGCTGCTGCTCGCGCTTCTCGGCCTGCCCTTCGACGCCCCCTGGCACGTGCTCTACATCGTGCCGCCCGGGGTGGTGACCTGGCTGTCCACCCGCCCGGTCATCGAGAGCAAGCGGCTCACCGAGCTGCTGCAGTCGCAGACCCGCTACATGGGGGAGCCGCGCACCTGGTGCCGGATGGCGCCGGTCGCCGAGCCCGCCGAGATCACCCTGACCGGGAAGGTCTGGCGGGCCGCCCCCCGGCGGGCCGCCGACGTCCGCGTGAAGTCCGCGCGCAAGGCCCGGCACACCCAGGCCGGGCGCGCCGCCTCCCCCCGCGAGGTCCGTCCCGCGGTGGCGGCCGCCGCCGCGGCGGCCCTGGAGGCCACCCAGGACGCGACCGCCCGCGGGTACGCCGCGGAGACGACCGGCGGGGAGCAGACGAGCCGGGGCCGCGCCGCGTGGGGTGCGGTCCGGGCCGCGCGCCGGGGCACCGCTCCGGCCCTCGGGAGCCCCGCCGAGCCCGCTCCGCCCCTCGGAGATCCCGCAGTGTCCGCAGCGCCCTCGCGCACCGAGCCGCCTGCCGCGCGCCCGCCCGCCGCGGCCGGAACCGCGCCGGTGCGGGCGATGAGCCCTGCGGCGGGCCCGGCGGACCCGGCGCGCGCCGTACCGGCGGCCCGGGAGGCCCCCGCCACCGCGGAGACGCGCACGGTCTTCACCGGGAAGCGGCCCGCCGCTCCCGAAGCACGGCCCGCGGCTTCCGGGGGGTCGTCCGCCGCGACACCGCCGATCGACACCGAGGCGCTGCGACGGCTGCGCAGGCTCGCCGCCTCCGCGGAGGCCGGCCGCGCCGACGAGGCAGGCCGCGCGGGCCGGGCCGAGGAGGTCCTGAACCCGAGAGCCGGCCGTGCCGACGGCGCCGACCGGGACGGGGAGCAGGCGCCCGCGTCGCTGGAGCGGTTCGCCGAGCGGCGGCGGACGCGGTCCCCGGAGCGCCCCGCGGAACCCCTCTCCGGGCACCCGGCGGAGCACCCCTCTGAACACTCCACCGGGCATCCGGCCGGGCATCCTTCCGGACGTCCTGCGGAACAGCGGCCCGCGGAGCGTCCCCCGGCGCGCTCCGGCGGGGTCCCGATCCGCGCGGTCCCCTCGGCGACCGGCCCCGCGGCCGACCCGGTGGCGCCCGCGGTGCCGGTGCCCCGCACCACCCGCGGCGACGAGCCCGTCCCCGGCGCGGCCCGGATCCGCCGGGTGGAGTCGGTCGTCGGCCGTGACTCCTCCGGCGGGTGGCGGCGGCTGGCCCAGGTGGTCGTCGGGCCCGGCGGCGGAGGCCGTACGGACGGTTCGGAGATCGACGAGGCGCGGGCCACCGCGCCGTTCCCCGGCAGCCGCCGGGTGGTCGTGCTGGGCTGCACCGGCGGCGCGGGGCAGACCACGACCGCGCTCATGCTGGGGCACACCCTCGCGAGGCACCGCGAGGACCGGGTGCTCGCGGTCGACGCCGGCGTGGGCCGCCACAACCTCTCCAGCCGGGTCAGGGGCGAGTCGCCCGAGACGCTGACCTCGCTGCTGGCCGGCCTCGACACCGTCCACGGCTACCTCGGCATGCGCGCCTACACCAGCCGCTGCGCCTCCGGCCTGGAGGTGCTGGCCGGCGACAGCGACGCCGGGGCCGAACAGCGCCTGGCGGACCGCACGCTCTTCTCCGACCGGCGGCTCGGCCAGGCCATGGACACGCTGGAGCAGCACTACAAGCTCGTGGTCGTCGACCCCGCGGCGGCGCTGGCCGCCCGGGTGCTGCCCTACGCCGACCAGCTCGTCCTGGTCGTCCCGGCCAGCGAGGACGGCCCGGACGCGGTGGCCATGACCTACGAGTGGCTCGACGGGCACGGCTGCGCCGACCTGCGGCGCCGCGCGGTCCTGGTGGTCAACGGCGTCAGCCGCCGCAGCATGGGCGACGTCGAGCAGGCCGAGGCGGTCGCGCGCGGCAGGTGCCGGGCGATCGTGCGGGTGCCGTGGGAGGACGAGCTGGCCCCGGGCAGGTCCGAGCTGGTCGAGCCGTCCCACCTGCGGACTGCCGGCCGCCGGGCGTACCTCGCGCTGGCCGGGGTCGTGGTCGCGGGACTCGGAACGGCACAGACGGTCCGATCGAGCGAGGAGGAGCTGGCCAAGTGATCCCCCGGGCGGGACGAGACGTGGTGTACGGGCATGACGAGGTGACGTGGTGAACGGCCGCGCAGGGCGGACGGGCGGGCGGACCGGCGCCGTACGCCTGACGGGTGGCCGGGCGGGCCGCGCCGTACGGCCGGCGGGTCACGCCGGGGACCGGACGGGGGGGATCAGGTGAGCCGCGCGTCACGGGCGCACAGCCGTCTCGCGGTCCGGTACTTCGACGACCGGATCCTGCTGACCGACTCGGCGGTCTGGGCCTACTTCAGGCTGCCGACGGTGAGCTACGAGTTCGTCACCCCCGAGGAGCGGGAGGCGCTGGCCACCAACATCACCATCGCGCTGGCGGCGATCCGGATGCCGGACGCCGAGGTGCACCTGCGGGTGGCGCACCGCACCTACCCGGCGGCCGAGTGGGCGATGGCGCTGAACGCCACCTCCGACGAGGGGCCGGGCTGGCGCGACTACCTGGAGGACATGTACCGCCACGTCTGGGCCAAGGACTTCTGGTCCAAGGAGGTCTACCTCGGCGTGCGGCTCGGGCCGCGCGGCAGGCAGGTCGGCGACGGCGTGCTCTCCCAGATCTTCGGCTTCTACCAGCGCGGCGAGAAGGCCCTCGGCATCGACGACGACCACGTCCCCAGGACCGAGGTCGCCCGGTGGACCGAGCAGGCCGAGCGGCTGGGCCGGGCGCTGTCGGCCAGCGCCCTGTACGCCCGGCACGCCACCTCCACCGAGATCGCCTGGCTGTTCCAGCACGCCGCGACCGGCTCCCTCGGCGACCCGCCGGCCTCGGCCAGCCCCAAGCGCAGGTGGGGGCAGGGCGAGATCGAGTCGCTGGTCGAGGGGCAGATCCACAACGGCAGGTCGCTGCTGCGGATCGAGCAGCCGTACGGCGACTCCTACGTGGCGCACCTGTCGTTCGCCCGCTTCCCCGACCTGATGCCGTTCCCCGACGGCGAGCCGTGGACGCACTTCGCCGACCAGCTGCCGTTCCCGGTGGAGGTCTCGTCGCGGATGCGGCTGATCTCGCCGGTCAAGGCCAGCAAGGACGTCGCGCGCAAGCTCGCCCACGCCCGCGACATGGACATCCACATCCGCGAGGCGGGCGCCGAGGCGCCGCTGGCGCTGGCCGAGCAGATCGACGCGGCCCGGATGCTGGAGCACGGCATCACCAAGGAACGCCTGCCGTTCGTGTACGGCTGGCACCGGCTGATCGTGTCGGCCCCGACCGAGGAGATCTGCGTGCAGCGGGTCGAGGCCGTCGTGGAGCACTACCGCGACATGGGCATCGACATCGTCAACTCCACCGGCGACCAGTTCTCGCTGTTCTGCGAGGCGCTGCCGGGCGAGCGGGTCCGGGTCAACGCCTACGCCCAGAGGCAGCCGCTGCGCACCATCGCGGGCGGCATGCCGACCGCGACCGTGGACCTCGGCGACCGGGTGGACGAGTCGGGCGCCGGGTGGATGGGACCGTACATCGGGGAGACCCTCGGCCGGGCGCGCAGCATCGTGCACTTCGACCCGCTGGTGGCGGCCACCCGCAACCGCCCGACGGCCATCGCGATCACCGGCGAGCCCGGCGGCGGCAAGACCACGCTGGCGCTGCTGATGATCTACCAGATGGCGCTGCGCGGCGTGACGGTCGCGGTCATCGACCCCAAGGGCGACGCCGAGTCGCTGGTGCAGCTGCTGCGCAACCGGGGCCGCAGGGCGCGGATCATCCCGCTCGGCTCGGCGGCCCCCGGCCTGCTGGACCCGTTCTCCTTCGGCGACGACATCGCCGCCAAGAAGACGATGGCGAGCGAGACGCTGCGCCTGCTGCTGCCGCGCATGTCGGAGGAGCGGGAGTCGGCGATGATCCAGGCGGTCGCGGCGGTCGCCAACGGCGAGGACCCCTCGCTGGCGAAGGTCGTGGAGTTCCTGGAGCAGACCGACGACGCCGCCTCCAAGAACCTGGGCGCGGTGCTGCGCTCCATGTCGGAGATGCACCTGGCCCGGCTCTGCTTCGACCCCTCCGGCGGCGAGCAGATCGACACCGAGGGCTGGACCACGGTCTTCACCCTCGGCGGCCTGACCCTCCCGGACGCCGCCACCGGCCGCGACGACTACTCCTACGAGCAGCGGCTGTCGGTGGCGCTGCTCTACCTCGTCGCGCAGTTCGCCCGGGGCCTGATGAACGGCCTCGACCGGCGGACCCCCAAGGCGATCTTCCTGGACGAGGCGTGGGCGATCACCTCCACCCCCGAGGGCGCCAAGCTGGTGCCCGAGGTGAGCCGGATGGGCCGCTCCCGCAACACCGCGCTGGTCCTGGTCTCGCAGAACGCGGGCGACCTGCTGAGCGAGCAGGTGACCAACTGCCTGTCGTCGGTGTTCGCGTTCCGGTCCACCGAGCGGGTGGAGGTCGGCCACGTGATGGCGCTCCTCGGGGTCGAGCCCTCCGAGGAGCACAAGGCGGTCCTGCGCTCGCTCGGCAACGGAGAGTGCGTCTTCCGCGACCTGGACGGCCGCGCAGGCCGCATCGGGGTGGACCTCATCTCCGACGAGCTGCTGCGCTGGCTCGACACGAACCCGACCCACGAGAGGCCCCCGGCCGACCCCCAGGGTCAGCCCGGGGGAGACCGAGTCAGCAGGCAGGGCGCCGTGGCGGTGGAGGTGCGCTCATGAAGGGCTCCGGCAAGGGGCACGGGAAGTCCCGCGGCGGGCACGGGGGCTCCCGGAAGGGAAAGAGAAGTCCCCGCAGCCGGCTACGCAGGCGGATCGCCATCGCGCTGGTGGCGCTGACCGCCTTCCTCGCGCTGCCCCTGGTGTTCCCCGGGGAGGGGTCCGTCGCCGTCGCCGCACCCTGCGACCTGTCGCCGGACCTCACCCCCGAGGTCGTCGGCTCGGGCGTGGACGGCCTGGTCAAGCCCCCGGACCCGGACCGGCCCGCGGCGTCGGGCGCGTCGATCACGCCGACGCCCGCCCCGGCCGCGCCCGGGACGGCCGCGGCGGCGCAGGGCAACTACGCCACCTACGGCATGAGCGGCCAGTTCTGGCACACCTACAACCTGGGCTGCGACGACGTCGCGGCGGTGCTGGGCAACGCCTGGGCCAACACGGTCTTCTCCTGGGCCAAGTCGCTCGACCGGCTGACCATCACCACCTACCAGGCGGCCGCGACCGAGGGCCCGCTGGAGTCGATCAAGGATGTCGTCGACGACATCGTGACCAACCTGGCGAACGCCATGTACTGGCCGTACCTGCGGCCGGTCGTGATCCTCGGCGCCATCTGGCTCGCCTGGTACGGCCTCATCCGCAAACGCGCGACCACCACCGCCGAGGGCGTCATCTGGATGGTCCTCGCGGTCACCGTGGCGGTCTGGTTCTTCAGCCGCCCCGGCGACTTCACCTCGCTGGGGAAGGTCGTCACCGACAAGACCGGCGAGGTCGTCAACTCGGCCTTCTCCGGCCTGCCCGGCGCGGGCGGCACCTCCTGCGTGCCCGCCAAGGACGATCCCGCCCCCCAGGTCAGGTCCGGCGGCTACGGCCAGGCCGGCGTCCCCGGGGTCGAGCAGAACGCCGACGCGCTCTGGTCGGTGCTGGTCTGCAAGCCGTGGCTGATGGGCGAGTTCGGCACCGCCGACGCGACCGCCCCGGTCGTGCAGAAGCTCGCTCCCAGGCTGCTGGACATCCAGGCCATCGACGCCGCCGAGATGCGGGCCGCGCAGCTGCCCGCGACCAACTCCCACCAGCTACGGTACGAGGAGGAGATCGCCAAGCCTCTGGAGAACACGCCGATCTTCTTCCTGTTCCAGGGAAAGGATTGGACGAGCCGGCTCGGCATCGCGATCGGCGCCCTGCTGGCCGCGATGGTCGCGGGCGTGCTGATCTTCCTGGTGGCGGTCTCGCTGCTGGTGCTCAAGGTCGGGTTCCTGCTGCTGCTCATCCTCGGGCCGATCTTCCTGCTGCTCGGCGTGCATCCCGGCTCCGGCCGCATCATCGCGATGCGCTGGGTGGAGATGCTGGTCGGCACGCTGCTGCGGCAGGCGGTGCTCGCCCTGGTCCTCGGCGTCCTGGTGTACGGCTACGCCCTGATCATCTCCACCGCCATGCCGTGGGGCATGCAGGTGATGTTCATGGCCCTGCTGACGATCGCGGTGTTCTTCTACCGGCGGCCGTTCCAGCACCTGTTCGCCTCCATGGACGGCCACACGCTCGCCACCCGCGTGCTCGGCGACGCCGCCACCGCGCCGACCCTGCAGCGGGCGGCGGGTGTGCTGCCGCCCGTCGCGGCGGCCCGGGTCGGCCGCTGGGGCATGCGCAAGGCCGAACCCGCGCTGCAGGCCGCGGCGCTCGCCACCGGCGCGTCCGCGGCGACGGCGGCCGCGGCGGTCGCCCAGGGCAGGGTCCGCGGCGAGGACGGCGGCGCGGCGGCGGGCACGCCCTCCGGCACCCGGGTCCCGGCGGGCGCGCAGCCCGCGCCGCTGGACACCGACGCCCAGGGGGGCGGGCGGCGCAAGGCCGGGGGCCGTCCGGTCACCGCGGCCCGTCCGGGCGCGGCGCCGCCGCTCAACCTCTCCGGCGCGGCCGGCGGCGCGGTGGGCGGCGGGTCCGGCCGTACGGCGGGCGGATCCGGCGGGTCCGGCGGATCAACCGTCAGGTCCGGCGGCTCCTCCGGGGGCCGCGGCGGAAACGGCTGGTTCGGCGGGCGGTCCGGCGGCGGCTGGGCCCCGCGGGGCGGCTCCTCCCCGGGCGGCGGGTCCGGTTCGACGGCGGGCCGGTCTGCGGCGCCGTCCTCCTCGGGCGGCGGCCGGAGCGGTGCGAGCCTCTTCGGCGGCGGTGGCGGTGGCGGCGGCGGATCCCGGCGTTCCGATCCGCCCTCACGCGGGTCCTCCGGCGGCTCGTCGCGCTCCTCCTCCGGCGGGTCGTCGGGCGGCTCGCGCGGCTCCTCGGGGTCCGGTGGCAGCCTGTTCGGCTCCGGCGGCTCCTCCGGCTCCAGGCGCGATCCCGGCAGGTCCGAGCGGCGGTCCGAGGCGCCCCCGCTCTGGCTGCCCAGCCGTTCCGAGCGGGACAGGCAGGCCGATGATGCGCCCGCGCCGTTCTGGCTGCGCGCCTCGAAGCCGGAGGCGGACTGACGATGGCAGAAGGCGGCAACCGCCGGGGACTCGTCTTCGCGGTGCTGGTCGCGATGCTCGCCGGCGTCGGGGTCTACCTGACGATGATGTCGGGGCAGCCGGGCGGGGAACCGGCCGGACAGGACCCGGCGCGGGCGGACCGGGCGACGGCGCAGGCGCGGGCGCGGGTGAGCGCCGAACCGCCCCGCCCCGCGGCCACGGCCAGCGACGCGCCCTTCGACGTCTACTCCTACCTGCCGATGACCAAGCAGGAGCTCGCCGCGGCCGCGGACTACGCCCGGCGGTTCACCGCCGCGTACGGCACCTACCGCTACGACGAGGACCCGGCGGCCTACGGCGACCGGGTCGGCGGCTACACCACGACCGAGTTCGCCGACGTCCTGCTGCGCACCTTCTCCTCGCCCGGCACGATCGAGGCCAACAAGGCCGACCAGGTCGTCTCGGTCGGCAGCGCCGAGGTCAAGGCGATCCGGCAGGTGCAGGACACCTCGGTGACCTTCGTGGTCACCGGCACCCAGAAGATCACCACCAAGGCCGGGCCCCGGGACCTGACCGACGACTACGCCGTCACGCTCATCGAGGTCGGCACCGAGTGGCGGGTCCACAACCTGGAGCCGGCCGACGCGGGCCAGGAGGGGGACGACCGCACCTCGCCGCCAGGGGAGGACGGATGAACGGCGGCCCGCGGTGAGGGCCGGGCGCAGGACGCGGATCCCGCTGATCCTCGGCGTCGCCGGGGTCTGCCTGCTCACGCTGATCATGGCGCCGATGATGATGGTCAGCACGTTCCCGTCGATCGTCGGCGGCGGGCTGCCCGACTGCGAGGCGGCCGTGAAGAACGTCAGCGCCGAGTCCAAGGCCGCCGCCTCGGACATCCCCGCGGACTACCTGAAGCTGTACCGCAAGTACGGCAAGCAGGTCGGCGTGCAGTGGAACGTGCTCGCCGGGGTGGGCAAGCGCGAGACCGACCACGGCCGCTCCACCCTGCCCGGGGTGCGCAGCGGCACCAACTACGCCGGCGCCGCCGGGCCGATGCAGTTCCTGATCGGCACGTGGGGCGGCAAGGCGAAGATCAAGATTCCGTCGAAGTTCAACGGCTACGCCTCCGACGGCGACGGCGACGGCTGGGCCGACGTGTACAACCCCGCCGACGCCATCCTGGGCGCGGCGAAGATGCTCAAGCGCAACGGCGCGCCGGAGGACGTGCGGCGGTCGCTGTTCGTCTACAACCGGGCCTGGTGGTACGTCGACCAGGTCATGGAGATCGCGCGGAGATACGCCGAGGACGGCGCGGTCGCGGTGCCGCCGCAGGCCGAGCCCGCCTGCGACGAGCCGCTGGTGCAGGCGGCGCCCAGCGAGGCGGTGGCCCAGATCCTGCAGTACGCGCTCGCCCAGCGCGGCAAGCCGTACGTGTGGGGCGGCACCGGGCCGGACGCCTTCGACTGCTCGGGGATCATCTACATGGCCTACCGCAGCGCCGGCCTGACGATCCCGCGCACCACCTTCGGTCAGTGGCCCTTCGGGGTGCGGGTCGACGCGGGCGAGGAGCAACCCGGTGACCTGGTCTTCTTCAACGCTGGGCCAGGAACGAGCGCCAACAACCCGGGACACGTCGGCATGGTCGTCTCGCCGGGCAAGATGGTGGAGGCACGGTGCACGCTGTGCGGGCCGATCAAGGTGACCACCTACCGCGACCGCACCGGCATCGTCGGGTACACCCGCCCGCTGCAGAACCCGCAGGTCCTCGAACAGCTCAGACTGAAGGAGCAAGGCTGAAGGAGTTCCGCGTGAAGAAGGTCGTCGTCGGGGCCGCGATCCTCGACGGCGACGGCAGACTGCTCGCCGCCCAGCGCGCCGAGCCGCCCGAGCTGGCCGGCGGCTGGGAGCTGCCCGGAGGGAAGGTCGATCCGGGGGAGGACGACCAGACGGCCCTGGTCCGCGAGTGCCTGGAGGAGCTGGGGGTCATCGTCGCGGCCGGGGCCCAGGTCGGCGGCGACTGGCCGCTGACCGGCGACTACGTGCTCAGGGTCTGGATGGCGCGGATCACCGAGGGGGAGCCGGAGGCCAAGGAGCACCTGGAACTGCGCTGGCTGGCCGCCCATGAGCTGTTCGACGTGGAGTGGCTGCCCGCGGACCTGCCGATCGTGCGCGCCGTGCATGGTCATCTTGGCGGTATCTGACCCGCTACTCACGGTAGGGTTGTCGTTGCTCAACGTGCTGATGACGCGCGTTCGTAACGGGGGATCGGAGAGATGCGGTGACCGAGTGGTTGCAGCGTGCCCGGGTCGTGTCCGCGGTGGGGGCGGGGGCCCTCATCCTGGGCGGCGTCCCGGCCGCGTACGCGGACGTGACACCGGGGTCGGCCGGGTCGATGCCGGGGGAGGTCGCGGCGGACGCCTCGGCGGTGACGGCGGGCGACTCCGCCGCGTCGTCCGGGGCCGCCGCCGACGAGTTCCGGTTCCGGCTCTGGTTGCAGGGGGCCGGTGACGAGGCGTGGCTGGCCGTCTCCTCGGAGCCCGCGGAGGCGCTCAAGGACGTCGAATGCCCGCCGCACGGGGCCGCGGCGGAGGGGGCCCCGGTGGCCGAGGGGCCCGGCCGGGACGTCCCGGCCGCCGGCACGCGGGGCGCGCCGGACGTGCAGGGGGTGCAGGAAGCGGGGGCTCCCGCGGCGGGAGGCGCCCGCGCGGCGGCCTTCCACCCGGCCCACCCGGCGGGCGGACCCGGCGGAGGCCCGCTCGCGGCAGGACCCGCGGCGGACGCCCCACCGGCGGGCGGTACGGCGGACGCCGCCGGGTTCCGGGGCGCCGGCGCGGTTCCGGCGTCCGGTCCGGTGGAGAGGACCGCGGAGGCTCCGGGCGCCACCGGGGCCCGGGACGTCGCGGCCGGTCCGATGGCCGGTCAGGCGGCCGGCCCGATGGCCGGTTCGGAGACCGGTTCGGCCGTGGAGGCCGCGGAGGCCGCGGAGACTCCGGCGGACGCCCAGGCGGAGAACGGCCGGGCGGCGGGGGGTGCGCTGACCTGCTCGATGGAGAGGGCCGGCGCTCACGTGCCCGTCGACGTGGTGCTGCGCGCACCGGAGGAGGCCGGCCAGGTCCAGCTGACCGCGGTGGCGCGGATCCGCGACGCCCGGGGCGAGTGGGTCACCCGGACCGCGCGGACCACGATGCGGATCCCGGCGGCGCGGACCGCGCAGCGCTCCGGTGCCGCGGGCGACGTCACGGACGGGACCTCGGACGGCACCTCGAACGGGGCCTCGGACGGCGCCTCGGCCGGTGCTTCGGACGGCGCCGCGGCGGCGGGTGCCTCCGCTGCCGGTGGGCGCATCCCGGTTCCGGGCAGCGCACGGAGCGCCGGTGCGGCCGGAGCCGTCCCGCGCTCGGAAGGCTCCGGTGACGTCACGACCTCCGGAGCCGGGACGGGCACCGGAGAGGTCCGAGGAACCGGCGCTCAGGGCACAGGTCTCCAGGAGGCCGGCGTCCGGGGCACGGGCACCCGGGGTACAGGCGCGGCAGGGCTCACCGGGAACGCCGCGGGCACCGCGGTGACCGGGAGCGCCGGAGACGCGGTGCGCCCCGGAACGGAAGCCGCCGGAGCCGCGGGCGCCGGAGACGTGGCGACGGGTTCCGCCGGGACCGCCCGGACGCCGCTGACCGGTGGTTCCGCCCTCACCGGGGCGGTCCCCGAGACGATGCCCGGCATGTTCGGGGAGCGCGTGCAGGACGCCGGCCAGGCCACCGGGGCGCTCCCGGACGAGCCGACGACCCTGCTCTCCCGGCCCGGTACGGCCCTCACACCCGGTACTGCCGCCCTCACGCCCGGCGGGCCGGCCGCGCAGAACGGCGCGGTGCGGCCCGAGACCCGGGTCCTCGCCGCCGACCCCGGTTCGAGCCCCCGGCAGGCGGGTTCGGAGGAGCGGGGCATGCCGATGGTCCTGGAGGACATCCCGGCGTCCCGGCGCAACCTCCCGGTCTACGAGGACCCCGCATCGCAGGCGCCCGTCGTGCAGGAGCCCGGCGTCGCACCGGGGCAGGGGAGCGCTTCTCGCGGTTCCGCCGAGGGCCCGCGGGTGCCGCGGACGGCGATGGCGACCCAGCCGCAGGCCGTCCCGAGGCTTCATGGCCCGAGGGCGACGCTCAGAAACAGCGCGGCCCAGCGGGGGGCCCGGAGGCAGGGGGCCGTCGGCATGCGGTTGTCCCCGGTCCAGCAGATGCCTCAGCAGATGGGGCAGTTCCCGGTGATGCCGCCGATGCCCCAGCAGATGCCGCCGATGCCTCGCCAGATGGCGCCGGTGCCCCAGCGGATGCCGGTTCTTCCCCAGGTGCCGCCGCAGATGGGGCCTCCGCCCATGTTCCCGCAGGGGCAGATGCCGCCGGGCCAGATGCCGGTGCTGCCACAGCAGCCTGGCCAGATGGGTCAGCCCGGCCAGATGGGGCAGCCGGGTCAGATGGGGCAGCCGCCCGTCCAGCAGGGCTATCCGCAGCAGGGCTACCCGCAGCAGGGCGGTCCCGGAGCGCCGATGACCCCCGGTGTCCCGGGGGCCCCGCTCGCGCCGGGCGTGCCCGGGGCTCCGTCGCCGCTGGCGATGCCGCCGGGAGCACCGCTTCCCCGGGAGCTCGACGGGTCGAGCGCGAAGATCGAGGCCGCGACCAGTTCGAGCTCGGTGCTGTCCGACGTGCGAGGACTGCCCGCGGTCGGGGCGGCGGTCGGCGGTCTGCTGCTCCTGCTCTGGCTCCGGATGAGGATCCAGCGCCGGCGTAACTGGCGGCCCGCATCGTAGAAAATCGGCGGCCCGTATCGTAGAAAGCGGTTTACTGTTACTTTTGCCCAACTAGTATTTCCTTGGCGGGTTTAAGGCTGGGAAATTCGCGGAGGGCAGGGTTGGCGCGATCGCGACGGACGGCGGCTTTATCTGCCGTCGCCATGTCTCTCGGACTGAGCGGGGCGGTGCTTCTGGCTGCCGCGCCGCTCACCGCTCCGATCTCCGATCCGGCGACCATGCTGGTGGCGGACACCCCCGGTGAGATCCCGGGGTGTGACACCGACCCCTCCGCCCCGTGCGCCGACGAGCCCACGCCGATCGTCACGGTCACGGTCACCGCGCCCCCCGAGGAGGAGCCCCCCGCTCCTCCGAAGCCGGCTCCCCGGACGGTGCACACCACGGTCATCGTCCCCCCGAAGAAGCCCAAGGCGCCGAAGCCGACGAAGACCGTGCACGAGACCGTGACGGTGCCGCCTCCGCAGCAGACCTCCGCGGCTCCCGTCGTGCCTCCTCCCACCACCCCCGCCAACGATCCGGTGGCGCCGCCGAGCAGCGATCCGGATCCGTCCTTCCCCAGCACCGAGACGCAGCCGCAGACGCAGCCGACCGCGGTCCCCACCGCCACGCCGCCGCCGAGCGAGACCCCGTTCGAGGAGCCCGCCTCCGCGCCGGTCCGCCATGAGATCCGCAACGCGGGTTCGGAGTTCGACAGCGCCACGCTGAGCGGCCAGCTCGCCATCCCGGCGCTGATCCTGGTGCTGCTGGTGCTGTTCGCCGTACTGATCTTCGAGGGCAGGCTGCGCCGCCTCGCCCACGCGGCGGCCGTCCGCCGGGCGGGTCCCCGCTCCGCGGACTACTGGGGCCCGATCGACCCCGTGGCCTATCCCGCCGGCCCCGCGGGCTACCCCGCCGGTCCGGGTTACGCGGCCGCACCGGGCTTCCCGCCGGCCTACCAGGGCGGCACGGCCTACGCCCCGATCGTCAGCCTGGTGCCCATGCACATGTATCCGCAGGGGTACCCCGAGGGCTACGCCCCCGAGGCGTACGGCCGGCCGTACGAGCACCCGTACGGCGGGCAGCCGTACGAGACGGCCTACCTGCCGCCGGGACACCCGGGCTACCCGGGCCATGAGCACGCACCCGCCGGTTACCCGCCGCAGGGCCACGAGCAGCACGCGTCCGCCGGATACCCGCCGTACGCGGAGCCGTACGGTCCGGCGGGGCACGACGGGATGTACGTCGTGCACGACGAGGCGATGGCGCCCGACGTGCCGGGCACCTTCCACGCCCTGGACGAGGACGCCTTCCCCGGCCAGGCCGCCCGCTCTGCCGGTCCCGGTGATCTCCCCCCGTACGCGACGGACGACGAACTGTTCCGCGGGGCGGACGACCGCCTCGGCTTCTCCGGTGAGGACGGGGCCGAGCACGACGGCACGCCGTCCTTCCCCGAGCAGGACGAGTCCGGCGACCGGACCCGGGGTTTCTTCGAGCCGGTCCGGGAGCCCGGCTCCGCCGAGGCCGCCGCCGGTCCGGAGGCCGTTCCCGGAACACCCTCCGGCGAGGAGGCCGTTTCCGGAGTTCCCTCCGGCCAGGAGCCCGTTCCTGGAACATCTTCCGGCCAGGAGGCCCTTCCCGGAGCTCCCGTCGGCCAGGGGTCCGTTCCCGGAACACCCTCCGACATCGGGCCCACGGGTACGGTGACCCATCCTCTGCCGGAGGGTGCCGAGGGCAGGAAGAAGCGCGGGCTCTTCCGCCGCTCGTCCTGACGCGTTCCCGTCCAGCCGTCTGCTGACAGCCGTCCGCTGACGGCGCGGACGGGCACCTCTCGTTCCCTGCCCGTTCCCCATCGGCGCGTCCCGGCGTGGACGGCGGTGCCGCGGTCACCGGTGAAACGCTTTTCCGTGCATCGGCGAAGGAGTGCGACCACCCGAACCACGGAAGGCCGCCGATGACACGAGAGACCCGAATATGACCGCGGCGCCCCAGGCGTCCACCGCCGAAGAGCTCAGCGACGCGGCGATCATCGAGCGATCCCGGAACGACCCGGAATGCTTCGCCGCCGTCTTCGACCGCTACTACTTCCAGATCCACGGCTTCGCCGCACAGCGGCTGGGTCCGAGCCTGGCCGACGACGTGGCCGCGGAGACCTTCCTGATCGCGTTCGACCACCGGGCCAGGCCGCAGACCGACGCCCCCTCGCACGCCGCCTACACCGCCGCCCGCGAGGCCCTGGTACGGCATGCCGTCGCCTCGGCCGCGCCGGCGCGACGCGACCGCCGGTTCCTGCCGTCGAGGACGCGCATACTGCTGGCCGCGTCGGCGGCCCTGGCCGCGGGCGCCGCGGCGGTCACGGTCGTGGTCGCCGGGCCCGCGGGGGCGCCCGCCGTCACTTCCGCCGTCTCCGCCGGCCCGACGACCGTCGTGCAGAGGTCGGGGCGGCAGATCCTGCTCGCCGCGGCGACCGCCGCGGCGGCCGCTCCCGAGGAATCGGGTGCCTACTGGTACGTCAAGACCGTGTACACGGACACCAAGGCCGAGCACGAAGCGGAGACGGTGTCCGTGGAGACCTGGACCCGGCGTGACGGCAGGTCCTGGGTCCGGCGGAGCTGGACAGGCGAGGTCGAGAAGAACGACGGTGACCACGGGCACTGGACCGACGGGTTCGACCTGGAGGGCACCAGGCTGAGCTATGAGCAGATCCAGGCGCTCCCCACGGATCCGGACGACCTGATGGCGTGGCTCACCGAGCACGCGACGGGGGTGCTCAGCGAGGAGGCCGCCCGTTACGTCCCGATGCTCGATGTCCTGTCCCGCATGCCCGCACCGCCGGAGGTCCGCGAGGCCGCCTTCCGGGCGCTCGCCGCGCTGCCCAACGTCCGGAGTCTCGGTACCGCCGACGGTGGAGAGAGCCTGGTGGTCAGCCTTTCGGACGGTCAACTCAGGCTGGTGGTGGACGTCGAAGCGGCGCGGCTACGCGAGTCGGCCTTCACCTCGGCTGCCACGAAGCCGGGGAAGAACGGCGCCTCCCTCGTGGAGAAGGCCGAGTGGACGGACGACCTGCCGGAGACGGCTCACTGACGGGACCCGGCGCGCACGCCGGCCGCACGGGTCTCCCGGCGGAAGGCGCCGGCCGTACGGTCTCCTCCGAGCGGAAGGCGCCGGCCGTACGGTCTTCTCCCGGCGGAAGGCGACGGCATCGGCCGTACGGTCCCCTCCGGATGAAAAGTGACGGCGTCGGCCGGGTCCTCCCGGTGAAAAGCGACGGCGCCGGCCACGCGGGGGCGTGGTCGGCGCCGTCAGCGGACGCCGCCGTCAGCGGTCATCCGCCGGAAGAGGCGGTCACCGCTTCGTGTCGGAACGCCGGAAGATCTTGTTGCCGAGCCAGACCAGCGGGTCGTACTTCCGGTCGACGACGCGCTCCTTCATCGGGATCAGCGCGTTGTCGGTGATCTTGATGTGCTCCGGGCAGACCTCGGTGCAGCACTTGGTGATGTTGCAGTAGCCGAGGCCGTGCTCCTCCTGTGCGGAGTCCTTGCGGTCCGCCACGTCGTAGGGGTGCATGTCCAGCTCGGCGATCCGCATGAGGAAGCGCGGACCGGCGAAGGCCGGCTTGTTCTCCTCGTGGTCACGGATCACGTGGCAGACGTTGTTGCACATGAAGCACTCGATGCACTTGCGGAACTCCTGGGACCGCTCGACGTCGATCTGCTGCATGCGGTACTCGCCCGGCTTCACGTCCGCAGGCGGGGTGAAGGACGGGATCTCCCGGGCCTTCTGGTAGTTGAACGAGACGTCGGTGACCAGGTCCTTGATCACCGGGAACGTCCGCATGGGCGTCACGGTGATCGTCTCGTCCTCCGTGAAGGTGGACATCCGGGTCATGCAGCCGAGCTTGGGCTTGCCGTTGATCTCCATGGAGCAGGAGCCGCACTTGCCGGCCTTGCAGTTCCACCGGACCGCGAGGTCGGGCGCCTGGGTGGCCTGGAGTCGGTGGATGATGTCGAGGACGACCTCGCCCTCGTTCACCTCGACGGTGAAGTCCTCCAGCCGTCCCTCGCCGCCCTCGCCCCGCCACACGCGGAACTTCGCCTTGTAGCTCATGTCACTCCTTGGCCGACGTGTCGAGACCGGCCAGCTCTTCGTCCGTCATGTACTTCTTCAGCTCGTCGAGTTCGAAGAGCCTGATCAGGTCGTCACGCATGGACGGCTGGACCTTCTCCTCCACCGTGACCGAGCCGTCCGGGGCCAGGGCGCAGGACAGGAGCCTGCGGCGCCAGTCCGGCGACATACCCGGGAAGTCGTCACGGGTGTGGCCGCCGCGGCTCTCCTCGCGGAGCAGGGCCGCCTTGGCCACGCACTCGGAGACCAGCAGCATGTTGCGCAGGTCGAGGGCGAGGTGCCAGCCGGGGTTGTAGATCCGGCTCCCGGTCGCCCCGACGTGCTGGGCCCGCTCCTTGAGCTTGCCCACCGCCTCCAGCGCCTCGGTGATCTCCTCGGACTTGCGGATGATGCCGACCAGCTCGTTCATCGTCCGCTGCAGCTCCTGGTGGACCACGTAGGGGTTCTCCCCCGACCGCTCCAGCGGCTCCAGCGCCTCGGTCCTGGCCGCCTCCACCGCGTCCTCGGCGACCTTGGGCCGCGCCCGGAGGGCGTCGACGTAGGCGGCGGCCCCGGCGCCCGCGCGGCGGCCGAACACCAGCAGGTCGGACAGCGAGTTGCCGCCGAGCCGGTTGGAGCCGTGCATGCCGCCGGAGACCTCGCCGGCCGCGAAGAGACCGGGGACGGACGCCTGGCCGGTGTCGGCGTCCACCTCGACGCCGCCCATGATGTAGTGACAGGTCGGGCCGACCTGCATGGGCTCCTTCGTGATGTCGACGTCGGCCAGCTCCTTGAACTGGTGGTGCATCGACGGCAGCCGCCGGGTGATCTCGGCGGCGGGCAGCCGGCTGGAGACGTCCAGGAAGACGCCGCCCTGGGGCGATCCGCGACCGGCCTTGACCTCGGAGTTGATGGCGCGGGCCACCTCGTCACGGGGCAGCAGCTCCGGGGGACGGCGGTTGTTCGCCTGGTCGCCGTACCAGCGGTCGGCCTCCTCCTCGGTGGTGGCGTACTTGTCCTTGAACACCTCGGGGATGTAGTCGAACATGAAGCGCCTGCCCTCGGAGTTCCTCAGCACCCCGCCGTCACCGCGGACGGACTCGGTGACGAGGATGCCGCGGACCGACGGAGGCCAGACCATCCCGGTGGGGTGGAACTGGATGAACTCCATGTTGATCAGCTTGGCCCCGGCCAGCAGCGCCAGCGCGTGGCCGTCCCCGGTGTACTCCCAGGAGTTGGAGGTCACCACGTAGGACTTGCCGATGCCGCCGGTGGCCAGCACGACCGCCGGGGCGTCGAAGAGGACGAACCTGCCGTTCTCCCGCCAGTAGCCGAAGGCGCCGGAGATCGCGTCGCCGTCCTTGAGCAGGCGGGTCACCGTGCACTCGGCGAAGACCTTGATGTACGCCTCGGCGTCCCCGTGCCGCCGCTCGTCCTCCTGCTGGAGGGCGACGACCCGCTGCTGCAGGGTGCGGATCATCTCCAGGCCGGTACGGTCGCCGACGTGGGCCAGCCGGGGGTACTCGTGCCCGCCGAAGTTACGCTGGCTGATCTTGCCGTCCTTGGTGCGGTCGAACAGCGCGCCCCACGCCTCCAGCTCCCAGACCCGGTCGGGGGCCTCCTTGGCGTGCAGCTCGGCCATCCTCCAGTTGTTGAGGAACTTGCCGCCGCGCATGGTGTCGCGGAAGTGCACCATCCAGTTGTCGTCGCTGTTGACGTTGCCCATGGCGGCGGCGGCGCCGCCCTCGGCCATGACGGTGTGCGCCTTGCCGAACAACGACTTGCAGATGATCGCGGTCCGCTTGCCCTGCTGGCGGGCCTCGATGGCCGCCCGCAGTCCCGCGCCGCCGGCGCCGATGACGACGACGTCGTATTCGTGACGCTCGATTTCCACAGCAGATCCTTATGCGAACGGGAAGTTGACGATGCCCTTGGCGACCAGCCGGACGTACAGGTCGGCTCCCATGACCGTGAACATCGAGATCAGCGCCAGCTCCTGGTGCTTGGCGTTGAGCTTGGAGACGAAGCCCCAGGCGCGGTAGCGGAGCGGGTGCCGGGAGAAGTGGTTCAGGCGGCCCGCCGTGATGTGCCGGCAGGAGTGACACGACAGCGTGTACAGGTTGATGAAGACCGCGTTGACGATCAGGATCCACGTGCCGAGGCCGAACGGGTTTCCGATGAGGGCCTTCACCGCGTCGATGGCGAGGATCAGGCCGATCACGATCGCCGCGTAGAAGAAGTAGCGGTGGATGTTCTGCAGGATCAGCGGGAAGCGGGACTCGCCGGTGTAGCGGCCGTGCGGCTCGCCCACCCCGCACGCCGGGGGCGAGAGCCAGAAGCCGCGGTAGTAGGCCTTGCGGTAGTAGTAGCAGGTGAAGCGGAACCCGGCGGGCAGGCCGAGGATCAGCAGGCCCGGCGGCAGGGTGTACCAGTCGCCGAACGGCGCGAAGCCGAACAGTCGCGCCTCCTCCGGGCAGGTCGCCTGCGCCAGGCACGGGGAGGCGAACGGCGCGTGGTACGGGGAGACGAAGAAGCTCTTATCGAAGATCGCCCATGTGGCGTAGATCAGGAACGCCATGAAGATGATGAAGGTGACCAGTGGGTAGCGCCACCACCGGTCCGTCCGCAGGGTGCGTTCCTTGATCTGCGCACGTTGCCTTCTGGCCGTGTTCTCGGCCGTTGTCTGGGTCATCGTCGACCTTCCACCTCCCGCGAACCCTGCTGCCGGGGGTCCGGGTGATCTAAGTTGTGCGGCGCACCGCGGGTCGTCGTCGCGCCGGCTCAGCGTGCGCGCGCGTATTGGTGGGGGATACGTTACGACGCGGCCCGGGGGTTGTGTGAGAAAGGTCACTCACATTTTCCCACTCTCGGTGTGATTCCTGTCACGTTGGTCAGGAAGGAGTCACCGGCCAGTCAAGGCCGCCCGCGAGGGCGGGACGTGGGGAGATCGTCGGTCACGGCGGACGGCGGCTGAGAGGCCCGCAGAGCGGCGGAGCGGGACCGGTGAAGATCAGCAGGTGGGCGTCCGGCGGAGGGACCGGAGGGGCACGGGAGGCGGTGCCGGAAGCGGACCGGAGGCGGCGCCGGAAGGCCGCGTGGGGGCACGGGAGGCGGCACCCGAAGGGCCGTACGGGAGGGCCGCCCGGGGGGGACGGCGGGCGGGCCGCGGGGCCGCGACGCGTGGCGGCCCCGCGCCGGCCGGGCGCGACAGAAGCAGAGAGGAGAGAGGTCAGTACCGCTGGTTGCTGCCGGGCAGCTTGACCACGGTCACGAAGAAGTCGTCGATGCGCCGGACCACGCTGATGAACTGGTCGAAGTCGACGGGCTTGGAGACGTAGGCGTTGGCGTGCAGGTTGTAGCTGCGCAGGATGTCCTCCTCGGACTCCGACGTCGTCAGCACGACCACGGGGATGCCCCGCAGCTTCTCGTCGGACTTTATGTCCTGCAGCACCTCCCGGCCGTCCTTGCGGGGGAGGTTGAGGTCGAGCAGGATCAGGTCGGGCCGGGGGGCGTCGGCGTACTCGCCCTCCTGGCGCAGGAACGCCATGGCCTGCTCGCCGTCGTTGACGACGTGCAGCTTGTTCCGGACCTTGTTGAGCTCGAACGCCTCCTTGGTCAGCAGGACGTCACCCGGGTCGTCCTCGACCAGGAGCACGTCGATCCAGCGCAGGTCATTCATCGGTCTCTCCAGTAGGAAGGGTCCACTTGAAGGTCGTCCCCGTCGTACCGGGCTCCGGCTGTTCCACCCAGATCCGGCCGCCGTGGTACTCGACGATCTTCTTGCACAGGGCCAGCCCGATGCCGGTGCCGGCGTAGGCGTCCCGGCCGTGCAGGCGCTGGAAGATCAGGAAGATGCGTTCAGTGTATTTGCCGTCGATGCCTATGCCGTTGTCGGCGCAGGAGAACTCCCACATCTCCCCGTCGCGCCGTACGCCGATGCGGACCTTCGGCGGCTCCTCCGAGCGGAACTTCACCGCGTTGCCGATGAGGTTCTGGAAGAGCTGGGTGAGCTGGGACCGGTTGCCGTGCACCACGGGCAGCTCGTCGCAGGTCACGGTCGCGCCGGCCTCCTCGATGGGCGCGGCGAGGTTCTTCAGCGCGGCCTGCAGGGGCACGTTGGCGTCGAGCATGGTCATCTCCCCGCCGATCCTGCCCACCCGGGAGAAGTCGAGCAGGTCGTTGATGAGGAGCTGCATGCGCTTGGCGCCGTCCACGGCGAAGGTGATGTACTGCTTGGCGCGGGCGTCGAGCTGGTCGCCGTAGCGCTGGTCGAGCATCTGGGTGAAGCTGGCCACCTTGCGCAGCGGTTCCTGCAGGTCGTGGCTGGCGACGTAGGCGAACTGCTCCAGCTCGCTGTTGGAGCGCCGCAGCTCGGCGGCCTGTTCCTCCAGCTTGGTCTGCGCCTCGGAGGCACGCCGCCACTCCGCCAGCATGCGGCGGCGCATGGCGTCCACGTGACCGGACAGCTCCGACAGCTCCGACGGCCGCTCGACCTTGAGGCGGTGGTCGAAGTCTCCCTGGCCGACCGCGCGGACCTGCTCGGTCAGCTCGGCCAGCGGGCGCAGTACGGCGAAGCGCACGATCAGCACCGCGCCGACCCCGGCCAGGGCCAGGACGGCGACGATCACGCCGAGCGCCACGTAGAGCGCGGACCAGCCCTGGTTCAGCCGGACGCTCCCCTCGTCGTGCAGCCGGTTCAGGTGCGTCTGGAGGGTGGACAGCGACCGGCGGACCTCGGTGAACCGCTCGCCGTTGACCGGCGCCATCCGCTGGGCGGACTCGGTCTTGTAGGTCGGCACCGAGGCGATGAGCGGCTCGGCGTAGTCGCGCCGCCAGGCGTCCCCGGTGTCCTTGAGCCGCTGGACCTCGGCGCGGACCGCGTCGCTCTCCGGGATGCGGGGCATGAGCCGTTCGAGCTCGGCCATCGCCCTGCGCTCGTCGGCGACGGCGGAGCGATAGGCCAGCAGGGAACGCTCCTCGTTCGTCCTGCCGTACGTCCGGGCGGCGCTCTCCTGCGCGGACAGCGCGTTGGAGATCTCCAGGGTGCGCAGCGCCGCGGGATCGACGACGTCGACCACGGCGCCCCGCAGCCGGGTGAAGTCCTTCATCGAGGCGACCGCGAAGAGGCCGGTGATCGCCAGGGCCACCGCGATCAGCACGCCGGTGAGCAGGAACCACTGGCCGACCCGGAGCTTGCCGAAGCCCGTCGCGGGCTCGGGGACGGGCAGCGGGCGCAGGCGTCCGCGGTCGCTCATCACGCCTCTTCCCGCTCCCGCCCGCCGGGCCGGGAGACTCCGCCGGGCCGGGAGACTCCGCCGGGCCGGGAGATGAGGACGGTGGCCAGGTCGTCGCTGAGCGCGTCGCGGTTCAGCTCGATCACCCGCTCGATGAGCCGGTCGAGGTGGATGCCGCCCTGCTCGTGGACCAGCCGGAGCAGCCCCTCGGTGCCGAGCAGGTCGGGGCCGCCGCCCACGGTGGCCTCGATCAGGCCGTCGGTGTAGAGGAGCATCGACCACTCGTCGCCCAGCGGCACCTCGATCTCCGACCAGTCGACGCCCTGGAAGATCCCCAGCGGGGGCCCGGAGGGGGTGCCCTGCAGCACGCCGATCGCTCCGTCGCGGATCAGCAGGGGCGGGGGGTGGCCGACCACGTGCATCCGGGCGTGGTCCAGGGAGGCGTCGATCGTGGCGATGCAGAGCGTCGTGAAGATCTCCGGGGACTTGCGTTCGAGGCGCAGCACCGAGTCGAGGGTGCGCAGCAGCTCGTTACCGGTGTGCCCGGCCAGGACCAGGGTCCGCCAGGCGATCCGCAGCGCCACGCCCAGGGCCGCCTCGTCCGGGCCGTGCCCGCACACGTCGCCGACGACCACGTGCACGGCGCCGTCGGGGCCCTGAACTGTGTCCCAGAAGTCGCCGGCGAGCAGGGCGCGGCGGCGGCCGGGGAGGTAGCGGGCCTGGTGGTCCAGGCCGTCGGACTCCAGCAGCGGGACCGGCAGCAGCCTGCGTTCGAGGCGGGCGTTCTCCTTGGCCGTCAGCTGGGCCTCGACGAGGCTGCGCTGCGCCAGGTCGGCGCGCTTGCGCTCCATCGCGTAGCTGATCGCGCGGGCCAGCAGCCTGGCCTCCACGTCCTGCTTGACGAGGTAGTCCTGGGCGCCCGCGGCGACGGCCTCGACGCCGACGTGGGTGTCGTTGAGGCCGGTCAGCACGAGCACCGCGGTGTCGGGCGCCATCGACAGCACCTGTTCCAGCGCCTCCAGGCCGCTGGCGTCGGGCAGGGAGAGGTCCACGAGCACGCACTGGACGTCGGGGGTGAGCCGCTCCCTGGTCTCGGCCAGGCTGCGCGCCCAAATGATCTTATGAGGGTTCTCCGACTCGCCGAGCAGCTCCTCCACGAGGAAGGCGTCGCCCGCGTCGTCCTCGATGAGGAGGATCGTGAGCGTGTCGTTGGAGGGGGCGGTCACGGACGCCTCTTCATGGATTGGGGGCACCTTGTCAACGTATGAAGAATAGTGTGACATCAGGACTCAACGTGCGATGATCAGGCCCGCGGCCTCGCGGCCCTCTCGCAACCGCCCGGTGGCCCCCTCACGGTCCGGCCGGGCGGCGGCGATCCGGCGCGCCCGTCGTCGCCCCGCATCCATCCTGCCTGGATCCCATCCTGTACGGCCCGCCCGCCTCGCGCGCGCCGATCGGGAAACCGTTGCGCCGTTGTGAGACTTCCGTTGCGCCGGCCGGGGTGACGGCGCCTCGGGAGGTGCGGCGCCGGTTCCCGGCAGGGGCGGCGCCGCGCCGATCCCGCGCCCGGGAGGGCTCCGGCCGCTCCGGGCCACGCCGGACGGTGCCGCTCAGCCGGTGATGATCAGCTCCAGCCCCTCGGGCAGACTGCCGTCGTGCGCGGCCTCGGCGAGGAAGAACAGCAGCGTGTCGTGGAAGGCGCGGGCCGCCCGGGTGGGCTCGACGTCCTTGCGGTGGGCGATGGCGATGGTGCGCTGCAGCCCCGGGGGCGCCAGCGGGGTGCCGGTCAGCCCGGGACGGCCGTCCAGGACCATCGACGGGACCAGCGCGATGCCCAGCCCGGCCTCCACGAACCGCAGCACGGCGTCCATCTCGCCGCCCTCCACCGACAGCCGCGGCTCGAACCCGGCCTGGCGGCACGCGCTGAGCGTGGCCTCCCGCAGGTCGTAGCCGCGGCGGAACATCACCATCGGCCGCCCGCGCAGCTCCTCCATCCGCAGGTACGGCCGGCGCACCGGCGCGTCGGTGGGGGAGACGACGACGAGGTTCTCCCGCAGCACCTCCTCGGTGGCCAGCGCCGGGTCGTCGCTCTGCAGCGGCATGATGATCAGCGCCAGGTCGAGCTGGCCGCGGGCCAGGGCACGGACCAGGTCGCGGGAGCCGCCCTCCTCCACCAGCAGTTCGATGCCGGGGTAGTCGCGGTGGAACCGCGCCAGGGCGTCGGCCATCAGCCCGGCGCACAGCGAGGGCGTGGCGCCGAGCCGTACCCTTCCCCGGCGCAGCCCCGCCAGCTCGGCGACCTCCCGCCGCGCGGTGTCGGCGTCGGCCAGTATCCGCCGGGCCAGCGGCAGCAGGGCCTCGCCCGCGGCGGTGAGCGTGACGTTCCCCCGGGCACGGCTGAACAGCGGCGCCCCGAGGTCGGCCTCCAGCGCCTTGATCTGCTTGCTCAGCGAGGGCTGGGCGACGCGCATCCGCTCGGCGGCGTGGGTGAAGTGCCGTGCCTCGGCGACCGCCACGAAGTAGGCGAGTTGCTGGAGCTGCACGCATTTAGCGTACGGATGCCCCGGGGGCGGATCCGGGGTGGCCCCCTGGGAGGGGGACGATGTGAGATTGCTCGCACCCCGCCGCCGGACGCGCGCTCTCAACCTGCGCCGACGCAGAGCCGATAGCCGCGGGCTATGGAAACGAGACTCACGATGACTTGGACGGCGGAAAGGCCCCGTGCCTAGCGTCACATCCGTGACTGCCACCATTGAGCGCGGTTCCGCCACCGCGTCGATCAATCCCCCCGGCGACGCCGCCGCCAAGAAGACGGCCAGGAGGCGCGGCGGGTTCCTGAGCTCCTCCAACGGCAAGAAAGCCGTGATGGCCGTCACGGGCGCCATCATGGTGCTCTTCCTCGTCGTTCACATGATCGGGAACCTCAAGAGCTTCCTCGGCGCCGAGGAGTTCAACTCCTACGCCGCCTCCCTGCGGACCCTCGGCGAGCCGATCCTCCCGCACCGCGTCCTGCTGACCGGGCTGGAGGTCGTGCTGGTCGTCGCGCTGGCGCTGCACGTGTGGGCGGCGGTCTCCCTGGCGCGGCGCGCGGGCCGGGCCCGCCCGGTCAAGTACGCCGTCCGGCGGAGGCCCCAGGCCGGCGGCTACGCCATCCACTTCATGCGCTACGGCGGCGCCGCGATCTTCTTCTTCCTGATCTGGCACCTGCTGGACCTCACCTTCGGCACGGTCAACCCGGCCGGTGGCGCGGGCACGCCGTTCGAGCGGCTGGTGGAGGGCTTCGCCCCCTCGCGCTGGTGGGTGACGCTGTTCTACGTGCTCGCCGTCCTCGCGGTCGGCCAGCACCTGCGCCACGGCCTGTGGAGCGCCTTCCAGACCCTCGGCCGGGCCGGTCGCCGCAGCTACCGGGCGCTGAACGCGGTCGCCGTCACGATCGCCGTGGTGATGGTCCTCGGCTTCCTCGCGGTCCCCGCCGGCGTCATGGCCGGGATCGTCAAGTGAGCGGGACCCGTACGGCGGGCGCGGCGCGGGCCGCACGGCAGGACTGTCTCCAGCGCGGTGAACGAGGAACGGTGGGCGAGAGATGACCATGAACTACACCGAGGGCGCGCCGATCCGCGACACCAAGGCTCCCGAGGGTCCCATCGAGGACCGCTGGGAGAAGCGGAAGTTCAGCGCCAAGCTGGTCAACCCGGCCAACAAGCGCAAGCTGCACGTCATCGTGGTCGGCACCGGCCTCGCGGGCGGCTCGGCCGCCGCGACGCTCGGCGAGCTCGGCTACAACGTCACGTCGTTCTGCTACCAGGACTCGCCCCGGCGGGCGCACTCCATCGCGGCGCAGGGCGGCATCAACGCGGCCAAGAACTACCGCGGCGACGGCGACTCGATCTACCGGCTCTTCTACGACACGGTCAAGGGCGGCGACTTCCGCGCCCGCGAGTCGAACGTCTACCGCCTGGCCCAGGTCAGCGTGAACATCATCGACCAGGCCGTGGCCCAGGGCGTGCCGTTCGCCCGCGAGTACGGCGGCCTGCTGGACACCCGCTCCTTCGGCGGCGCCCAGGTGTCGCGCACCTTCTACGCCCGCGGCCAGACGGGCCAGCAGCTCCTGCTCGGCGCCTACCAGGCGCTGGAGCGGCAGATCGCGGCTGGCACCGTCAAGATGCACACCCGCCACGAGATGCTCGACCTGATCGTCGCCGACGGCCGGGCGCGCGGCGTGATCGTCCGCGACATGGTGACCGGCGAGATCGAGCGGCACACCGCCGACGCGGTCGTGCTGGCCAGCGGCGGCTACGGCAACGTGTTCTTCCTGTCCACCAACGCCAAGGGCTGCAACACCACGGCGATCTGGCGGGCGCACCGGCGCGGCGCCTACTTCGCCAACCCGTGCTACACCCAGATCCACCCGACCTGCATCCCGGTCAGCGGCGACTACCAGTCCAAGCTGACGCTGATGTCGGAGTCGCTGCGCAACGACGGACGCGTGTGGGTGCCGCTCCAGAAGGGCGACGCCCGCCCGGCCTCGGAGATCCCCGAGAACGAGCGCGACTACTACCTGGAGCGCATCTACCCGGCGTTCGGCAACCTGGTCCCGCGTGACATCGCCTCCCGCGCGGCCAAGAACGTCTGCGACGAGGGCCGCGGCGTCGGCCCCGGCGGGCTGGGCGTCTACCTCGACTTCGCCGACGCGATCCGGCGGCTCGGCCGCGACGCGGTGGAGAAGAAGTACGGCAACCTCTTCGAGATGTACGAGCGCATCACCGGCGAGGACCCGTACACCCAGCCGATGCGCATCTACCCGGCCGTGCACTACACCATGGGCGGCCTGTGGGTGGACTACGACCTGCAGTCCACCATCCCGGGCCTGTTCGTGATCGGTGAGGCCAACTTCTCCGACCACGGCGCCAACCGCCTGGGCGCCTCGGCGCTGATGCAGGGCCTGGCCGACGGCTACTTCGTGCTGCCGACGACCATCGGCGACTACCTCGCGAACGGTCCCTACGGGGAGGTCGACGAGGACGCGGTGGCGGAGGCCGAGACCGCGGTGCGCCGGAAGATCGAGCGGCTGCTGACCAACGAGGGCACCCGTACGGCCGACTCCTACCACCGCGAGCTGGGCAAGCTCATGTGGGACTACTGCGGCATGGAGCGCACCGAGGAGTCGCTGCGCAAGGCGCTGGAGCGGATCCCCGAGCTGCGCGAGGAGTTCTGGAAGAACGTCAAGGTCTCCGGCACCGCCGAGGAGCTCAACCAGGCGCTGGAGCGGGCCGGCCGGGTGGCCGACTTCTTCGACCTGGCCGAGCTGATGTGCCTCGACGCCCTGCACCGCACCGAGTCGTGCGGCGGCCACTTCCGCGCCGAGTCGCAGGACGCCGACGGCGAGGCGCTGCGCGACGACGAGAACTTCGCCTACGTCGCGGCCTGGGAGCACGGCGAGGAGGGTCCCGTCCTGCACAGGGAGGCCCTCGAGTACGAGTACGTCAAGATGACCCAGCGGAGCTACAAGTGATTCGGCGGGCCGGCGAGCACGGCGACGTCGTCCACGCCCGCGCCGGGCGAGTGAGCGAAAACGAGGAGCCGCGGGCATGAACCTCACCCTGAAGATCTGGCGCCAGAAGGACGCCCAGGACAAGGGCCGCATGGTCACCTACCGGGTGGAGGACGTCTCCCCGGACATGTCCTTCCTGGAGATGCTCGACGTGCTCAACGAGCGTCTCATCCTGGAGGGCGACGAGCCGGTCGCCTTCGACCACGACTGCCGCGAGGGCATCTGCGGCATGTGCGGAATGGTCATCAACGGTGTCGCGCACGGCGAGCAGGTGGCCACCACCACCTGCCAGCTCCACATGCGGCACTTCGAGGACGACGCGGTCATCACCATCGAGCCGTGGCGGGCCGCGCCGTTCCCGGTGATCAAGGACCTGGTCGTGGACCGCTCGTCGTTCGACCGGATCATCCAGGCCGGCGGCTTCATCTCCGTCCCGGCGGGGTCCGCGCCCGACGCGCACAGCGTCCCGGTGAAGAAGGAGGACGCCGACGACGCCTTCGACGCGGCCACCTGCATCGCCTGCGGCGCGTGCGTGGCGGCCTGCCCGAACGGCTCGGCCTCCCTCTTCACCGCCGCCAAGATCACTCACCTCAGCCTCCTGCCGCAGGGCCAGCCCGAGCGCGAGTCCCGCGCCAAGGCCATGGTCGAGCAGATGGACGCCGAGGGCTTCGGCGGCTGCACCAACACCGGCGAGTGCACCGCGGTCTGCCCCAAGGGCATCCCGCTGGACACCATCGCCCGGATGAACCGCGACTACCTGCGGGCCTCGAAGTAGGTTCCCGCGACAGGGCGGGCCCCGGCCGTCGTCACGAAGGCCGGGGCCCGCTTCGCCACGTCCGGCCCTGTCGTGCCTGGGGTCCGGCGCCGCGGGGAGGCGCCTCCCGCGCAGTGGTCGTCCGTCAGCCGAGTTCGGCGGCGATCTCCCGGCGGAGGGTCTCGGTGTCGATGCCCGCGCCGGTGATGACGCGAGCGCCCACGCCCTGGCCCTCGCGCAGGATACCCAGCAGGACGTGGCCGTCGGAGATGTGTCCGTGCTTGAGGCGTACGGCCTCGCGCAGTGACAGCTCCAGCGTCTTCTTCGCCCGGGGGCTGAACGGGATGTGCCCGCCGGGCCGCCGGCCCCGCGCGGATCCGCGGTCCAGGGCCCCGGGGCCGAAGACGGCCTCGACCCGTTCCCGGACGGCCGAGAGGTCGATGCCGATGGTCTCCAGCGCCTCGGCGTCGAGGCCGCCGCCCGGCGGCGGGGCCAGGCGGGCGACCTCCCGGTAGGCCTGGTCGTGGTCGAGCCCGTGGCGGGCGAGCACCCGCGCGGCGAGGCTCTGGGGCCGGTCGAGCAGGCCGAGCAGGATGTGCTCGGGACCGATGACGCGGTGGTTCAGCCTGCGGGCGTTCTCCTGGGCGAGGACCACCGCCTGCCGGGCGTCCCCCTGGAACCGTTCGAACATCTACCTCTCCCTCCTCAGCAGCCCGCGGCCGCCCGCGTACTTCTTGTGCACCGCCTGCCGGCTGACCTCCAGGCAGTGCGCGATCTCCTGCCAGGACCAGCCCTGTTCGCGGGCGTTGTCCACCTGTAGGGCCTCCAGTCGGTCGACGAGCATCCGCAGCGCCCGCACGGCCCGGAGGCCGACGGCGGGGTCGCGGCTGCCGGCGTCGGAGGCCAGCTGCGCCGTGTCGCTCATGTCTGTCAATTTAGGTTGACGCGGTGATCGTGTCAACCAGGGTTGACGTGATCGTTTCGCCGGAAAATGATTTGCCTGGTGAGAGGGGATCTTGTCAGGCTATGAGAGCCATGCGCTCCCTACCTGTCGCCGATCCCGGCACTCCTGACGCCCGCAGTCCGTTCCGGTACCTGTGCTGGGTCGCCCGCAACCAGGCGGGTCCCCTGCTCCTCGGCGCCGGGTACTCCACCCTGTGGTGGCTGGCGATGGCGTTCGTGCCCATGGTGATGGGCAGCGGCATCGACGCCGTCCGGACCCGGGACACCTCCGCCCTGCTCACCTGGGGTCTCGTGCTGCTGGGCCTCGGCGCCCTGCAGTCGGCCGCCGGGATCCTGCGCCACCGGATGGCCGTCTACAACTGGCTGGCCGGGGCCTACCGCACCGTCCAGGTCACCGTACGGCAGGCCACCCGGCTGGGCGCGACCCTGCCCAAGCGCATGTCCACCGGCGAGGTCGTCAGCGTCGGCAACTCCGACATCGCCCACATCGGCAACGCGATGGACATCCTGCTGCGTGCCAGCGGCTCGGTCGTCGCCGTCGTCGCGGTGACGGTCATCCTGATCGGCACCTCGCTGCCGCTCGGCCTGACGGTGCTCGTCGGCGTCCCGGCCATGGCCCTCGCCGTCACGCCGCTGCTGCGCCCGCTGAACCGGCGTCAGCACGCCCACCGCGACCTGACGGGCGAGCTGTCCACCCGCGCCGCCGACATCGTCGCCGGTCTGCGGGTGCTGCGCGGCATCGGCGGCGAGCAGGTCTTCGCCGACCGCTACGTCACCGACTCCCAGCGGGTACGGCGGGCCGGCGTGAGGGTCGCCTCGGTCGAGTCGCTGCTGGAGGGCGCGCAGATCCTGCTGCCCGGCCTGCTGATCGCCGCGGTCACCTGGCTGGGCGCGACCTTCGCGACGCGGGGCGAGATCACCGTCGGTCAGCTCGTCGCCTTCTACGGCTACGCCGCCTTCCTGATCACCCCCCTGCGGACGCTCATCGAGGCGGCCGACAAGTTCACCAAGGGACACGTCGCCGCCCGCCGGGTGGTGCGCATCCTCTCCCTGGAACCCGAGGTGGACGGCGGCGCCGCGACCTCCCCGGGAGGACTGCTGCGCGACGTGGCCTCCGGCGTCGCCGTACGGCCCGGCACGTTCACCGCCCTCGCCGCGGCCACGCCGGAGGAGGCCGCCGCGATCGCCGACCGGCTCGGCCGCTACCGCGACGGCGACGTGGACTTCGGCGACGTGCGGCTCGACACCCTGCCGATCGCCGAGGTGCGCCGCCGCATCCTGGTCGCCGACAACGACGCCGCGCTCTTCGCCGGAACCCTCCGCGACGAGCTGGACGTCGCCGGCACGGCCTCCGACGACGACCTCGCCGACGCGCTGTACGCCGCGTGCGCCACCGACATCGTCGACGCGCTGCCCGACGGCCTCGACGGGCACGTCGCCGAGTCGGGCCGGGAGTTCTCCGGCGGCCAGCGTCAGCGGCTCCGCCTGGTCCGGGCGCTGCTCGCCGACCCGGAGGTGCTGATCCTCGTCGAGCCCACCAGCGCGGTGGACGCCCACACCGAGGCCCGCGTCGCCGACCGGCTGGCCAAGGCCCGCGCGGGCCGTACCACGCTGGTCTGCACGACCAGCCCGCTGGTGCTCGACCGCACCGACCACGTGATCTACGTCGAGGGCGGCGTGGTGCGCGCCCAGGGCGCCCACCGCGACCTCCTCGCCACCGCCCCCGCCTACGCCGCCGTCGTGACCCGAGGAGAATCATGAGCCGCGAGGGGGCGCCGGTGTCTGGACTGAGGAGAGAGCGAGCGAAGCGAGTGAACGACGAGGGAAGACACCGGGTCTCAGCCCCCGAGCCGCGACACGAAGTGTCGCCATGAGCAGAGAGATTCTCCCGGTCGCGGGGGAGGCGCAGGTCCGCGCCTACGCCCGCCGGCTCACCCTGAAGTACCCGCGCGCCCTGTCGCTGGCGCTCGGCCTGCACGCGCTGGCCGCCGTCGCGGGACTGGCCGTGCCGTGGCTGCTGGGCCGGCTGGTCCAGGACGTGCAGGACGGCACCGGGGTGAACGTCACGGCGGTCGCGCTGGGCATCGCCGGGTTCCTGGCCGCCCAGGCGGTGCTGATCAGGTACGCCGTCTACGCCTCCTCCGCGCTCGGCGAGAAGGTCCTCGCCGAGCTGCGCGAGGAGTTCGTCGGCCGGGTGCTCGACCTGCCGCTGTCCACCGTCGAGCGGGCCGGCTCGGGAGACCTGATCTCCCGTACCTCCCGCGACGTCGACTCGCTGTCGCGCACCGTACGGCGCGCCGTGCCCGAGACGCTGATCGCGCTGGTCACCTGCGTGATCACCATCGGCGCGCTGCTGGTCGCCGGGCCGCTGCTGGTGCTGCCCTCGCTGCTGGCCGTACCGGTCCTGTGGTTCACCACCCGGTGGTACCTCAAGCGGGCGCGCGACGGCTACCTGCGCGAGAGCGCCGCCTACGCGGACATGACCGACGGCCTGGCCGAGACGGTCAACGGCGCCCGCGCCGTGGAGGCCCTCGGCCTGCAGGAGCGCAGGCACCGCCGTACCGACGACGACATCGCCCGCTCCTGGGCGGCCGAGCGCTACACCCTGGGCCTGCGCACGGTCTGGTTCCCCGCGGTGGAGATGGGCTATGTCATCCCGATCGCGGCGACCCTGGTCATCGGCGGCCTGTTCCACGCGAACGGCTGGGTCACGCTGGCCCAGGTCACCACCGCCACCCTCTACGTCCAGCAGCTCATCGACCCGCTGGACCGGCTGCTCATGTGGATCGACGAACTCCAGGTCGGCGGCGCCTCCATGGCCCGCCTGCTGGGCGTCGCCGAGGTGCCCGACGACCGCGCGCCCGGCGCGCGCGTCCCGGACGGCGAGGAGATGCGGGCCGACGGCGTCCGCTACGCCTACCGCGAGGGCCACGACGTCCTGCACGGCATCGACCTGGTGGTCCGGCCGGGGGAGCGGCTGGCCATGGTCGGCCCCTCCGGCGCGGGCAAGTCCACGCTGGGCCGGCTGCTGGCGGGCGTCCATGGCCCGCGCGACGGCGAGGTCACCGTCGGCGGCGTCCCGCTGGTCGAGCTCCCGCTGGACGGCCTGCGCGGCCACGTCGCCCTGGTGACCCAGGAGCACCACGTCTTCCGGGGCACCTTGCGCGACAATCTGCTGATCGCCCGCCCGGACGCCGGCGACGACGCCGTCCACGCGGCCCTCGCCGCGGTGGACGCCGCCGAGTGGGTCGCGGCCCTGCCCGACGGCCTGGACACGGTCGTCGGCTCCGGCGGCCACGCGGTCCCGCCCGCCCACGCCCAGCAGATCGCCCTCGCCCGGCTGGTCCTGGCCGACCCGCATACCCTGGTCCTGGACGAGGCGACCTCGCTGATCGACCCCAGGGCCGCCCGCCACCTGGAGCGGTCGCTGGCCGCGGTCCTCGACGGCCGTACGGTGATCGCCATCGCCCACCGCCTCTACACGGCGCACGACGCCGACCGGGTCGCGGTGGTCGAGGACGGCCGGATCAGCGAACTGGGCTCCCACGACGAGCTGGTCGCGGCGGGCGGGTCCTACGCGGCCCTGTGGAGCAGCTGGCACGGCACCCCGCGGCGGTGAGGTGATCTCAGCGACCTCCATGTCAGGTGCAATGCTCGAAATGGGGAAAAGCTCAAACCTCGAAAGCCGAGACCTCCGTATAGACGCCGCATGCGGCTTGATGCCTCAACAGGTTTGACAGTTACTGCGGTGCGTACATCGGGCGATATCTCACGAGCACGTCAGCCTATCGATCGGGCGACCTTTGGCATACGGCAGCAAAGGATCTAACACCCTTTCAGAGGCCAGGTGTCCACCCGATAGGGGCAGTTCCAAACCCTCTGCCTACCCCAGAGATCCGACAGTGACGGAATCCATCTTTCCCGTTACTGAAAAGGATCTTTACACAAGATCGCAACATATGTGATGATCACTCCGTTTTGCCACGCCTGTTCGAAAGGCTCGAGTGAACCCATCACGAACAGCGTCCGGCTCATCCAGCCGGACGCGCCGTCGCGCTGCCCTGATCGCGGTCCTGACCATGCCGCTTTCACTGATGAGCGCGCCCGCGATCGCCCAGGGCCCCACGCCACCCCCCACCACTACCCCCGCTCCTACGCCCACTCCCACGACGCCGCCGAGTGCCCCCGCCACGCCGACGAGTAAGGCGTTGGCGCAGGCTAAGAAGGACAACCGGCGCATCGAGATCGAGGCACTGCGCTCGGAGACCGCCACTTACTACGCCAACCCCGACGGCAAGACCCTGCGGATGGAGCAGTACCTGGAGCCCATCCGAGTCAAGAACGCCAATGGCGACGGCTTCACCCCGATCGACACCACTCTCGTCAAGGCAGACGGGGTCATCAAGCCCAAGGCGGCCAAAGGCGGCCTGACGCTGTCCGCCGGCGGCGACACCGAAGCGATCAAGAGCAGGAACGGCGACATCGCCGCCCGGATCGACGCTCCGCGCACGTTGCCCAAGCCCACGCTCAACGGCAGCACCGCCACCTACTCCTCCGCGTACGGCAAGGGCGTCGACCTGGTCGTCACCGCCACCCCGACCGGGTTCCGCCAGCAGATCGTCATCCGGGAGCGCCCCGCCGGACCGGTGACCTTCCGCGTCCCGGTTGATCTGCCCACGGGCGTCTCCTTCGGCAGGAACGCCAAGGGGCAACCGGCACTGAAGAGTGCCGACGGCAAGCAGAGCCTCGACATCCGGCCCGCGGCGCTGCTGGATGCGGCCGCGGCTGACGCGAACGCCGACCTGGGCTCCGTCCGGGTCGGCAGGGCGCAGGTGAGTCTGGACGGCTCGGCGCTGGTGTACAGCCCCGACCCGGCCTTCCTCGCCGACCCGGCGACGACGTTCCCGGTGACCATGGCCGTCGTCGACGACGACTGGTACGAGTGCACCCTCGGTACGCCTTGCCCTCCCGGCGATCCCATGGACACGTACATCAACGACGTGGACCTCACCGACAGCTGGGACATGCACTACCGCGACCAGATGTGGGTCGGCAAGTCCTACTCCAGTAACATCGCCAAGCGCTGGCGCGCCTACATCCAGTTCCCGCTTCCCCAGGCCGGCGACCCGTTCTGGGGCTCCAGGATCCAGAACGCCGACCTGGAGTTGTGGAACTACCTGTCCAACGACTGCGGCGGATCCGTCGGATCCGGAATCACCGCGCGGCGGATCACGTCCGATTGGGACCACCTGACCCTGCAGTGGAACGCCCAGCCATCGGTCACCAACGTGGGTGCGGACACCGAGTACGGGGCCTACAGCCCCGACTGCTCCGGTTCGCTGAACTACGAGCACGACCTCATCCACTCGGTTGACACCATTGTCCAGGCCTGGGCGGACGGGGAGCCGAACTACGGATTCCGGCTCACCGCGGGTGACGAATCCGAACTGCGGAACTGGCGCCGCTACCGTAGCCGGGAACAGACTCAGGGTTATCCCGCCCACGGCCCCCGGCTCACAGTTGACTTTGCCCCAACGAGGAATGTCGCTTCGGTGTACCTCCTTGAGATGGACGAGACTCCCCCCGCGACGACATATGAACTTGATCAATGGGCGGCGAATGGCCGAGTCTCCACTTCTCTGCCACAGCCGGAGCCGATCACCAACGCGCAGGACGGGGAGTATCGGGCCGCAAGCGATCAGGACTACGCCGCCTCTACGGATGATCTCGAGCTGACGCCGGTCGAGGCACCGGACACGGGAATCGCTGCCCGCTGGCCCTTCAGTGAAGCCTCCGGCACGAGGGCCGCCGACGTTTCAGGGAAGAACCATTCAGCCACCGTCAACACAGGTGTCGCATGGACTCCTGGAGTCAGCAATTCTGCCCTCACCAACGTTGGCGTTGGCGACGCAGCTCGAAACGCCCCTGCCTCGGAGAGCCTCCTCCCGGCACGGATTGCCGCCGCACAGCGGGCTGCGACGCAGAACATCAAGGTAGAAGTGACCGAAGAAACATCGGCGACCAGCATCACCTACGCCCAGCCGGACGGGAAGACGTTCACAACTGAGGTCACGACCGGTCCAGTGCGAGCCAGCCGGGGCAGCAGCTGGGTGCCGATCGACATCGCCCTAGCCGAGCAAGGTAACAAGCTGCGACCCAAGGCCATCGCCGAGGGCGTGGTCGTGGAGATCTCCGCCGGTGGCGAGGATCCGTTCGTGAAGATGACCGCCGACGGTAAGTCGTACGCGCTGCGCTGGCCGACGCCGCTGCCCAAGCCGACCGTCAAAGGCAGCGTGGCCACCTACACCGACGCCGCCGGAGCCGGGGCCGACCTGGTGGTGGCGGCGTTGCCAGCGGGGTTCCGGTATGAGGTGGTGCTGCGGCAACGGCCCACCACGCCGTTGAAACTGCGCATCGGCGTCGACGACGACGGGCTGACCCTGACCGAGGACAAGAACGGCCGCCTCCTGCTGAAGGGCAAGGGCAACAAGCCGGTCGTCTCGGCGGCGCAGCCGGTCATGTGGGACGGCAGCGCCAAGGGTCGGCCCGTGTCGGCCAAGCGCGGCAAGGCCGGTACGGACGTGGTCACCAAGGACGGCCGCACCGAGCTGCTGCTCATGCCGGATCAGGCGTTCCTGGCGGACGCCGGCACCGCCTATCCGGTGCGCCTGACGGCGGCGGTCACGCTGCCACTCGGCGCTGACGTGGACGTCAGCACGTACGACGTCGACCTGCCCTCCATACCGGGCAGCGAGTACCTCACGGCCGGCACCATGACGGGCGGGTTCAAGGCACGGGCGCACCTGAAGTTCGACACCACGGGCTTGCGGGGTAGCACGGTGACCGATGCCCGGTTGTCGATGAACACCATCGACGCTCACAACTGTGGTCCCGCGCTCACCAACGGCATTCAGGTCGCCCGCCTGACCGGTGCCTGGGGCCTGGACGGCATGTACTGGGCCGGCAAGCCCGCCTTCACCACCGAGGACGCCTCCACCAACTTCAAGGGTGTCAATGCCGACTGCGCCACCTGGCCCGACAGCATGGAGTGGAACGTCACCGGCATCGCCCAGGACTGGGCCGCCGGCGCCGCCGACCATGGCTTGGTGCTCAAGTCGCCCGGTGAGACGAACATCAACAACTACCGGACGTTCACCTCGGCGGAGAACGCCGAGGAGTTCGGCCGCCCGCCGCTGCTGACCATCACCACCAGCGGCCCCTCCTCCGCGCCCACCGCCACCAACCCGGCTATCACCCCGACGCAGGCCGGCGGCGGCACCACCACGGTCACCTCGCTCACCCCGCAGCTCGCCGCCACCGTCGCCGACACCGCGAGCGGCAGCCTCACCGGCCAGTTCGAGGTCGAGCACGACCCGGCCGCGACCGGGCAGGGCACCGGGCAGATCTGGACCGGCGCCTCTCAGGCGGTCACGTCCGGCGGGCAGGCCACCGTCAGCGTTCCCGCTGGGAAGCTGACCGACGGCTGGAAGATCCGCTGGCGGGTCCGCGCGGCCAACGCCACTGCCTCGACCACCTCGGCGTGGTCGGCCTGGCAGACGGCCACGGTCGACGTGCCCAACCCCACGGTCGGTGCCTTCCAGGTCACCCCCTCCCAGGTGGTGAACGGCGTCGTCACGGCCACCAGCATCACCCCGACCCTGCACACCACCGTCACCGACCCGGCCGCCCAGCCGGTGCGGGCCGAGTTCGAACTCGAGCACGACCCGGCCGCGACCGGGCAGGGCAGCGGCCAGATCTGGGCCGAGGCCGTGAACAACGTCGCCTCCGCCACCCAGGCCAGCGTCATCGTCCCCGACGGAAAACTGACCGACGGGTGGAAGGTGCGCTGGCGCGCTCGGGCGGTCAACACCGCCACCACCGTCGGCTCACCATGGTCACCCTGGCAGGCACTAACCATCGATGTGCCAGACCCGGTCTCTGAACCAGCGGTGGGGGCGCTGCAGGTCAACCCGTCGCAGCAGGTAGACGGGACGACCGTCACCAGCAGCCTGACGCCGACGCTTCTCGTCCAGGTGAGCAATCCCGTGGGAGGCACGCTCAGGGCGGAGTTCGAAGTCGAGCACGACCCCGTCGCGGCCGGGCAGGGCAGCGGCCAGATCTGGGCCAGCGCCGTCGACAATGTCCCCTCCGGCACCCAGGCCAGCCTTGCCATCCCTGACAGCAAGCTGACAGACGGATGGAAGATCCGCTGGCGCGCCCGCGCAGTAGCTGGCGAATTGGCCTCAGGCTGGGCCGACTGGCAGGTCCTCACCGTCGCCTTGCCAAAGCCCAGCGTGCATGATCTGACGGTTACGCCGTCTTCTGTCGTGGATGGCACCACGGTGACGACAGTGACCACGCCGATGCTGAAGGCAACCGTGACTGATCCTCAAGGGCGGACACTGCGGGCAGAGTTCGAGGTCGAGCATGACCCTGCTGCAGAGGAGGGGCAGGGCACAGGCTCTATTTGGGCTGCCGCGGTAGACAATATCGCCTCTGGTACCGCAGCGACTGTCACGGTACCGGACGGCAAGCTCACCGATGGATGGAAGATCCGCTGGCGTGCCCGCGCCATTTCCGGAGAAATGGTTTCGCCATGGGTGGACTGGCAGCAAGCCACAGTAGATGTGAGCGAATCAGGTAATGGACCTTTCGCTCAGACTACGGGCCCGGTTCTTCGGACCGATCAGGCTTTCACTGAGGCTTTTTCATCCTCGCGCGATCTCGTAGTTCTGCAGGACGGCGATGGCC
>NZ_JBEZNH010000050.1:0-60718 GCF_040653115.1 Streptosporangium sp. NPDC048047 | reverse complement strand
CTCATTAGGGGAACATGGGTCGTGCGGTTCCGTTGGAATCGTCACCTCTCGGCCCGGCGGTGTACGGCCCGCGATCGGTCAGCCGCTGGACGGCTTGCGACAGTTTGCCGGCACCGTCGGGACGAGGGCGTTGGACCGGCATCAGGGAATCGCCCCACGAGGGCCGCAGTAATGAGCTTCCGGCAGGCGTCCTCTCCGTGATCAGAGGTGTTGACTCCAACCGGAAGGACACACATTGCACACGGTGGGTTGGGACTGGGGCGGCCAGACGCACTCGGTGACGGTACTCGACGCGCAAGGCGCGAAAGCCGCCCGTTGGACGCTCCAGCACACCGAGGCCGGGATCACCTCAACGCTGCGGCGCCTGGCCGACTACGGCGACCCTGCGGAGTTGAGGGTGGCGATCGAGACCAGCAAGGGCCTGGTCGTCGATCGGCTGCTGGCGGCCGGACACCCGATCGTGCCCATCCACCCGGGCATGTTCACCGCGATGCGGCCCAGGTGGGGAGCCTCCCGAGCCAAGACCGACAGCGCCGACAGCTTCATGCTCGCCGACCTGGTTCGCACGGACGGTCAGTTCCTGCGGACCCTCGCCCCAACCGAACCCAAGACGCTGGAGCTTCAGGCACTGTCTCGGCAGCGCAGTGATCTGGTTGCCACCCGCACCAGCTTGACCAACCAGCTCCGCGCGCTGCTGGAAGCGCACTGGCCCGGCGCGACCCGGTTGTTCAAGAGCATCGATTCAGACATCTCCCTGGCGTTCTTGGACCGGTTCCCCACCCCTCAGGCAGCGGCCACGCTCACCCCGGCCAAACTGGACACCTTCCTGCGCCGACAGGGTTACAGCGGCGGCAAGAGCGGTGCCGAACTCCTCCAACGGCTGCGATCCGCGCCGGCGGCCGCCAGCCGGATCAGCCCCGAGATCGTCACCACACTGGTCAACATCCAGACCAGCCAAGTCCGCGCGATCGTGCAGGCCATCAAGACCCTGGAAGCGACCATCAAACAGGTCCTGCGGGACCACCCCTATGCCGACCTGTTCCAGGCCCTGCCCCGGGTCGGGATCGTCAACCTGGCCCAGATCGTCGGTGAAGTCGGCCCGATGCTGGAACGCGGGCTGACCGCCGAGCAGCTCACCGCCGAGGTCGGCATGGCCCCTGTCACCAGAGCCAGCGGCAAGGTGCACACCGTTGGATTCCGGCACGCCGCCAACCGGGCCGCCCGCAAAGCGCTCCATACCTTCGCAGACAACAGCCGGCACGACGATCCATGGGCCGCCAACCTCTACCAACGCGCCCGGGATCGGGGCAAGCGGCACCCCCAGACCGTTCGCATCCTTGGCCGTGGCTGGCTACGGATCATGTTCGCCTGCTTCCGTGACGGCACGCCCTACGACCCCGCCGTTCACCACGCCCGGCACCGCGCGAATACCGCGTAAGAGGCTGCCGCGGCGCTTCCGGTCCTCACTCGCTGGCGCTCGCTGCGGTCCGGGTCACCTTGCCACCGGAATACTTGGCTGCCCAATGCGTACCTGAACAGGAGCAACCTACGCATGAACCCCACCTAGGTTGACTCAGGAAACTGCCGCGGCCCTCCTTCGTCGGGCCTTGCCATCGGATGACGAAGCTAGGGCATGGAGTGATTCCTTGGTGGCGAAGGGCGAGGCAGCGGACCGTAGTGCGAGTCAGGGGGGCTGTATATGGGATCTTCCCGGGCAGGCGGCGTGAATAGCGTGGATGCTTCACCGACGAGAGAGACGGTGATCCGTGATCCGGTCGCGTCAGCCGAAGAAGACCTCGCTGACGGGATGGCCGAGGCCACGGCCAGTGCTGGGGCTCGCTCGTAGGGGTCGAACGCTTCGCTGGAATCATCTCCCAACATGGAGTGCTGTGGCCACGGGATCTTTCCAAGCTCCTCTGCGGTGGTGGAGTCGAGCACGACATGCTTCCTAGTCTCGGCTCGGGCTCGCAGGTGGATGGGGCGGTCCATCGGCGGTAGCTGCCATGCCTCCAATAGGTCCCACCATGCTTGACGGTGTGCGCGATAGCGGACGTGCCGCTCCTTCTTCGTGACATCCGCTCCGAGTTCGACGGCGGCGTCTCTCAAGGGACGCTCACCTCTGGTCCACCCTGATCGGCTTCGGACTGCCAGCTGATACGCCGCCAGTGTCCGCAATGCCTCGGCGACGGCGCTGGGCGACAGCAGGGCCAGGCGGGCAAGCTCGGCCGCTCCGGTCTCGGCGGTGCTGAGTTCTTCGTACACCAGCGCGGCGACGGCCCCTAGGGCGTGCAGAGCCGGGTGGAGAGCATCGATGGGGCCAGCCGGCCAGCGGATCCACCGAGCCTGGGCACGGTAGGCCTCCGGAACGCGGAGGGCGTAGCGGTCGGCGCGGCGGCCGGAGGCGGCCTCGACGAGGTCGATGAGCGGGTCGTCTTCTTCTCGGAGCCGTCGCAGGTGGCGGGAGACGACGGTGTAGTCCAGGCCGGTCATCTCCGATAGGGAGCGACAGCCGAATGCCGGGGTCACCGAGCCGTCCATCCGGGCCGCCACGGCGATCGCTCGCAGGAGCAGGCGGATCGACGCCGCGGCCCGGCCCCAGCTTCGTACCCGCTCGGTGTCGCGCTCGGCGAGCCATACGCAGGTCCGCCACTGCCGGATCTGCTGCCAGTGCTCCAGTGCCCGGTTGTCGGCTTCTTCCCATGTGGCGGTGCGGATGGACCAGAGGTTGGCGTCGCGGAGATCCGGTGCAGGGACGGTGCCTGAAGGACTGAACTCCGAACCATTTGAATCTACATTGTAAAGACCAGTTCTTTGAAGACCTCGTCCCTGCACCCAATCAACCCCATCCACGGAGGGGGCGGGGGGTGTGGAAGGTCTTCTCACGCTTGTGTTGCAGTTGCGGGCATGCCTGTTCCAGGCCACGCCGGTGACGGCTTTTTGCCAGTCGGCCGCCAGGCGCGTCATCCGGTAGCTCAGGCGGCGGCTTTCCAGGAGCACGGGGAGTCCGGCCCAGGGGCCTTGTCGCATCTGCGTGACGGCTTGGTCGTAGGTCCATCCCGCGGCGGCGATGGAGTTGAGCAGGCCGAGCCGGGCCTCTGAGGCCGAGGTTGTGCCGCGGGCCCGCCAGTCGCCGGTACGGGCCAGGTTCTCCAGTGCGGCGGGCAGGGGGCGGCGGCCACCGAGGCGGGGGAGCCAGGGGCGGCCGTGGCGGTCGAGGGGGATCTCCAGAAGCGTGTCGCAGTGCGGGCAGGTACGGCCGTCACCGGCGCCGAGGGGGCCGGGGCCGGGGAGGTCACCGTTGCCGCCGGTGTCGGCGGGACTGTTCGTGCCGGTGCGGTTGGGCGGTGTGGTGAGGGCGGCGAGCTCGGCCGTCAGCTCTTGGGTGAGGGCGGTCCAGACGGCTGGGCCGTTCGGGCGGCGCAGGATCGCTTCGGCGTCGTCGAGGGGGATGGTCAGGCGCATGTAGCCGGTCAGGTGGCCGGCGGTGATTTTGTGGGGGGCTCCTGGTGGGCGGATCTGCCCGGAGACCGAGGACATGGGGGAGGGGTCGAGGGTGGGAAAGCGTCGGGCCAGGGCGAGGGTGAGGCGGCGGAGTTCGGTCCAGGGCAGGGCTCGGGCGAAGCGGATGTAGATGTGGCGGCCGCCGCTGGGGGAGACGTCGCAGATGGCGCGGCCTCCGCAGCGGGTGATGAGGTCGGTGATCGCTTCGGCTTCGGCTTCGACTCTCGCGATGGCGTGGGGGCGGGTCAGGCCGAGACGGAGGGCTCGGCTGACGTCGAGGTCGGCCACGAGCAGTCGTCCCTCGCCGAGGTCGGGGTGGTAGACCGAGACGGTGGCGGGCACGGCTGGAAGCGCGGGGCGGCGGGGGGTCAGTTGCCGGCTGTGTCGGCCGCCGGGGAAGGTGGCGCCGCCGTCGGGGGAGAGCCGCAGGCGGGAGGATTGGGCGATCAGGGGGGTGAGGCGGGCCCAGGTTTCTGCGGCGAGGGCATGCTGGGCGGCCCACGGTGCGTCTGCACTGTCGGCATGGTGGCTGTGACCTGCGGCGGTGGATGTCTCCTGTGCCGAGATCCAAGCGGTCTGGAGTGGGATGAGCTGATCGCCGCGCGTATGCATCGGCGCGCCCGAATCGGGCAATGCATGGCTCAACCCGTGTTCGTGGGTTATGCTTCCCCCAGGCATGACACAGCGACCTGCTGGCATGCCAAGCGCTCGATGCCGGTCAGCCAGACCGGACGACGAGAACGCCCGCACAGCCAGCGGGTTGACGGTGAAACACTCGCAGCAAGGTTGGCGCCCGGTGAGCGAGGTTTCAGCGGAAGAGTTGTTATGCGGCCGCCCCGGATTTCCCGGGGCGTTTCGCATTTATGGGGCTAGCGTTTCGGCCTCCTGCAGGATGTGCTCATGGGGTGTCACGCCGCCGCGTCGCAACACACGCTGGTGACTTGGTCGCGTCGGACGAGTTGGCGGTAGTACTCCGCCACGCTGATGCCGAGGCAATCCGCGGCGGTGGAAGCCTTGCGGTAGATCTCCGCGTCGACCTGGAAGACCGCGTTGGATCCGCCGGGGGTGACGTTGGGAGGTTCGGGTGTCCAGGCGGGCCGGCCTTTCTCATCGACAACGTCGTTCCGGACGAGCTGGCGGTAGTACGCGGACACGCTGATGTTGTGAAGTGTCGCGCCTTGGCGAGCCAGCCGATCGACCTCGAGGTCGACCCGGAAGTTCATCGAGATCGCGGTTCGCTTCTCAGGGTTCGAGATGCGAGGTCCGTTGCCGCGCTGGGCGCGGCCGCGTGGTGCACCGGCCATGGGCGAATCATGGCGCATCGCGGATGGCATTGCACTATCAACGGCGGGGTTCGGCGTGTCGCTCGCAGGTGTGGTGGTGTTGTCGGAGCGTTGAGATGACGGTGTCTCAGGGGTGGTGAGCCTGTTGAAGGCCACCTTTGGGCGCCGGGTTCCCTGCTTCACCAGGTGAAACACGGATAGCTTCATGATCACCTTTCTCTCCCATCGCCGTTTGTCACAACTTGATAACAAGACTTGGCTTGTCACGTTTGCTTACTGACGTTGTCAATTCTCACTGTCTACACTCTCGATCACTCTTCTGACAATAGAGTCACTCCAAGAGTCAAGAGTGCTGTAAGACTCCTTCCGGGTGGCCCGTTTGTCGCACTTCGCAACGGAGGCACCACATATGGCCGCGGATATGACCCGGGTGATCCAGCGCATCGGAGCGCGCGTGATCCCTGCCGCCTCGATCGGTATCTCTCCTCTCGACGTCGGAGGAGTGCGGGTACGCGTACACCAGGACGATCAGGCCGACTGGCTGGCCACCCACACCCTGCTTCGCGAGCTGCGCCTGGTGGGCTGGGAGGTCAGCACCGACCGGGCCGGACTGCTGGTGCTGGGCTGGAGCGCCGCCAACCTCACTCATCGGATCCAGACGCTGCGGATCAGCGTCGGCGGGTTGAGCGACTGCGTGCGCACGGTGGCCACAGCGGTCGCGGCCGCCGAGAGTTACCTCGCGGCGTTCCCGGCCGCCTCCATGGAGGAGGTCTTGACCGCTGTTGTCGAAGAGGTTGAAGCCGCGCATCTGCGCTGGCCGGCTCGGGCCCGGGAACTGGCGGACCTGGAGCGTGCCTCAGCCGATCCTCTGGTCGGCATGTTGCTACGCCACAGCGTGACGCTGGAGCAGCAGGTGTTGGAGCTGTGCGGGCGGCACGTGACGTCAGCTGCCGCCGCCGTCACGGCGTTGTACGACGCCCACGCTCGGCAGCTGAGCCCGGACGGCGCCCGGCATCTGGCCCTGCGCAACGTCGGCGCATCTGCTGCCGCTTCGGATACGGCGGAGTTGGGTCGCGCTTCCTGACGACCGGTCGGGGCGGCCTCTGCCGGCGGCACGTGTCCACACAGGATGACCCCCGCCCGCCGCCGGCAGAGACCCTCCTGACCGGCACATCGTGTGGTCGACGCTCGTCCCTGCCTTCCGGGTTTTCTCCCCACCGGTCCCGGCGTCACCGCCCCACAGCACCTTCTCGTCTCCTTGGAGTGCCTCAATGGCCGCTACCAGCACCAGATCCCGCGCAGCCCGGCCCCGGCATGCGCCGTCCGCTGTGGGTCGCGCGCCGCGGCCGCGGCTGCTGCTCATGATGTGCGCGGGGGTCATGGCGATCACCATGGCCGATGTCGTGGCTGCCTCGTTCGGCTTGCCGCTGCTGCGGGCCGATGCCGGGTTCGCGGCGTCTGCCTCATCGGTGCAGTGGGTCTCCACCACGTATTTCGCCGCGTTCTCCGCGTCGCTGACGGTCGCTGGACGGCTGGCTGATGTGATCGGTCGCCGTACGCTGCTGGCGCTCGGCGCGGCTGGTTTCGCCGTGGCGGCGTGTGCTGTGGTGCTTGCACCCGGTTGGGGGGTGTTGCTGGCTGCGCGGGCGCTTCAGGGTCTGGGGGCGGCGGCGATGGTGCCGGCGTCGCTGGGCGTGCTGCTGAGTGACCTGCCGGTCGAGCGGCGGGGGCGGGCGATCGCGACCTGGTCGGCGGGCGGGGGGCTCGGCGCGGTGGCGATGCACGCGGCCGGAGGCTGGATCGCCACCTTCGGCTGGAGAGCTCTGTTCCTGCCCAGCGTGGTGATTGGTGTGGCGCTGGTGCTGGCGGCCGCCCGGCTGCCGCGCGGCACAGGTCGTACGACAGCGCTGCCGGATATGGCCGGGGTGGGTCTGCTCGCGGTGAGCGTGGCCGCGCTGGTGCTGGCGATCTCCAAGGGGCAGGAGTGGGGATGGGCCTCCCCGGCGTTGCTGGGATGCATAGGCGGTGGAGCCGGTGCGCTGGCCGGTGTGCTGGTGCGTGCACGGCGGCACCCGGTGCCGGCGATCGACATCGCCTTATGGCGACGGCGCGGATTCAGCTGGGGCTGGGGGCTGTCGCTGCTGTACGGCCTGATCTCGTTCACGGTGCTGGCCTGGGCGCCGATGTACTTGCGGGAGTGGGGCTACAGCGGCCTGAGCGGCGGCATGGTGCTGGTGCCGATGTCGGCGGCGGTGATGATCACCGGCTGGCTGGCCGGGGCAATCGGGCAGCGCTGCGGGATGAATGTGATCATCTACGCCGGTGGCAGCCTGATAGCGGTGGCCGGGGTGCTGGTGGTGGCCGACGGTTTCGTCTCCTGGGACGGATCGGCCCTGGCCGGGATCCTTGGCCCGGCGGCGCCGTCCTGGGCGACTCTGGTCGCCTCGGTGATCTGCGGGGTAGGTCTGGGCTGCCTGGCTACCGGCTGCTCCACCCTCAGTGCTCTGGCCGCGGATCCGGCGCAGTACGCCACCGCGGTGGGGGCGAGCATGACCGCGCGGCAGGCCGGTGGAGCCGTCGGCGTGGCGGGAGCCGCTGTCATGGTGGAACACCCCGTATTCGCCAGGCCGCTGGACGAGCCGATGGCCGGCTACCTGTCGGTGTTCGCCGCGGTGCTTGCCCTCGCGGTGGTGACGGCCGTGATGGCGCTGCTGCGTAGCCTGCTGAGCCGGGAGGGCACGCTGCGTGTTGCCCGGCCCGTCAACGGCGACCCGACCGAGATGATCGCGATCCCTCGCGCGACCCTGCTGGCGGTGCGCCAAGCGCTGGCCGAGGTGACCGACGCTGCTCATGAGCTGCTGCCGGTGAAGGGGCCTTCCTCCGGTTGCGGCTGCCACCCTCAGCTGGACACCGCGGCCTCGGCGTTGCTGCACGACCTGGACCGCTTCCACGCGCCGTCGCTGCGCTCCGCCGTTCCTGCGGCCATGCGCCGTTGAGCGGCCGCATGCCTTATCCCACGGTCGTTGCCTCGAAAGGGGTGTCCATGTCCGATGATGTGATCACACCGCTGCGCCCCAGCAGGTCGTCGCATGCCGGCAGTCTCCATGTGCTGGCCGCCCTGCACGGAGTGGCCGAGACCGTGCTGGGTGACGCGGCGCTGTTGGCCGATGCGCTGCATGAGGCGCTGTGCCGCGCGGGAGCACCCGCCGCCGAGAACGCTCAGCAGGCGCTTCCCCCGGGCATTGCCGTGCTGGCGTGGTCGGCCTCTTCCCACGCCATCGTGCACACCTGGCCCTCATGCCGACTCGTGCGGGCCGACATCGTCACCTGCGGTTCAGCCGACGCCGAGCAAGCGCTGCAGGCACTGATCCTGCGGCTGCAGCCCCAGTGGACCGAGCAGGTGATGGTCCGCTGGCTCACCGGCCCGATTGCGTCGCCGTCTGCGCCGAACCGGCGCCGCCATTCCCGCAATCCCACCTCACAGCTGCCCGTCAGCCCCCTTTCGTTCAGGAGCCCCTCGTGACCGTTTCCTCTCCCGCCTCTGCCGCTCCGGCCGGTTTCTCCAGCCACGTCATCCGCCAGATCTGGGAGGCGGTCCTCGCGGTGCACTCCGAGGAGGCTCATCAGCTGCACGCCTTGCGCGATGTGCGCGATGTCGACGGATACCGCGACGCGCTGATGTGCCTGTACGGCGTCCACCAGCCGGTGGAGGCCGCGTTGGCTGCGGCGAGCCCGCTGTGGAGGCCGCTGGGCGTCGACCTGGCGGGGGTGTGCCGTCTTGCCTCGCTGCGCAAGGACCTGGCCGCCGTCGGTGTGAGCGACGCCGAGTGCGCCGCGCTGCCTCGGTGCAGCATCCCGCCGATCCTGTCACTGCCGCAGGCGTTGGGGGTGACGTTCACGCTGCTCGGCAGCGTGTTCGGTGGTCGGAAAACCTGCGAACGGGTTGCTGAGATCCTTCCCGGCGCGCCTACGGGGTTCTTCAGCGACAGCGGCCCGGTGAGCTGGAAGCGCTTCGCCGAAGTCACCGAGGCCGCTCTGCCTGATCCGGCCGGCCGGGAGCAGGCGGTCCAGGCGGCGGTCGCCACCATGCGATGTGTGGCGTCCTGGGCTGCGGCCTGGACGGTATCCGCCCGTTCTTCCCGCGCGTAGCGGACGCGTCGCCGTCAGAGGCCTTCGTTGTCTTCGCCGCCTTCCATCCTCTCGAGGAGAGACATGCTCCATCCCCGGACCGCAGCGGTCGTGATCAGCAGCGCGGCGCTGCTGATCACGGCCTGCGCGACGTCTCCCGTGGCTGCCATCAGACCCGCACCGCCGAAAGCCGCCGACACGGGTGCGGCACCGCGCGCTGCTCAGCAGAGCCCGCTGCCTGAGGTCGCCGCGCAGCCGGCCTTGATCCAAAAGGAGGCCGCCACCGTTCATGCCCGCTACTACCGCCTTCTGAGGGAGATCTCGCGTCGCGGCGGAAAGGGCATCGAGCAGGCCGAGGCGGGGGCCGGTCTGCAGATGAGTCGTGCGCAGTACCGCATCGCCGAGATCGACAAGCGGCCGCGCAAGCCACCGACAGCGGTCGCCCGGACCCGCTTCTTCATCCCGCGGCCCGTCCCCGGGCAGCCACGCTGGTTCCTGGCGGCCGACACCCCCCGTGGCTCCCACGGGAGCATCCACCTGGTCTTCTCCGAGCGCCATCCCGGTGAGTGGCGGGTGGTGTCGGGCACCTACACCTCATCGCAGGACATGCGCCGGCTGCCTGATCTAGCCGTGGGCGTCGACGGACTGGCCGACGCGGTCGGTGAGAGCTCCCGGGGCACTTTGCTGATCTCTCCGCGGTCGCTGGCGCAGGCCTATGCCCGTTACATCTCGACCTGGGGCAAGTCTCACCGGAAGCTGTTCGCCACGGGCCGCAACACCAGCGAGCGCGTCGAAGAGGAGAACGGCGAGCGCGCTGCCGTGAACGGGCGGTGGAGCATGCAGCTGCGTTCCCGTGCGCTGCCCGGTGTCTACAGCCTGCGCACCGTCGACGGGGGGGCGGTGAGCTGGATCTGCCGCACGCAGGAGGAGGCCTTCACCTCACAAGCACCAGGAGTTTACGCCAAATTCTCTGACCCTGATATGCGGGCGCTGAGCGGCGGGGCGAGCTTCTATCACGAGGTCACCACCCGCAAGGTGGGCTGCTACTTAGCCGTGGTGCCAACAGCCGCCTCGGGCCGCAAAGTGCTGGTCGTGGGGGATTGGTCCAGCTGGATCAGCGTGGAGGGCTCCTAGTGGATCCGGAAACAGGGTGCAGCTTCCGAGCCGCTCTGGAGGTGGGCTGAAAGGAGTAGAAGAGTTCACTCAACAGAGCATCGTCAATGAATTAGGTACGGCGGAATGCGGCAGCCGACAGTCGATACGCCGACCCGTCCCGAAAAGGTGTTCCTATACATGTCCGTCGAAACGCTCGCGAAGCGAGCCGCTGCGTCTTCTTCTCCTGGGCCGATTACCCGCCTTGCCTTGGCTCACGATGGTTCAACGACGCGCTTTCTGACCTACCTGCTCGGCCAGCGTCTCCATGTTCGCGTCATCTCTCAACGCCGCCGTCCCGCCATCGCCGTACTGCCGCCCGTCGCGCGAGCTCAGTTCCATCCCGCCGCAGGCCAGTTCGCCATTGCGCGCCGCTCGCAACTGGTGCGCTCTGACGGTTCGGCCGTCTCAAGCAACAGAGTGGTGATGGTTAATCACCCAGTCGTCAATGAGGTCGTGCACGGTGGATCCACTCCATTGGGATTGGTTCTGCGTGACGGAGGGATTGAGCAGCGCCGGCAGATTCTTCAGTACGGTGCGCGCCGGCAGGCCTGGGCGCCCGATGCCGAAAATCTCCTGAGCCCGTGCCGGTCATATGTGATCATGATTTCGGGGAACCCGGTCTTCTACATTGAAGAGACGTTCCATCCGGACGTCATCCCTGCCGACGGCCTGCCGCTGGTACACTTGTCCGCCGGCGACAAGCTGGCCGCTTTGGATGATTTCCTTGATCAGCGTCTTATGGCGAGCTGAATGAAATGAATCGCGCCGGAGTCTTCGGTGACTTCGCAGCCGCAGGTTCTCATCTGTTTGCGGATACTCCCGATACGCGGCCCCGAGCAGAACGCTCAAGGACCGCACACTGAGGCTTTTCCAACCTGATCGCGAAGGTCGGCAGGGGAGGCGCCGGGACGGGTTCGCATGAGAAGAGGCTCACTATGAGCCTTAACTCAGGAGGCTGGTCATCTGAAATCCAGACGGTGGTCGTTCCCTGCCGCTGTTTTCAGTCTTGAGCGCTAAGCAGGCTAGGTGTACGACCATCCGGTTACGTTCCGATAAGGGCTCTCCAAGGAGCTCCTCGATTGCGGTGATGCGCTTGCTGACGGTATTGCGGTGCAAGGCGAGGCGCTGAGCTGTTTTGATAGCCGACGAGCCGGTGTTCAGGTAGACGAGTAGAGTCTCTCTCAGCTCCTCGGAATCCGGTGCGGTTAACAACTTTCCGAGGATCTGCCGGGCATTGGCGCGAAACGCTGGGTCGGTGTACCAGCTCGCGAGCAAACGCTCAGGCCCCAGGTCACCGATGTACTCGACGGCACCGGGTTGACCCGTGGAACGGGCGGCGATTGCCGCCTGGTGCGCTTGCGTCAAAGAGGAAGCGATCGCGCTAGGGCCGATGGCGGGCTGGCCTACTCCGCCCACCATAAGCAACTGGTCAGAGTCCCCGCTACGAGCGTTATGGATGGTAAGGGATTGACGCAGACGTGTCAGCAGTTGGTGAATACGGGTGGAATCAGGTTTAACGGGGCTGGTCACCCACAGCGACCAACCGTCGGCCCGGGTGAAAACGGGAACCTTGATTCCTTGGGTAGTCAGGATGTGCTCGAGATGTGTGGCGGTGGACACATCATCGGCGTTTTTATGGATGCGGCCATCGTGCCAGGTCACATGAATGCCCATATGCCAGCCGTCCAAGGTGATGCCGGCCGTGGCCGCTTGGCTGGCAACGTGCTCAGGTACGCGACGGGCGCGGTCTAGCTGCAAAATCTCAGCGAGCAGACTGTGGAGGCGGCGGCTGTCTCGTTCGGCGCGGAGCCGCTCCCGGGTAAACCACCCGGCGACGGCAGGCACAGCGGTCTGCAGAGTTGCGCGAGCTACCTCATCCCAAACTGGCCCGCCCTCGGACGCCTCGCAGGCCAGCCACAGAGTGTGGTCAGTGCCGAAGACAGGGCAGGAAGCCAGAATGTAGCCGGACACGCGCTCGACAACGGCGGCGGGGTGGCGGGTCACGTCTGTGGGACGCGCACGGTGCAATTGACCGGCGATGATGGTTCCCTCAGCTGTAACCAGAGCGGCCTGGGCATTGAGGATGCCGCCCACGATGTGGAGGATGCTGTCGATGGTGTCGGCACGGGCGAGCCTAGGGGCGGCGGTGCGCAAAGCTCGGGCGTAGAGGATGTCGGGGTTATGAGTCATCGCCAGCACGCGCGCGGCCACTGCGGGAGCCGATCGAATAGGTCCCGCAGCTAGCTGAAGCGCAACGACAGGCAATGCCAGGCGGTTGGCCAGGCGGATGGTGGCCAGGCTGACGGCTTCGAGACGGCCGACCACAACCAGCATGCGGCCACCGAGCTGGTAAAGGCGTCGGCAAAAGCTCTCGATCAGATGCTGGCTGCTCACGCCGCCGGAGTCATTGATGTCGATGATCGCTACCGCTGCAGGCGGCAGCTGGCTCAAGTCGGCTTCGGTATGAACGAGTGCAGCGTCACGGACGACATGGTCCAGGCCATCTGCGCCACCGAGCACCTGATGGCCGGTGAAGATGGGGTCATTGAGGAGGTCTCGTGCGGTGATCGCGGTCACGACTAGACGTCTTCCGTCGAGCGGCCCAAGAGGGGTTCTAGCAATCGTAGCCCGAATGAAGCCGGGGCAACCAGGTGGTAGGCGCTGGAGGTTCGCCATTGGCTGGGCGCGGGTAGCCGTATCACGTCGACGTGGCGCCCCGCCGTAACGTCTTCGGTGGTAATGCACTGCCAGGTGCGTGTATCGAGAAGACAGATGATATCGGGGACGCACGCGGTGACCTGGCCGTCGTCAATCGTTAGGAGGTATTCGTCGGCCATCTCAACCCGCAAGGTGCGACGAGGGTCGTTGTGGTGCTCGATTGACAAAGTGGCGCCGGTGCGGGGGGGGAGGTAGCGTAAGACTTCCAGTATGGTGCCGGAAAAAAGCAGGTCGGCGCTAGATGCGGTGAGCATGCCGACGCGGGCGCGAGGGCGGTGCTGGGCGTCGCGGAGCTTGCGGCCAAGAGCAATGGCCTTGCTATAAGAGCCGGTAATGGCGTGCTCAGCGGCTTGGCTGGCTCGCATTGGGTAGATCGCGTTGGCCGCCCAACCGCCCATGGCCGATATCGCGGCTCGCAGGAGCCTCTCGGCGGAACTGTTGTCTTGGGAGCTGATCAGCATTTGATTACCGCTGGGGTCGGCCAGCGCGATAGGGGTGGCGCTGAGTCCGCCGGCGTTGAAGGTGACTTGGTCAATCCCGTTGAAGGCTCGTCCCATTCCGTCACCGTCGACCAGAGGTAGCCCGGTCCACGCTGCGGCGGCCACCGCGACCAAGGCGTTGGCTCCGCCGATTTCGAAGCCGTGCACGGCGGCTACTTGAGTCTCGAGATGGTGGCCGATCTGGTGAACGGCTTGGACGAATTCCCTGCCCGAGGGCAGCCGCTCCAGCATCACAGTGATGGAGCCTGCAGCTCCTACGGGCACGACCAACGCCTCAGCAGGCAACTGCGTGGGATCGATCAGCCTGACGGGGCCGTACTGGGTGAGGGTGTGTCGCAGCAGGTCTGCCAGAGTGGTCGTATCACCTCCGCCGCCGGAGCCGAGCAGGGCAGCTCCGGCGGACAGGTCGTCGACGTCGACAGCCGAAATGATCATAAGCTCAGTTTTACTGGCTGGCTTGGGTCAGAGATTCGGCCTCGGCCGCGGCGGCGAGTTGTTCGATAGGGACATAGCGTTCGTTCAGCCCGAACGCGGTTGGGCCGAAGCACTTCAGCGCGGCGTCGGTACGCATGATCTCGGGGGTGGAGATCCCGTACACGGTGATGCGCTGACCGTATGCGAGCGCTTCGGTGTTGACCGGCTGGCCGGTTTCGCTGTTGAGCGTGCAGATCAGGTCGGGCACGATCGCCGCGACTCGTCCGTTGTGGCGGGCTATGAGGTGCTCGTTCTGGTAGGTGATGATCATTTGATCGTCTCTGTCGTCGAGGCCAACCAAGGTGACCTGACCACGGGTGAACCCCTCGACAGTCTTGCGGTCGACGTCGATCACCTTGCCCCGAAAGAGCGTCCGTCCATGTGAGTAGAACGTGTCGGCCAGGGTCTGCGTCAGTACGGCGAACGGATCTCGGTGATCGATGCGGGCCCTGCGCAGGGCGACCCCGATCTTCAGGGCCAAGCTGAGCGTGCCGGGCACCGCGGTGCGCCGGACGGTGGCCGCGTCCATCAGGAAATTGGCGGTATAAGCGGCACCGCCCATCCGGATGGTCAGCCCGCGAGCCAGCCATTCCATGCGCTCGTTCTGCACGGTCTCAAGGACACTAGTCTCACCGTGATCGGATGCGATGCCCATGGGGGAGCCGGAGATACCCAGGACGTTCCAGGTGACCATCTGCAGTTCCGGAAAGGCCCGTCCCATCCCGTCGGCATCAACGACTGGCAGTCCGAGTTGGGCGGCCACGACGAAAGGCATCATCGAATTCAGGCCGCCGCACTCAATCGGCATCACCGCATCCACGGTGCGTCCCACGTGGCGTTCCAGGGCGCGCAGCGCAGCCACTGCGGGCTGCGGAGAGGGTAGCTTCTCCACGAAGATCGTAGGTGCTCCCATCATCGCTGTGGCCACCACCAGCGCGTCATCGGCCAGCGCTTCGGCGCTGACCACCCGTACGGGGCGGCCGGTCCGCCGTAGCTGCTCTTCTACCAGCAACCGGCCGATGTAGGGATCGCCACCTCCGCCGGTGCCGAGCAACGCCGCACCGTCGGCCAGATCGTGCAGATTGTCCATGGTCAAGTCGAATCCCATGGTTGATCCTTTCCTTACGCCTGGCCAGCGGGGGTGTGTTCGAGATCACCGACGGCGTGAACCTGTATGCGCACACCGCCGGGCAGGTAAGCCACAGGGGCCTCGTTGACATCGACGATCTTGACGCTGTCGGAAGCGGCTCCTGCAGAAACAGCGATCCGCATCGCCTCTTCTCGAGCCTCGTCTAGCAGTTGCTCGCGCGTGCGGGCACCGATGGTGAACACGCGGTCGACGGAACCACCGACTTGACCGACCGCAGCGCCGATAGCGTTGGCCACCGCGTAGTGCTCGGGCCGGTGCACTGCCAACCCTCCGGGCAGGGTCTCGGGCACGAGCACGCTGCCGCCGCCGACCACGACCACGGGCAGCGGTTGGGCAGACACGCGCATCCGCTCGACGAGTTCGGCGACCTGGTCAGCCATCAAGTCGACGACACGCCGAACCATACTCGGGTTCAGATGCCGTACCAGCGCCGAGTCGCCCATGTCGGCCATGCCCGCGGCGACTGCGATGTCGGAGGCGGTGAGTTGGTCTCCTCCGAAGACCAATGCCTGATTGGTCAGCTCATAACCCACGCTGTCGGGCCCCACGGCCAGGACTGGCGCGGTGGTGACCCGGCTGCCGCCGCCCAGGCCGATCGACAGCACATCCGGCATGCGGAAGTTGGTCCTCACGCCCCCAATGTCGGCTTCACCGGTGGCCTGGCGTGGGTAACCGCCATTCAGCACTCCGACATCAGTGGTGGTACCGCCGATGTCGACCACCGCGCAGTCGAGGTTGCCGGCCAGGAACGCAGCACCGCGCATGGAGTTGGTCGGCCCTGAAGCGAACGTGCGCACCGGATAACGCCGGGTGTACTCGGCGTCCATGAGAGTGCCGTCGTTTTGCGACAGGTACAAAGGAGCGATCACTCCGACGGTATGCAGTGCCTCGATGAAGCCGTCGACGATCTCATCGGCCAGATCCCGCAGGCATGCGTTGATCACTGTGGCGTTCTCACGTTCCAGCAGTCCAATTCGGCCGATCTGGTGGGACATGCTGATGTGCAGGTGGGGCAGCTCAGCGAGAAGGATGTCGGCGGCCTCCTCCTCCAGACGCGCGTTGACGGGAGAGAAAACCGAACTGATCGCCACCGTGCCGATGTCGTGGGTGTGCAGTTCCTCCGCCACGCGCAGCAGCTCATCTCGCCGTAAAGGAGAGATCGGGCGACCGTCGAGTTCGTTTCCGCCATGGCACATGTGAATGCTCGGGTTGATGACCTGGTAGAGCCGACCGGGCCAGTTCACCATGGGAGGCAGTCCGGAAGTGGCGGGCAGTGCCAGCCGCACCACCGCGGTGCGCGCCAGGCGCCGGCCGGTGACGAGTGCGTTCGTGAAATGAGTCGTACCGATCATCACGGCTGTGATCTGGCTGTGGTCGATGCCGCTGGAGGTCAGCAGTTGCTGCAGAGCGGTAACCACTCCGCTGGTGACATCTGACGTGGTCGCTGTTTTGACCTCGGCCAAAATTTCGGCGTCGGTCATGAGAACCGCATCGGTGTGGGTGCCGCCCACATCGATCCCAACACGCACGGTTGGTGCTCCTATGTCTACTGAAGGTGCTGTTGATAGGGAGCGAAGGCAAGGAGTTCAGGCTGGCTCGGCCGGATGCCGGCGGGGGAAATCGGTCAAGCCGAGCTTGCCCGCGATCACATAGGCCACGAAGGCAGCCACCAGCGCGTTGAGCGCAGGGATGCCCCAGGCGAGGTACTTGCCGATCAGTGCGGCACCCAGCCAGATCACCAGCGTGACCGGCACCCAGTCGGGCGTAGCAGAGGGGAGGTCGCCTGTGGCGGCGGATGCCTCGAGCTCCGGGCGCCAGCGGCGTACCACGTAGTACTCGGCGACCATGATTCCGGCGACCGGTGGCATCGCGACACCGAGGAGGATGAAGAAGTCGATGAGGTGATTCATGATTCCAGCAGCGGCCAGGGCGGTGCCCACCGCGCCGAGGACGACGGTGATCAACACGCGTCCCGGTCGCAAGCCAAAAGCGGTATGCAAGACGTTGGCCATGCCCAGGGAGGCGGCGTACAGATTCCAGTCGTTGATCTTCAAGGTGGCGGTGACGAGCACGATGGTACCGATCACTCCAGAAGTGGTGGTGACGATGGCCAGAACGTCACCAGTGCGTAGCGCATGCGCTAAAAGCACCCCGACCAAAGCGATGACGTATTCTCCCAGCGTCATCCCGACCACGGTCTGCTTCACCACGTCGGCGGCACTGCGATTGAAACGAGTCATGTCCGGGGAGATGATCGCGCCGATGATGAAGCCGCCGGCGACCAGGGTGGCTCCTTCGGCCAGACCGAGCGATGGCCCGGGCGGAGCGGAGGCGACCAGGGCGCCGAGGGACTGCTTGGACAGCTCCACCGCGATCGCCCAGCCGGTGAGGGCAAGGAAGGCCGGCACGGTGATCCAGGCCGTCCAAGCCATGCCGGCGAAGCCGTGCATCACGATGGCGGTGATGATCAGTCCCGCAATGACCGACCACAGCCATACCGGTGGACCGCCGAGGAGAGAGGCCAGGCCGGCCCCCAGTACTGCCGATTGGACGCCGAACCAGCCGAGCAAAGAGGTGGTGATGACGACACCGACGACGCCCGCGCCGTAGCGGCCGAAACCTGTCCAGCGGGCCAGCAGGGTCGTCGACAGGCCCTCTCGCACACCTGCGATTCCGATTGCGATAGCCACGACTTCCAAAATGACGGTACCGAGGGTGATGGCCAGTACCGCCTCCCAAAAGCGCATGCCCATCCCGAGGGTGGCGCCTAAAAGGAATTGGGACAGGGCGCTGAGCATGCCGAATCGCTGGACGGCGATGGTCATCCAGCCGTATCGGGCTGAAGCCGGGACACGTTGCAGAGCGTAGTCATCGCGGGCCAGCCCTTCGTCCTGCGGTGCAAGCATGGCCCCTGAATTGGACATATGGCCTCCTTTGGTCCTCGCTTGGGCATCTAGGAGATGAAGGTAGGAGCCGAAAGGATCTTTGGGAAGAGGCACAATGCCCCCACAAGTGCCGACAATGATGCTTTCTGCACTAGAGCGGGACGCCGCCTCCCCGGCGTCCTGCGATCTGAGCGCCTGACCCGGCGACCACCTCCCGGCGGCCTGTTCGCCGGTCCTGATCTCCGAAAAGAGTTCATGTTCGCCCGAGGGCTGCCCCTCCCTCACACCCCCTCTCCGCAGAGCAACGGGCTGGGTGCGTGCCGTCATATTCAGTAAGACGTATTACCAAAACCTCCCTTAAACGGCCAGACGCATCCACTAACACTTAGATGGGTGCACTGCGTCTATTCCGATGCGCATGCCAATACGCGAGGGTGCTACACGGACATTGCAACCCAACCGCCGTCAATATGAGCTTCCTGCTCGACATCGGGGCAAAGTTGACAGGCGTTGACGGTCATCTCATAAGCAAAGGAGCTACCGTGACTGGAGCCACACCGGCCCGGGAGCGCGGATCCAGTCGGGCCGCCCGCATTTCAAACCGCCCCAGCCCGGCCGCTTCCACGCGCTCTTCGGCCACTCGGGGCGAAGAAAAGTACGCCATTCACTACCGTCCAGCCGAATCCGGGGTCGAAGAAGGAGCGGCGTACTGGAACGGACATCTGCTGTGGCGCTGGCAAGAAGTCGAAAGTGCGGTGAGCGCACCGACCAGCGACCTGCTGAGTCCTTGGAACCTCATCCTCGGCGAAGGGTTGTCGCTTCAGCACGAGCCAACGCCGTACGGTGCCGACCGCGACCGCTACATCAACACGTGGCGCAGCTGGGCCCTGGTGGCTAGGCAACTGCCGTACGCGACGTTCGCTCTGCCGGCGGGCGACGTGCTCACCTGGCGTATCGCGGTCGGCCTCACGACGCTGGTCTATGAGCGTGAACCCGATCCCCATCACCCTGGTCACGAGTGCGTCGTTGCCGGCCGACCAGAGACCTACGGGGAACTGTTCGACCTGGAGGGGATCTGCGCGGCCTATCAGGAGGTTTTCTCCGATGAGGAGGCTCGGCCGCATATTGCCGCCCTGCAGGAACACCGCGACATCCCGGTAGCGGCCTACGTCTCCACCGAATTGCCCTTACAGGGCGCCCCCGCCGCCGTTCGAGGGCTGACCCTGGGGCATCCGGTGGAGATGACGATGATGCATCTGCGGGATGCCGCGGCATCGGCACGCGGTGTGCAGGGAATCCCGCGGTGTCGTCACTGCGGCCCGCACCGTCGGATCAGTGACGTGGAGACTGCTCTGGCGCAGCAGGTGGTGGAGTTCACTCAGGCTTACTATGCGCCGGAATTCAGGCAGCAGGGCCGGCCGCAGACGGTGGAGGACCTGGCGGAGCGGCCCTACCTGATCAGCTACAGCTACCGGCGCCACCTCACCACGGCCATCCACCTTCGCCACCCGATCGGCACGCAGCTGCATGCGCTGATCTGCTGCCTGCTGCGCGCCCGAGATCCCCGTGGCGACGACACCGCCCCTGAGCGGCTGTGGGCCGACAACCAGGTCGACCTGGCGCACCTGACGGCCGAAACGGGCGGCAGGCGACACTAGGCCGACCGGCCGAGCAGGGTGTCGACTTCGGCCAGGACGGCCCGGGCTGTGTGAGCCGCTCGGGCCAGGCGCTGCACCGGCGGTGGCGCGGCAGAGTTCTTTACCGAGGTCCCGACAGCAGGCAGTACGACGGTCGGCTCCTGGTCGGGGGCGTGGAGATACGGCGGAGGCCAGATCTGTGAGCCGCCGTCCCGCCGCAGCTGGCGGTCGCGCGGGGGGAGGGGGTCGGGTCGATGGTGACGGCCCCGGGGACGGGGCGGTTCATGATCCAGGGGTGTCACCGTTGTCCTCCTTCACGGCAGCGGCAGCAGCTCGGTGGGTCCGGGGTAGGGCGGTTCGGTCCCCGCTGGAGGTGCCGGCGGCCCGGCTGATAGCGGAGGATGCGGCTGGTCGGGGCCGGACGGATCGGGTGATCGGTGGGGGCAGTCGGCGGGGTGACGTGCGTTTCGGTGAGGCGATTGCGGTGGGCAGCGGTGGCAGGCTCTGCGAACGACCAGCTTCTCGCTGCTCGGCCGCATCGACAGCGGCGCTAGAGCTAGCGTCTTGGCGATAGTGGCGTCCTCGGCCGCGGGCTCGGCTGCGGCGTAGTGGTTCAGCTGTTGCAGCACGGCGTGGCCGGTGCACTCCTGTGGAGGTGTCGTCATCACGCATGATCGCCGATTCTAGGTCAAGCCACCTATGACGTTACAAGTAAACACAACTAAAAGAAAAGCTGATAGTAAGGAAGCGGATTTCGCACCCGAACCGCCCCCCAGGCACCGCTGCGCCTAGCCAGGACCTCTCCCTGATGGAGAGGTCCTTGGGGTCACCACCGGCACGTCGGCGCGGGCCCGCAAGTGGGTGTACCAGGCGCGCAGCCCCTCTCCGAGTGGCCCGTCGATCTCGTCGGCCGCCTGGGCGGCTTGGTCGCGGTTGCCGTTCTTCCATTTCTGGTAGCTGGCCAGTACGGCAACCATCCCGTCCCATCTGGTGTGCCCCACCGGCAGGCCCGTCTGGATTGTGGCCAGCAGCTCGCCGAACCCTTCCCACGAGGTGGCCACCAGCGACTCCATGACCGCGGCCGGACCCGCCGGTGCGACGGCGGCGGCCTTATCTGCGCAGCGGCGGTGGCGAGTTTCGCGCCGGGGACTGTGGGCGTCAATGGGGGAGCGGGCGGTGTTCGTGCGGGGCGGCGAGTACGGCGAGATAGGTGCCGCCGGGGGCGAAGGCGCGGCGGATCCGCGCATCGGATGCCAGGGGTTTGACCGTCAGGCGGTGGCCGTCGCCGCCGTCGTCGAAGACGATCCGGTTTCCGTCGACGTCGAGGGTGACCGGCTCGCCGGGAGCGGCCGGCAGGTAGCCGCGGCGGCGATACCAGCGCAGCACCGGCCCGTCGGCGGAGCGGACTTTGGCGAATACCAGGCGGCATCCGGCCGAGCGCAGCTGCTCTTCTGCGGCGGCGAGGAGGGCGGTGCCGACACCTGCGCCGCGGGCGCAAGCGGCGACGGCGAGTAGTTCGAGTTCGGCCAGCGCACCGGCCAGGCGTCGCTGCCCGCTGGGGCCGAACTCGGCGTACTGGTCGATCAGCCGCACTGGCGGGCAGGTGTAGGCCAGCCCGAGTGGTGGGTCGCCGGGGGCTGCGGAAGCGCAGGCCACCAGCACCGATCCTGTGCCGTGCGGCAGCACCAGACGGCCGCCGTGGCGGTCGATCGCCGCGGCGAATGCTCCCGGCGTGGCCGGCACCGCGCTGTCGGCGCCGAGCGCGACCTGAGCCAACGCCTCCACCTGCGCCCCATCTCCCGGCCGCGCCAAGCGGATCATCGCGGAAGGAGGGTGTGATTCGTCGCTCACCCCTTCTCCATTTCGGCCTCGAGTTCGGTGTAGCGATACAGGCTCGGCTCCGGCTCCAGCGCGCGAACCTCCTCGAGGAAGGTCGTCCACACTTCCCGATCGGCCGGGCGCAGGTGACCGGTGGCGCGATACAGCTCCACCGCCAGAGCGCGCATCGCACCCGCGGTGCGGCAGTCAACATTGGCCGCCCAGGCGGACAGCGCCTCCTGCAGGAGTTCAATCGACATCAAAGGCCCGTAGGGAACCACCGCGAGGCGGGCGATTTGCTCCGAATCTCGCCATCCAGGCGCCTGCGCCAGCAGGCCGGGCACGTAGGGGGTGAAGTAGGGCACGAGGTGGCGGTCCATGACCTGGGCGCGGTTTTTGGTGGGCAAGGCGGTGAAGGTGGACTCCAGCCGGGGCAGTGCGGCACGCGCCTGGGCCAGGCGCACCATCGACAGGGCTTCGGCGCTGTCCGGCGGCAAGTCCTCCCAGGGGGAGGTGGGGGCCAGGCCGGTGATCAACTCATCGAGCCGGTCGGTGAGTGGCTCATCCAGCAGGTCCCAGAAAGCGTCGAGTTCGGCCAAGCGGGCAGCGGTTCGTAGCTGCTGTTGCCCATCGGCTGTGCTCAGCCGGTCTAGGGATTTCTTCAGCGCGGACGCCACCATGGCCGCGTCGCTGGTGGTGAAGGCGCGTAAGCACACCGCCATGCGGTCGGCCAGCACAGCGGGGGAGATCTCCAACGGTGCGGGGAGTTCGGACAAGGCGTGTTTGGCCGCCAGGTCAACGATCTTGCGCCGGGCCGTGGGCCGGACTCGGGTGAAGAAGGTCGCCTTCAGGTAGGCCGGGCTGGCGGAAAACAGCGGCTCGGCCACGTGGGCCATGAAGTCGTCGAGGACTTTACGGCCCTGGGTGGGCGGGTGGATGAGCAAGGAGTCCAGGGCGATCGCCATGTGCGCACGAGCGCTTTCGGGCAGCGGCTGGTAGGTCTCACCGAGGCGGCGCAGGGACGGATGTACGCACAGGTGCCGGTCTTGGCGGAGCCGCTCGAGTTCGCGGGCGGTGATGGTGTCGATGAGCTCCAGCTTGGCCGCGGTATCCAGAATGCCGCGCTCGAGGTTCTGCATGGCAGTGACACCGTCAGCGGCCAGACCTACGCCTTGGGAGATTTCCAGCTGGCGGTGGAACGCTTTGGCGGCGCCCTCTCCTTCGTCGGCCAGGCGGACGATCTTTTCGGTCAGGTCAGCCACGACGGAGATCCACGTCTGCCCGATGCCGGCGCGAAAGGCGCCGGCGTGGTAGCAGCGCAACGCCTCCTCCATCAAGGGACGCACGTCGGGGTTCCAGATGCGGTGGATCTGTCCTTCCAGATCGAGCACAGTGTCTTCCTTCGGGGGTCGGGGAGAGATGATCAATGATCGGCCGGTCTCAGCGTCGGCCAGGGCCACGGCGGCGTGCGCGTGGGGCCGCCTTCCACTGGCTGCAGCGTCAGGTGCGCTCGCCCCAGTGCGGCGGGCGGATTCGGGTGTACGGCGCGGACGGGCCCGTCCCAGACGATCGTTGCCCGCGGGGCTCTGTTGCCAGGTGCGGCGGGCGGGCGGGCGGCTGCGGTGTCAACCACCTCTTGATCGCTTCCGGTGGAACGCAGCCCCCCGCGTAGGGGGTGATAGCGCTGGCGATGGCCGCGGCCAGTTCGTCGATGGTCTGGACGAGATAGCGGGGCGGGGTGATCCAGATGCGCGGTGCGGCGCCGGGGTTGTCGCCGTTGCGATACAGCTGGGCATACAGGTGCCCCAGACCCTCCTCCTGGCCCCAGGTGCTGTAGTCGTCCCAGCCGGGCATCGTGAACGGTTGGATGGCGCCGATGCCCACCGGGCCAGTCCGCGCCGGCGACGGAGGCTGGGGCGTGGTGTACGCGGGCCCGTAGACGATCTCCCACCCGCCGTCGTGTTCGAGCACGTCCATCCGCACCATGGTCTTCAGTGCGCGCAGCAGGTCTCGGAACTGCTGGGTGTCCATCCCGGCGCGGGCCGCCAGATCCGGGATGTCGACCTCGCGTAGCTGCAATCCCATCACCGGCGACTGCTCGTCGGCCCTGGTGCGTTCGGCCAACAGCAGGAACACGCGCTCGGCAGTGCGATCAGTCAGGCCAAGGCTCTGCACGTATGCGATGGCTCGCTCGCTCATGCGCTTCTTCCCTCCGGTGCGCTTCGTCAGCGCCGACGGCTCCCACGGTAGGTGCTCATCTCCGGGATGTTCACGAGTTGGTGTGACGTGCGGTCGGAGCAGGGGTTTGTCGATCGACTCTCAAATTACAGATGATCGTTTCGCGGCCGCCTGCTCAATACCGGGAGGACGCCGGGTCGGGCCCGCTCATCCCGCACCGAGCCGGCGAAGACTCTCACCGGAGCGCGGTGAGGGCCTTCGCGGTGCTCGGGATGTCAAGAGTCGGAGGTCCTGCCTGGCGGTCAGCTCCAGGGAACGCAGATGACGTAGATGGTTCCGCTGGCTGATCCGGTGGCCCCGATTTCCCAGCCGCGTGGTTCCTTGGACACTCCGAAGACGGGAAGGCTCTGGTATGCCTGCCCCGCACCATTGTTGATCTTGTAGCCGCCGCCGATCGCGGACTGCCCGGGGTCGCACATGACGCCGCCGGAACCACCGGTGAAGGGAGCCTCCTTGACCTGGGCCCCCCTCACCCCTCCCGGATCCCCCTTCTCACCCTTGGGTCCTTGCGGCCCTTGCGGTCCTTGTGCGCCCTGCGGGCCGGTTGCTCCTGCCTCACCCTTGGGTCCTTGCGGACCGGTCTCCCCCGCCTCGCCTCGGGGGCCGGCGGGACCGGTGTCGCCCTGGGGTCCCTGCTCGCCCTGCGCTCCAGCAGACCCCGCTGGTCCCTGGGGCCCGGCCGGTCCTTCGGCACCCCACTGGACGGCGACCTCGGTCACGAGGCACTCGGTCCCGGGGTCGACGATCCGGGCGACGCGGGTGATCTTGCTGACGCAGGCGTGAACCTGCGGCGCGGCCGACGAAGCGGTGGCCATCCCTCCTACCGGTACCAGCGCCGCCGCCAGCGCACCCAGTGATGCGAGCGCAACCAGGCGCCCGCCCTTCCCAACACCCATAGCGGTCTTTCCTCCTTGGAGTGACCCGCGTTGCCGGCATCGACCGTCCTTGCGACGGGACGGACCGGTACCTCCTTTTGATCATGCGGCCGGATCAGCGTCAAGATCGGAATGCGACTCGCCGCCGCACCGTTCAGTGAGGCCACCGTGAGGAGGGGGACGCAGATCGCGTCTGATCCTCCCCGCCGTCGACGCGCTCCTGTGCGACCTCGCCACCCACTGACCAGCCCCGCCTTCAAGGGGGATGAGCGCGGCCGGTCCTGGGGCACCAACCTCGTGCCGTTCACCGGCCAACCAGGCGCACCTGATGGTCGTCTCACATGCGTCACATCCCCCAGATCGGGAGTGCTCCTTGATCAGACGTCTGCTCGTATCCGCCGCCCTGGCCGGGTCGGTCCTGGTCGTCCCGGCCGCCGCCCTGCACGCCTCCGCCATCACGGTCCAGGCGCCGGCCGCCGCCGTCGGCCTCAGCGCGGCCTGCACCTACCGGCGCGACGGCTATGTGTGGCGGTGCATCACGCCCGGCGCGTTCTGCCCGTCGGCCGCCCGCGGGAAGTACGGCTACGCCAAGGTCACCAACAGGCGCTATAAGTGCTGGAAGGCCAGTGGCGACACCCGGTGGCGGTGGAAGCGCGCCTAACCCCTGAACAGCACAGAGGGGCCCCGTCATTCGCGGGGCGTCCACGTAGTGGAGAAGACCGGGTGAGGGTTCGGTGCCCCGAGCAGGAAGGCGGAGCCGGCGTGTGCCGACGCCGTGAGGCGCCGCCCGGCGGAAGCCCGCACCGGCCCCCGGCGCTCCGCCGCTCGACTCCTCAGCTCGGGCGCCGGACCATCACCGCGGCTTGGGGCTGCGGCGCGTAGAAGCGCTCCACCATCGCGATCTCCTCTGGTGAGCACTGCCACAGGAACTTGACCTCGGAGTTCCGCTTCACCAGATCCACCGTGCAGGCCACGGCGGACACGACCGGGGCAGCCGCCGAACCGACCCACACATCGATTCCCTCACCGTCCCCTCCTTGTGTGTCCCTCAGGAAGCCGTAGTCGAGGGGATAGACGAAGCTCCTCACCGTGGGATGGGTCGAACCGGCAGGACGATCGATCACGATCTCGGCGGTGTTCACCAGAAGATCCGCCTGCTCCCACAGCGACAGGCGCGCCCACATCTCGAAATCAGCCACAGCCGCACCGTACTGGTCATGATCTGCCCGGGCATGGCCTCCGGCAGGGGCACTCCGGCTCCGAAATGATCCCGAAGAGTGCGCCTATCGCGTCGGCCTATCGATGGCTGAGGTGGAAACTGATCACCCCCTCTGCCGTCGACCCGGGACAAGCCGAGCGGACCAGGGCCTGGAGGTCAAGGTCGTTCGTCCGGTGGAGAACCGGTGTGCCTGCTGTCCGCCTTCGACCACGCCAGCGGCCTGTAACCTCCAGCGTTCTCGCTCAGCAGGCCACAACGTCATGCCGTGGAATCAGTGAGCGCCCCGGAGATGATGCAGTCCACGTTGCCCATTTGTGCGGCAGGGGAAGGGGGCATATGTAAAACGCCTACCATTTCTAGGCGTATGCCCTAATGTTCATCACCATGAAGATTCGTGCGATCATGGTGGCTGCCGGGGCATTCGCCCTGCTCTCCTCAGGTATGACCAGCGCCTACGCATATCCGGTCAGCGATGCCCCGGACTTGACCAACAACTCTCTCTACACCGCAGGCAAGCTCCCCGAGGCGGCATGTGCGAAGAAACCCGCCAAGGGAAAGACGATGGCCTCGGTCACGAAGCACGTCAACGCGGTCATCTCCTGCCTGAACGACACGTGGGGTTCCTATCTCAAGGAAGCCAATCTGCAGTTCGTCCCGACCCTGGTGGAGATGACGGGCAAGTACACGTCGGACTGCCGGGGGCGGACGCTGAACCCGAAGAAATCAGCGGTCTTCTACTGCGGGGGACACGCCAACTTCATCGTGCAGATTCGTTCTGACTGGCTCAAGGCGTCCGACGATGTTCAGATTTTCGCGCAGCTGAGCTCGGCATACGGCGAGCACGTGCTGAACATGGTCGACATCGCCGAGGCCTACAACGCCCTACACGCCGATGACGGCACTGAGATGTCCGAACAGCTTCGCCGTTACAACCTGCAGGCGCAGTGCATCAGCGGAGTGACCGCCAAGAGCCTATGGCCCGCTCTGGGCTACCCCGCCAAGGACGCCAAACGCCTGGCGGAGCTGGCGAAGGCCGGGGCGGGCAAGAGCAAGATCGACATATTCGGCAAGGGCGTCAACCTGGCCTACTGGTTCAACCGGGGCTACTCCACCGGCGACCCCAAGTCGTGCAACACCTGGACCGCCCCGTCCGGCAAGGTCGCATAGCCCGTCGCGACGAAATCCTGGTGCCGCCGTTTTCCCGTTCGACGGCACGGCTCTTGCTTCGCGGGCGCCGTGCCGGACATGGATAGGTCATCCGATGTACAGACCTTCGGCCGTACCAGCCAGGTAGCGCCGGATTCGCAGGCGCATCGACCGGCCCATGGTCAGGGAGTCGATCTCGTCGCCAGGCACCCAACGGACTTCGCGGGGCTCGTCGCTTGGTGCGGGTTCGCCGGCGACGGGCCGGGCGCGCAGCACGATGGTGAACTCCCGGCGGGCCTCATCGCTGCTGATGTAGCAGATCACGCGCTGGGGATCGGTGTACGTGCCGACCAGAGGGGTGATCTCACAGGTGATGCCGGGCCCGGCTCCCCGGAGCCACCCGGACCGTGGTCGACGAACGCGACCAGCGGGTGGCGGCCGACGGTCTTCTTCCCGGTCGCGGCGGCGTCCTGCTTGCCGGAGTGGGTCTGGACCAGCACGCCGTCGATGTCCACGGTCACCCTCGCCGGCCTGGCCAAGCCATCATTGCGACATCATGAACGATGCCGGAAAGGCGCACCCGGGAGGTTCACACCATCGGCGTAGGTGGCCCGCGCGGTCACCGGCGATCGCTGCCGGCAGCAGCAGGGGATGAACGCCAGCAGCTTGGAGCGCATGTAGCCGAAGCGGAGCGTCGTTGAGCAGGCATGGCCGGTGAGCAGGCGTGTCCGATACTGATGCGATGGATCAGCTTGAGCAGACCGTCTGCCTCGTCCGCGACGTCGTGGGGCCGGAGCTCCTGGGGACGTATCTCCACGGCTCCGCCGTGCTCGGGAGTCTCGCTCCGGCCAGCGACCTGGACGTCCTGGCCGTCACGCGGCGGAGTCTTGACGGGCGGGAGCGGCGGGCGCTTGTTGAGGGCTTGCTGGAGATCTCCGGCCTCACACCCGCCGTCCGGCCGGTTGAACTCACTGTCGTCGTCCAGTCCGAGGTCCGCCCCTGGCGGTTCCCGCCGATCGGGGACTTCCTCTACGGCGAGTGGCTGCGCGACGAATTCCAGACGGGCGGGCCTTCGCAGCCCGGCCCGATGCCGGACCTGGCCTTGGTTCTCACGGTGGTCCTGGCCGGCGACCATCCCCTGAACGGTCCGTCTCCCGCCGAGCTCCTGGACCCGGTGCCGCACGCCGACCTCGTCCGGGCGAGCGTCGCGGGAATCCCCGACCTCCTGGCCGACCTGGACGACGACACCCGCAACGTCCTGCTGACCCTCGCCCGCGTCTGGACCACCCTCGCCACGGGCGAGATCAAAACCAAGGACGCCGCCGCGGACTGGGCCATGGCCCACCTGCCGCCGGAACACCGTCCCGTGCTGGAGCACGCCAGGAACCTGTACCTCACCTGCCACTATCAGGACGAGGTCTGGAGCCAGGAGATGAGGACCCAGGTGCGCCCGCACGTGGACGACGTGCTCGCCCGCATCGACCACCTGCGCCAGCGAGCGTGAACCGCTCCCCGGATGCTCACCCCCGCCACCGGCCCGGCATGTTGTGCCGCCTCGTCACCCGCAACGGCGTCCGGGCGCCGCCCTTTTCCCGGTTGCACCCGGACCGGCGAAGCCGCACGAGCCTTCTGAGGAGCACCGGCTCACGGAGCCGGGTGGCCGTCCTGCAGGCAGGCCACCGTCTGGGCCTCCAGAGCGCTCAGGCACGCGATGACCCGCCGGGCCAGCCTCCCGGGCAACAGCGCCGCCAGCTGGTCCGGCGCCGCGAACATCCACCCGGCCAGTTCCTGCGGCGGCACCCTGATCGCGGCGATCTCCTCACCGGTGAGCACGCCGCCGTCGTAGACCAGGATCATCCCGTCCGGCCACCCGGGCCTGGGCGGCACCCAGTCCGCCCCCAGCAGCCGCCCCACCGGCCGGTCGAGACCAAGCTCCTCAAGCACCTCCCGGCGGGCGGCGACCCGGGGCGGTTCGCTGGCCTCGACCACCCCGCCGGGCAGCTCGAACAGCGGCTTGTAGGTCGGATCGACCAGCAGTACCCGCCCGGCGGCGTCGCGCAGCACAACCGTCGCGGCCATCCACTTGCGAGCCAGCGTCGCCGCATACGGGTCCAGAGGCACCGCCGGGGACTCGTCCATGGTCATAGCCCTGACCGTAACCCGGCCAGGTCACCCGCGGCCTGGGAAGGCAACCTCCCGGCCGGGATGCCGGACAGACGGGCCGTCCTTCGTGTCACGGGCTCGCGCCGTGGCCCTTGTTCGGGCATCTGCGAAAGACCGGCCGTCGACCGGCTGGATGCGGCGATGGCCTCAGGGCGGGGCGCCGATCAGTGCACGATGAAGGCCTGTTCCACCACGTTCAGGTGGTTGCTCCACCACTGCAGCAGGGCGCAGGAGGAAGCGAACAGGTGATCACATGAGGTGTCGGATCGGGCATAGTGCCTCCGCAGGTGCCACAGGTCGCACAGCTGATCCCACCAAAGGCAGCGCACCGCGCTCACGACTTGTTCGTCGGTGACCGCGACGACGGTGCGGTAGGCGGAGGCGAAGGCCGCCACCCGGGTCACGTCGAGCGCCCCGGACGGCGCGGCGAACATCACCGCGGCCGCGCGCGCCAGCTCGTAGGCGTAGGCGCGCCGCCCGAGGCGGTCCCAGTCCACGACCGCCGTCACCTGGCCGCCGCCGTCGTCCCACAGCACGTTCAGATGGTGAAAGTCCCCGTGGACGTACCCGGCCGGTTCCAGCTCGGCGCTGTCGTCGGGCCGCAGATGCCCGAAGCGCTCCAGCAGCGCGCGCCGGGCGTCGAGGTGGGCGCAGGCGAGCCGGTCGAAGGCGTCCTGCGGCGCGCGGCCGCGGACCAGTGCCTCATAGCGGTCGAGGTCGGTCTGAGCCTCGGCGAGGTGAGGGAGCCGGGGGCGGATCGGAGCGAGGCCGTCGGGCAGCGTCGCGGCCAGGGACAGATGGATGCGGCCCAGCAGCGTCCCGGCGCATCGGCACTGTTTCACACTCCAACTCCGGCCGGGCAGGTGCCGGCCGCGCACCCACGGTACGACGGAGAACAATCGTCCCTGGAGGATCAGGACGCTGCGCCCGTCGGTGGTGAGCCGCGGGCGGGGGACCGGGAGCCCCGCCTCGGCCAGCGCCGCGGTGACGCGGTGCTGGAATGCGCTCTGCGCGGCGTCGGCGTCGGTGATCTCTTTGACGGCGACGCTCCCGGACGTGGTGTCCAGGCGCCAGGTGCCGTTCATCAGCCCGGTGGTGAGCGGAGTCAGACGCCGGGCGGTCCCAAGGCCGAAGCGTGCGCAGAGCTCCGCCACGGGCAGGGCGGCGACACGCCCCAAGATCGCGTTTTTTCTCGCCCCGCTCAGATCAGCTCCCCGACCGGGCCTCGCGGCGCCTGAAGCGCGGACATCTCTTCCCGGAACCGGGTGACCAGCGGCGCACCGGGATAAGCGCGCTCCAGCACCGCCCCCAGGCTCGCCCCGCGCGTCACGATCGCCGAGGCGTACCGGGGCGTGGCGAGCGCCTGCAGACCGTACTCCACCGCCTGCTCCGGCTCTCCCAGGCGTGCGCAGGCGATGCCCAGGTCCAGCGTGGAGATCGCCCGCCGGGTCGGTGACAACCCCGGCTGCGCCGTGTAGACCTCCACCGCCCGCTTCGCGAAGCCGCGGGCTTCTTCATCTCGGCCGAGCCACAGGCTCGAGGTGGCCGCCACCCCCCACGCGCGCACCGCGTCCGCGCTGTAGAGGCCGGTCGCATACGGTTCGTGCCGCTCGGCCTGGGAGCGCAGCAGCGTGAGCGCCGTACCGGCCGCCTCCGCCTGGCCGAGCCGGGCGTTGATCCGCGCCAGCTGCCCGGTCAGGCGGGTCTGCGCCGCGCTTCCGGCCGGAGCCAGCAGCGCGCCCTGCTGCGCCGCCCGCAGCGCCGGGACGGGCTGGTCGTCGTACAGCAGCGTCGTGGCCTCCACATCCCACCCCCACGCGACCGCCTCCGCATGCCCGGCCTCGCCGGCGTGGTGGCGAGCGTCAGCGGCGTAGGCCAGCGCCGCCCGGACGTCCCCCCGGTCATCGGACGCCCACGCCAAGGCCAGCGACAGCCACGCCGCCACGACGTACAGCTCCTGCCGCTGCGACAACGTCATGCGCCGCCCGAGCAGCTCAGCGACCTGGCGGCGATCCCGGCGCGCGGCCTGCCACAGCTCTTCGGCGCCGTAACGGGAGTAGTTACGCCCGTAGTCGTCGATGACCTGCTGAAGGTAGGCGATGCTGCTCGGCCCCAGGTCGGTTTCCTCACTGCGGCGGGTCAGCTCTCGCGCCTCGCTTTCGGCGTCGCCCAGCATCGGCGCCAAAAGGGCACCCGCGCCTAGGCGCAGCGCGTCGCGGCGGTTCGTACGATCACCTCCACCTTCCGGAGGGTGCGGCGTGTAGTCGACGGCGAAGCCGAGCTGCACGGGCCCGCTCTGGAACAGGCGAGCAAGACGGTCCTGGTAGTCGGCGCCGGGGTGCTGGCCGTTCTCCCAGCGGCGCCAGGCCCGCACCTCGACTCCGCGCTCGGGCAGCCCCGCGGCTTTCCCGGCCTGCAGCAACTGGGCGACCGCCTGCGCCACCGTCCAGCCGCGCGCCAGGCGAGCGCTCTTGAGAGGGCTGTGCCCGCAGCAGGCCGCGATCTGCCGGGCGAGGTCATGCAGCACCGCAAGCGGCAGCGCGCCGCCGTGGGCGGCCACCGCGCGGGCGCGGATCTCTTCGGCGCAGCGCGCGTTGTGCGTCGGCATGGCAGATCTCCGCGGGGGGCATGCGCAAATGGTCGCACCCACCCTCCTCCGGCCGGCCAGATCCGACAAGGGGCACGCCGTGCCCTCTGGCCGGACCGTAGATGCCCCCCATGAGGGCGTCAATCGCCACTGGCGATACCCCCTGCTCCCGGCGGACAGTCAAGGCCCTACCTTCCGCGGAACCCCGGGCGGACCACCCAGGGAAGGAGACCGCTCGATGACACCTGATCCCTTTCTCCCCCCGCAAGCGGGCCTGCAGGCCGCGATACCGCCCCGGTATGACCGCCGCCACGTTGCCGAGGCCGACCGTCAGCAGCAGCGCTTTCCCGGCTGGCTCGTCATATGGGGCTTCTACAGACGAACCTTCACCGCATGGCACCTGGCCGACCCCCGCCAGTGCCGCAGCGTCGAGGCCCCGACCCCGACGGACCTGGACGCCTTGATGGGTGATGCCGAGTTCGAGATCTGGCGGGCCTCATTCACCCCCACCGCCGCTCCCTCACCCGGCGCGGCCGGTGAGGTCCGCCAGGCACCACCTCGTGGCCGCGAGATGCCCCGCCCTTCACCCCGCCGGGGTGCGCGCGCGGGGCGCCACGCTCTCGTGGTCACGAGCGAGATGTCCCTTGAGGGGGGTGTCATGATCGCGCGGCGGCACGCTGGGATCCGGGTCTCAGCGCATCACCGCGCCCCAGCCTCCTGCGCGCAGTAGCACCCGGCCGGATACCCGGGCGGGGACGTCGGGTCTCCCGCCCGCCCCGGCCACGGCGGGGGCGTCTTTGCCTAGCTGGCTCGGGACGCCCCCGTACCACCTTTCCACCTGCGCAGACGCGGCTACAAGCCGCCCGCGAAACGCTCCCTGACCTCCGCTCACATGGAGACCAACGATGATCAAAGAGGGAACCGCGACGTTCATCGACGGCCGCGGCCCGGTGACCCCATACGCCGGGAAATACGCGGTGAAAACCGCGGACGTGTTCGACCGCATCCGGGCCCGCTGGGACAACGTCGGCCTGGCCGACGCACCGTACCGGCCGCTGCGGATCGAGTTCGAGCTGACGACGAAATGCAACGACTCCTGCCCGAGCTGCGGCATGGGCGCACTGTCGCTCCAGGCCGGCCGGTCCCTGACCGACCGGCAGATCGAGCTGCTTCTGGGCGAGTTCGCCGACGTCGCGCTGCCGTGCGTGGCGATCACCGGAGGCGAGCCGTTCGTCGCGATGCGCGCCTTGCTGCGGTTCATGTCCCAGGCCCGCGGCTTCGGCGTGGAGGTCAACAAGCTCACCACGAACGGCATCTGGGGCTCGGCCAAACGGTGCGGTGCGACGTTCGACCAGCTCACCCAGGCGGGCCTGCTGGACAATGAGCTGTTCGTGCCGCTGCTGATGCTCTCCATCGGAGAGCAGACCACGCCGCTGGAGCACGTGGCCCGCATCATCCACCACGCGGTCACCGAATACACCGACCGGGACCTGAACGTCGCGATCTCCAGCCTCGCCGACCCTACCGACCGCGAGCACAAGATCTACGACCTGTTGCGGCTGTATGAGCAGACCTACGGCGACTTCCCGCACGACCGCGTCCACTCCACGATGCGGGTCTACCTGGAAAACGAGCGGCTGGAGGACCAGGCGCCGATCCACCGGCCCGGCAACACGTCGGTGGCCCGGTGGATGGACTCCTGCTACGACTGCTTCGCGCCCACGGTCGGCTCGTACGTGCTGCCCACCGCCCTGCTGAAAGCCTCCGGGGACCTGTACGCCTGCGCCGCGTTCAACGTGCCGGAGAAGCTGGGCTTCGGCAACCTGTTCCGGGAGTCGCTGCGCGCCATCCTGGCCCGCACCAACCGGTCGGACTACGTCGCCACGGTCCGCGCCGGCGGCGGCCTGAAGGCCCTGCACGCCGTCATCCCCCGTAAGGAGACCGAGCAGATGACGTGCGGGTCGTTCTGCGGCTCCTGCGCGCTCCTGATCGACGCCTTCGAAGAGCGCACCGGCACCACCACGCAGGAGGCGGCGCTGCCGTTCGTGGCCACCGACGCCCTGTTCACCCGCCCCTCCTCGGCCGCCGGAGGCCGCCGTGGATGACCGGCGCATCACCGAGGAAGTCACCGCCGCCGTGGCCACCGCCACAGGGTGTGCGCCACGCGACCTCACCGACACCGAATCGTCCCTGTGGGACCTCGGCGTCGATAGCCTCTCCCTGCTGGAGCTGACCCGCCGCCTCGAAAAGCAGTTCCAGGTGACCATCCCTGATGAGGAAACCGGCCGGACACGCACCCTCGGCGACCTCATCCGGACCATTCAGCGCCTCGCCGGTGAGGGGCAACCCGCGGGGCACGACCAGGAAGGCCCATCATGACGGCACGCCACATCGAACCCCGGGGCCGGGGGTTCCTGCTGTTCGACTCCCACCCCACCGGCTGCGGCCAGCTCGTCACCACGATGCGCGACCAGGTCGCCCAAGCGGCCCTCGACCCCCGGAAAAGCCGCCCCGTCGTGCTGGTCATCGGCTCCAGCGCCGGATACGGGCTCGCCGCGACCATCGCCGCGATCCGCCGCTACGGAGCCGACGGCGTGGGCGTGTGCTTCGAGCGGCCCGCCACCGAGCGGCGCACCGCGACCGCCGGCTGGTACCGCACCATCGCCACCGCCGACGTCGCCGCCCGGTCCGGGAGTAACTGGACGTTCATCAACGGCGACGCCTTCGCCGACGAGGTCAAGAAGGAAACCCTGGACCTGATCGCCGAGAAGTTCGGCGGCATCGACTACCTGATTTACAGCATCGCCGCGCCCCGCCGGACCGATCCCCTCACCGGCCGCACCCACCAGTCGGTCATCCAGCCCATCGGCGAAGGCTACGTCACCAAGACGCTCGACTTCAGCGGTGAGGTCCCGGCGTTGAAGCAGATCTGGGTGGAGCCTGCCACCGAGGCCGAGCAGGCCGACACCATCAAGGTCATGGGCGGGGAGGACTGGGCGTTGTGGGTGGACGCTCTGATCAGCCGGAACCTCCTGAAAAAGGGCTTCACCACCCTCGCGTTGAGCTACATCGGCTCGCACCTGACCGCGCCGATCTACCGGCAAGGCACCATCGGCGCGGCGAAGATCCACCTGGAGGAGACCGCCAACGTCCTCTACGACAAGCTCATCCCGCTCAAAGGCCGCGCCATGACGGCGGTCGCCGGCGCCGCCGTCACCCAGGCTTCCACCGCGATTCCCGGGATCGCGCTCTACACGAGCCTCCTGCGGGGCTTCCTGGACGAGGAGATGCAGTCCCCGCTGCGGCAGATGACCGAAATGTGGGACCGCCTGACCGGGTTTCAGGACATCAATCTGGAGTCGGGCTGGCGGATGCGCCTGGACTGGTGGGAGCTGCACCCGCTCATCCAGGAACAGGTGACCAAACGGTGGGAAGCCGTCACCGCCGACAACGTCGCCAACCTCGCCGACCTCCGCTGGTTCACCGCCGAGCTCCACCGCCTGTACGGCTTCGCCGTGCCCGGCGTGGACTATGCCGCGCCGTGCGAGCCGGACCTGCCCTGGCCCGCCCCCACCGAGTAACCACGGGAGACACCGTGACCACGACCACCGTGACCACGACCACCGCGAGCGCAGCCGACCGGATCCAGCGGTGCGAGGAGTACATCCACCGGCCCCGCACCCCGTACCTGGCGCGTAAGGCCCGCTACGACGCCGCCTGCCACCTACTGTTCAGCGCCCGCGCCCGCATCTCCAACGACGACATCCTCGCCGACGTCGGCGCCGGCATGGCGGAGCTGGACATGTGCCTGCGCGTGGACTACGGCTGGCGCGGCCGGTACGTCCCCGTGGACGGCTGGCTGGACGGCACGGACCTGGAGACCTGGACCCCTCCCCGGCCGTTCGACTGGTTCGCCTGCCTGGAAGTCCTGGAGCACCTACGCGACCCGGACCGGCTGGTCACGGCGATGCAGGCCCACGCCACCCGCGGCCTGGTCATCACCACCCCGAACCCCGAGGTGTGGGACGTGCTGAGCATGGACCCCACGCACGTCACCCCGATCAGCCGCACCATGCTGCACGACTGGGGCTTCACCACCACCCTGCACACCTTCTACGGCAAGTACCAGGACGGCATCGCTGGCCTGTGGACCCGGGAGTAAGCACAGCGCACCGCCCGGCCGTCACGGCGATGGCCGGGCCGTGCGCGGCCACCGCGGACACCTACCGACGCGGTGCCCTCTGGGCGGCCTACCAAGGCGAAGGAGCGGCCGCGCGGAGCATCAGCCGGACCAGCGTGCCGGCCTTGACCAGGCCGGCCAGGGACTCGGCATAGCCGGCGAGCCGCAACTCGAGCCCGTCCGGGTTCACCACCACCGCCGCGTCCCGTTTGCGGCCACGGCCGTGCACCGGCTTGCCGCGGCGCGCGACTGGGTGGCCGGCCACTGGCCGGGACGCGCCGCCCGCCTGGAAAACAGCCTCGCAACGTACCTGGCCCTCACGCTGCGCGGCCGCCACACCCGCTGGTGCATCGGCGTCCGCTTCACCCTGGCCGCCTCCCACGCCTGGACCACCACGGCCCCCGGGCCGCTTGGGGAATCCACCGGCCTCGACCGGCCGCTGCGCACTACCGTGTCGGTCGGCTCCCCCTACCTCACCTGCGAAAACGAAGAAGAATCATGACTCCTGACGCCCTCGCCGCCGCCGTGGCGGCCGTGCCCCGCCAGCACTACACCCACCACCCGGTGCACGGCAGCCCGCCGCAGACCACCGCGCAGGCCGCGATCGAGCGCGACATCCTGCGCGCCGCCGGGGAGGCGGACCTGACGGGCAAACACATCCTGGAGATCGGCACCGGCACCGGCTACACCGGGGCGTTGCTCGCCGAACTCGTCGGCCCGACCGGCAAGGTCGTGTCGGTGGACATCGACCCGGCGCTCGTCACCCGGGCGCGTGCCCTGCACGCCGAGCGGCTCTGCCCGGTCGAGGTGGTGTTCGGCGACGGCCACGACGGCGTCCCGGACCTCGCACCGTACGACGTGGTCATGGGCTGGTGCAGCCCCACCCACATCCCTGGCGCCTGGCTCAAGCAGGTCCGGCCCGGCGGCGTCATCTCCAGCCCCGTCTACATCGCGCCCGTCGCCCGTGCGATCGGCCACCTACGGGCCGTCGTCACCCAGGACGAAACCCCCGCCGGCGTACAGATCGGCACGGCGATGTACGTCGATATGGGGCAGGTCGTCAACGAGCACCTGGGCGTGCCGATCTTCTACAACGACGCCATGGACGACGGCGGCGCCTACGTCAGCGTCGCCTGGCGCGGCCAGATCGAGGGGCACGAGGCCGCGGCGACACTGAGCATGCTCACCTCACCCGGCCACCGCGAGAAGTACCCGCTCGGCAACGACGAGGCGCAAACCGCTATCGCCTGGCGGGACGCCCGCGCCTACCTGGCGGCACGGGCACACGCCGAGAAGGCCGTCAGCCTGACGACCTGGGGCAGCGGCGGACCGGGCTATGTCAGCGGCGTCGGGTTCTCCTCGGCGGACAACGCGGCCGTCCTCACCGTCGACGGTGAGGTGCTGGCCAACCGGCAGGACTCGCCCGCACTGGTCAAGCTGCGCGACCACCTCGGTGACTGGGAGGCGGCCGGCAGGCCGGATCTGGAGCGGCTGGCCGTGGTCATCGAGCAAGACGGCGGCGGCTGGCATGTGCGCGCGACCTGGCGGGCCAGCCGTCCCGCGGATGCCGGCGGATCAGAGGCCGGGAGCTGATCGAAGACGGCGGCCAGGCACCCACCGGGTCAGGTCGCCGCCCGTGCGGTCGCACGGGCAGCGCTCACGCGCTCGCCCTCCAATCTGGGCGCCACCTGCATAAACACAAGATCGCCGTCAGATCCGGGGCACGTCGTACAGCAGTCCCGGCCTGAGACTGGAGATGCTGTTCCGCTCTGGTGTTTTTCCCGAAGTTCGAACTTCGGAAAGAACTTCCGGCCGGAAGACGGAGGACTACTAGCGAGGGATCAGCACCCGACAGGGCTCTAAACTGGGGATTAGTATCGCAGGAGTTTGGGCGAGTATCCCGGTAGTTTCCGGGAGTTTGGGTAAACTCACTTAAACTCAAACTCGAAGAGGTACAGTCTCAGACTGTAAGGACTCTCAGTGCTCCTGAGACGAGCAAGGGCCCCCCGGCTCCTCCGCGTAAGTGGTTGTGCAGACCTGCGAAGGCGACCGGGAGACCCCTGCTGCAATGCTCCTGGGGTGACTTCCTGCAACTACAGGAGGTCATCCCAGGGGCGCCCCTCGGCGGCCCTGCGCAGCAGCTCGATCACGAGCCCGGCCAGGAGCCGTAGCACTAGGCCGATGCCGAACTTGCGGAGCAGTGCGCGAGCCTTCGAGGATCTACCATCGGACCCTCCGCCGGGGGCGGGGGGAACAGTCTCGGCCATAGCAGTCCTTCCTGCTGGGTCGTGTAGCGGGAGCCGCCTGCTGACGGAATTGTCAGCAGGCGGATACCGCCGCACGGAACGGCAGGAAAAGATCAGCGATCAACTTGAGACCGCTCATCACGGTAATGGCTCAAGGGGCTCCGCGACCGGGTTTTCCGATAAATGGGGCAGCCTGGATTTTCTTAGGAATGCCCGTTTCGGCCATTCAGGGAAGTAAATCCGGCAAATGCCCCGCGCCCTCGCGGCGGGGCAGAGCGCTCAGCCGCCGCCCGGCGGCCGCCCGGTCCCGCATCGGCGCGCCCCGGGCAGCGGCTTCGCCTCCAGCGCGCGGAGCAGCAGCCGAGCCAGCTTGCCGTCCCTGACCAGGCCGGCCAGGAGCGACTGCTGACCTTCACTAGGCCGTCGCGGCGATGATCCGGCCGACCTTGACGACAAGAGACCGTCGCGGGCGCACACACCGTCTCGGCCACGTCGTGGCCGCCCACCGTCAGGCCGGCGGGCTCACCCGCGGCCACGTGGTGCCTGGTCATCACTGGGGGACGGGCTGGACGATACGAACAACCACGTGCAGGTCGCCTTTGGCGATGGTCAGGCGGGCATCACCCGGGAGGGGGCCGCTGTCGTTGTCCGGGCGGAGTTCGACCAGCAGGTGCCCGTCGCCGCCGCCTGCGTGGTGCCAGGCATACACGCGGTCGGCGACGTGGCGGGCCAGGGACTCGGCGTCCTGGCCGTAGGCGGCGACCCCGATTTCGACCCCGGACTCCTCCTCGCCCAGGGGGCGGAGGGTGAGGTAGGCCACGGCGGTGTCGGTGGCGGCTCCCATACTGCCCCAGCTGTGCTGCGGCGGCGTGAGGCCTGCGGCGGTGGCGTGGCCCATGACCAGCACGCGGCAAAAGCTCGGCAGGTCGGCCAGCCACAGGTCCAGATGCTCGCACTGGCCCCACGCATCGCTCACCCCGGTCCACAGCAGGACCGGGGGGCGGTTGAGGGCGTCATGCAGGGCGGCGGGGTTGATCGCCCGGTCGTCATCGGTGCGTAGCACCACCAGGGGCTGCCCGGCCGGGCCGATGCGCATGTTGTGTTCGGCCACACCACCGTGTCCGCGCATGGGGATGAAACCGCACTCGTCCGCTGACCGGCTGCGCCAGATGCCATCGTCGTCGAGTTCGAAGGCCAGCGAGCGGGTCAGTCCGTTCAGGCGCAGCGGCACCACGATCCGGCCGCCTGGGGCGAGCTGGTTCCGCCAGGTGGCCGGCACCTGCCAGGCGCCGGCGGTGACGATGATCCGGTCGTAGGGGGCGTGGGCGGGGTAGCCGTGGTCGCCGTCCGCGCAGATCACGCTCAGATGGGAGGGGCCGAGTTCGGCGAGCGTCCTGGTGGCGTCCGCGGCGACGCGGGGGTCGATCTCCACCGTCGTGACGGCGCCGGTGGGGCCCACCAGGTCGGCCAGCAGGAGCGCGTTGTATCCCGGGCCGGTACCGATTTCCAGGACCCGCTGTCCCGGCTGGAGGTGTAGTTGCTCCAGCATGGAGGCCACCACGGCGGGCGCGGAGACGGAGCTGATCGCGGTCCCGGCCGCGTCGGTGTGGGTGACCACAGCCTCCTGGGCGTAGGCGCGCTCCAGGTCGGTGCCGGGCACGAACAGGTCGCGCGGCACGTGACGCATCGCGTGCGCGACCGGGCTGTCCCCGGTGATGACGCACCAGTCGATGAGCTGGCCGACCATGGCGTTGCGAAGTGCTTCAGCGCGGGACATCGGCTCAGTCTAGGGGGGTGGCGGCGGAGGCGGCGGGGGTTTCGTCGGCCATCAGATCGTGTCCTTCAGCGGTGATCACGGGTGGCGGTGCCGGGGGCGCAGGGGGTCATGACAGCAGGAGCAGGCTGTCCCAGGGGGAGGTGATCGGATGGTGCGGCAGGTGCGCGTAGTCGGCCAGCGCCAGCGCCACTCCGGCGGAACCGGTCAGCAGGCCCGGCAGGTCGTCGATGCGGTTCTGGTCTTGATGCTGCCAGCCGAACCGGTGGTGGCCGGCGAAGCGGCGGGTGATGGTTCGTGCGGCGTGGTCGCGGCCCGGATGATCATCCGGTAGGGCGGCCAGGACGCCGGCGTGGCCGTGGCAGAAGGTCACGCCGTCGGTGTCCCAGGCGGCAGGTGGCTGGGCGCCCATGGTGGCGGTCGCGTGGTCGGCTGCCGCGCGCAGGGCGGGGTCGGCGAGCGCGGTCGCGGCCAGGCGCAGGGCGTGGGCGATCCCGGGGGTGCCGTAGCACCAGGCGTGCCGTCGCCCATGCTGGGAGGAAGCGGAGGCGCCGTCGAGCTGGTCGCCGTCGATCATCGGTGGCCAGGTGCCGTCCTCGTCGTGCCAGGCCAGCAGCCACTGGGCGGCGGCGCTGAGGGCCTGGCGCTGGGCTGGGCTGGATCGGCCGGTCAGCTCGGTGAGGGCCAGCAGGGCGAGCGGGCCGGCGATGCCGTGCGCCAGGCCGGTGTGGGTGGCTCCGGAGGCCGGGATCCCGGTGCTGCCTGGGAGATGGCCGGTGTGGGGGATCCACCAGGCCGGCCGGCCGTCATGGCGGGTGGTCAGCAGGTCGCTCAGGAAGCCGGTCGCCGCTGCCAGGGCGGGCTCGGCGTGGCGGTGACCGGTTGATGCGGCGGCGAGCAGGACGCGGGCGGTGCCGGTCAGGCCGGTCAGGACGTCATAGTGACTCCAGCGCAGCGCGCCGGGCGTGCGCAGCGCGGCGCGGCAGGCGGTGGCGTGGTCGCGTGTGCGCGCGGCCAGCCAGGTCACCGCCTGACCGGTCGCCTCGGCGAGCGGCCCGGGATCGGCCAGGTAGGGGGTTCCGACGACCAGGGAGGCGGCGATACCGCCCGGCAGGCCGCAGATGCCCGGATTCTGCCCGCGAATCGTTCGGGCGGTCTCGATGGCCGCGTGCCAGTGCCGCAGGGCGGCGGCCTCGAACGCCGGATCGACGGCGGCCAGCCGGGCATGCAGCAGCGCCGTTCCGGCCAGCCCGTGGGAGAGGGTGGCCGCATCGCGGCCGGGCAGGGCACGGCGGACCGTCGCAGGCTCCAGCAGCAGTTCAGCGCAGGCCAGTACCTGGGCGCGGCACGCGCGCGTCAGCGCTTCATCGGTCATGGTGCCTGCTCGGGCGGGCGATGAGGTCGGCGGCCAGGGCTCGGGCCAGGGGTTCGGCCGCAGGATCGATGCCGAGCCGGTTGGCGTGCATGTGGATGACCGCGGAGGCGACCTTGGCCCGCTGCTCGGGCTTCAGCCGCTCGCGGTAGCAGTTCAGCGCCGCGATCAGCGCCGGCCGGTGCGCGCCGCCGGGCAGGCCCCCGGTGCTGTAGCCGTCCGGGTCGTGGTCGGCGGCGCGGGCTGCCGGGCGCAGCGCGTTCACCCGGTTACGTCCGGCGCGCTCCAGGTGCCGCCCGGCCAAGGCCCGCCGATCGCCGGCGGCCAGGATCCGGGTGATGAGCGCCGCGGTGTGCGCGGCGAACACGATCCGCTCCTGGCTGCCAGGGAGCGCGGCGACGGCGGCCAGCACGAGGTGGCTGTCGACGGAGAACACCGCCTCCGCGTGGCCGAGGGCCTCCCGGCCGCCGTAGCGTTCGATCTCCGGGTCGTAGGAGGCCAGGGTCAGGTCCCCCAGCAGCCGTTGGGCGATCATGTCGCTCGCCCAGGCTGACAGGGCGGGCAGTACGTGGCCGCCCAAGGCGTGCGGCCGGCCGTGGAAGCGGATCCGCAGATGCGGGCCATGCTGCGGATCGTCGTAGCGCAGAAAGAACCAGCGATCGACCAGATCGCTCACCTGCGGCAGCCACCTCGACAACGCTGTGAGCAGGTCGTCGTGCTGGGCGGGCGCGGCGGGCATCACGCACGACAGCCATGACCCGCCGGGCAGATGCAGGTGGGCGGCGCGTGGCCGGGCGGGCGCCGGCTGAGTCTGAGGCCGGGGCGGGGATGCGGTCAAAGGGTGGTGGGTGAGGGGGATGACCACCTCCACGGCGTGGTGGCCGTCCGGTCCGGCCGCCACCGCGCGGACGGCGTCCGGGCCGCCCGGCTGTTCGGTGACCGCCGTCAACCCGCGCCGGACGTAGCGGCGCAGCAACTGCCGATCCTCGGGGTGTTCCACATCCAGGGGCAGGTTCCGGTCGCCGTCGGCGGTGACCACCACCCGGTCCGGCGGGCAGGGCCCCTCAGTACGCCAGGCCTCCAGCGCCTTCTCCCATCGGGCGGCGGAGGGGGCGGCGGCGATGAGCGCGGCGGGCAGCCGCCAGCGCGCCGGGGCCACGATGGTGGCGCCGTAGCGGATCCGGGGCTGGTACGGCAGCGCGTCCAGCGCTCCCCAGTCCCAGTCGTGCCACGGGCGGCCCTGCTCTCCGATCAGCCGGAGCAGGCGGGCGGCGGGCGGCAGAAAGCGGCTGTTCAGCCGGGAGAACAACAGCGGCGTCAACCGGCGGCCCAGCCGCGCCGACCAGGCCTGCAGGCGCGCCCCGTCAGAGACGATCAGCACATCAGCGGCCGCGATGGCCTCAGGGCCGCCGGGCAGGCCGATGGGCAGCGCGGTAGCCCAGCCGGTGGGCGGGGCCAGCCCGCCTACCTCCGCGACCCGCATCCGGACGGTGATCTCGCAGATCTGGGCGCCGTCCTGCCGGGCCGGGCCGGGAGAGCCGACCGGCAGCAGGGACGCGAACCGGCCCAGGCTGGAGCCAGCGGTGTGAGTGATCGCGGTGATCGCCAACTGGAAGCGGCCCTGGTCACGGTCGTAGGTGCTGGCGGCGATGACGGAGGCGTACACCTCCGCCGAGGAAGGCGGCGGCTCCTGCTCACCCGGTGGCGTCAACGCGGCGACGTCGGCGTCGGTGAGCACGATCTCCCGCTGGCCGGCGGCCAGCGCCCGGCCCAGCAGGTGCGCCAGATGCTCCCGGTGCCGGTCGCCGGGATCGACCGGCCGCGACAGCGTCGGCGCACCGAGGCCTAGGGTGGGATCGACGACCTCCTGCAGCGGTACGGGCCGATGCGGCCCGTACCGCTGCAGGAAGCGGGCATGGTAGTCCGCCAGCGGATCGGGCCCGGAGCTGATCCGGGCCAAGACCCCGGCCGCCTGAGCCGCTTCGGCCAGCAGGCCGTCCGCCAGATGGATACGGGCGTCGGCGACCGTGTCGACGATCAACGGCCGCTGGCAGTGGACGACCTGATCGGCCACATTGTGCGCCTGTCGCAGCAGCGCGAGCCGGCCAGGGTGTCCGGGCGGCTGCTGGTCGGCATCGAGCAGGAGATCCCGCAGCCGAGTCAACGCCTCGCGGTGGCGTGAGCGGGCGGGCAACTGCTTGACCAGCCAGGCCAGCGGGTCGTCGGTGACGTCGGCGGGCAGCAGGCCGCTGAGCAGGAACCCGTCGGCGGCCAGGGTCATGACCGTGTCGCGGATCAGCTGGCCTGGCACCTGGGGCCAGGTGCCGCCGATCGCCTCGATCAGCTGGCCGCCGGATGCTCCCCGCTCGCAACGGGTCAGGATCAGCTCGGTGACGGCGGTCGCGGCGACGGTGATGCGTCCCGGGGCCGCGGCGGTATCCCCTGCGGTTTGACCCTCAACCTCCAGCCGGTTCCCCCGCCGGGTTACCGCAGGCGAGCTGGTGAAGACCGCGGCGTCGAAGGTGGATTGTTCGTCGGCCAGCAGCAGAGCGCAGGCCAAGCTCAGCCAGCGCGGGGCGGGATTGGTGCGCGGCCGGTGAGCGGCGCCGACCGTCATCGAAGAGAGTGGACCCCCTGTGGTGGCAAGGCTGACCCCGGCGAACACCCCGGAGGGGACACACCGATGACGGGCCCGCAGCTCATAGGCGCGGAGGGTCTGGGCCATCCGCTGGTGGAGGCCCGCCGCGGCCGCGCCATGCCGCTCCTGGGCCTGCAGGTGCCGCGAGGACAGGAACAGACCCTCGGCCAGCAGCGGGCCGGCGGACGCGGCGGCGTGGCGTTCAGCCGATGAAGCGGCGGGCATGAGCGCAACCCGGGCCCAGACGGCTTCGGGGCTGCAGACGAAGCCCCCACGCCCCGGGCTGTTCCTGGAGGTCATGATGTGCTCGCCTTTCTGAGAAGGGGCGCCGGTGGAAGGGGCCAGGACGCCGTGCTGCCTGTGCCCCTCCACCGGCGGATGGGGAATCAGCAGCCCTTGCTGCACCCGCACGAGTTGCACGTCTTCGTGCAGCCGTTGTTCGTGCAGTTCTCCGAGGCGTCCCGCAGCATGGGCGATGCGTCCTCCTCGACGCGACGGTCGAGGTCGAAGAGATCGGCAGCCGATGCCGTCAGGGTGGCGGTCATGATCACTCTCTTTCGTCGTGGATGGATCGGTGTGGAGCGCCTGCGGGGTGTGGTGGGGGCGCCCAGGTGCCACGCGATGAAGGTCCGCGTGCACGGGCCTCGCATGATGATCCGGGCGGCAAGAGCCGCTGCTGACGGTCGGCCCCGGCGACGTGGCCGCGGTCATCTCGCGGCCGGTGAACACCGGGCTCAAGCGTCATCGCATGGTGGCCTTCCCCTGGTGGGTGTCGTGTTTCCAGCACAGCCGCTGAAGCCGCGCGGCAAAAGAGGTCAGCCGTTGCCTTGGGTTGCGTTCCGGTTGCCCGGGGTTGCGTTGCGGCTGCATGCTCGTGACGGCGAACGCCTCGGGGACCACACACTGCAGAGCACACCCTCAAAGGGGAGGGGTCGCACGTGAACGCTCCGGTGGAGCCTCATCCGCTCACCACGCTGATCGCCCGCCGCCACTGGACGGCGAGCATGTTCTTGACCAGGGTGGATGCCCGCCACCGCGCCCTGGGACACGGCGGGATCGGCACCCGCAAGGAGAAGGTCTGCCGTTGGGCGGCGGGAACCACGCCGTACATCACCGTCCAGCTCGCCATGGCCGAGGTGTTCGGGGTCGACCGGCGGGAGGTCCACCATCGGGGCTGGCCCGATTGGCTGTTGCTCGCATTCCACGACGACCACGCGGTTGTGGAATCTGCCTGGAGCCCGGCGGGTACCGTCAAAGCACTGGAGAACCTAGGAGGACCGGTGGATCGTCGGGGTTTCCTGGTCACCTCAACCGGCACGCTCGCCGCGATCATCGCCCAGTGGGCGACCGCTCCCTCCTCCACCAGCGCCCCCACGGCCGGCCGCCGGGTCGGCCACCAGGTCGTGAAGCTGTTCGATGCGCGCCTGGACGCATTGCGTCACCTGGATGATCAGGTCGGCTCCGGGCAGGCGTACGACGCCGCGACCGCTGAGCTGCGGCTGATCACCCGGATCCTGACCGAATCGGCCCACACCGACGACATCGGCCGCCGCCTGTATGCGGCGGCCGCCGAGGCGTCCCGTCTGGCCGGCTGGTGCGCCTATGACGCCGGGTACACCGCCGCCGCCGAGCGGCACTTCATCGCCGCGCTGCGGGCCGCGGCCAGCGCCGGTGACGACACGATGGCCGCGATCGTGCTGGCGTTCTGGGCGAACCTGCGCTACGCCCGCGGTGATGCGCGCGGAGCTTTGGGCCTTCTCGACGGCGCCCTGTCGGCGCAGCAGAAAATCACCTCCCCGCGGGTGGTGGCCATGCTGCACGCCCGCCGGGCCCGCGCGCATTCCAAGGCAGGAGAGTCGGTGGCGGCTTTCAAGGCGGTCGACGCCGCGCTGGCCGCCTACGATCGTGCCGGCCCGGCCGCCGAAGACCTGCCGGGCATGTACTGGGTGACCGCCGGGGAACTGCATCAGGTGGCGGCCAGCTCAGCGCTGACGCTGAAAGATCCCCGGCGCGCTCTGACGCACTTCTCCGCCGCCGTCTCCCACCATGACCCCTACGATCCGGACAAGGAAGCCCGCGGCGCGGCCATCTACCTGGCGCGTAAATCCGCGGCGCACCTCGCGCTCGGCGACGTCGACGCCGCGCTGGAAAGCGCGCACGAGGTGGTCGGCCGCATGGGCGGGGTCGACTCGGCCCGCGGGTCCAGCACGCTGGACGAACTGCGGACCGAACTGGGCAAGCACCAGCAGGTCCGGGCGGTGCAGGAGTTCCTCGGCCTCACCGCGTAACAGACGACGCCGCGCACCCTCGTCCTGCCCGGCGCACGCTCGGGATCTCCTCGCACAGGGGATCCGCAATGACCTCATCATCCGCAGCGCCGAGGCCGAGTCAGGCTTCGCCCCGGTCTCGGCAAGGTGGGGGGTGACATCGCACAGGCCGACCCGACCTACATCCGCCACCTATCGTTCGCCGCCGCCGACTACAGATCACCGGCGCAGGCCATGAAAGCCGGGCCGTCTCCTCGTGCGGTCAGCGCCAGCTCAGGACCAGCTGGGTGTGCCGTTTGCGGAAGATCCGGCCGACCGCCGGGGCAGGCGGGCGGGCATCGGCGGGGTAGAGGGTGAACGCCGGGGCGGGGTGGGTGCGCCAGTCGCGGTCCCACACCTGAACGTGATCATGAAGGGTGTGGGCGAGTTCAGCGGCGGCGGGCCCGTATCCGCAGACGCCGAACTCCCACCGGCGCTCCGGCGTCTCCTGCGCCTGGAGCGGTTCGCGGATCGCAAGGTAGGCGAAACTGTCGGCGGTGATGAGCACCGGGCAATACCAGCGCATCGCCAGCAGAGGCAGGCCGCAGCCGCGCTCGGGGTCCTGCCAGATCATGCCGAACCGGTCATCGACCGTGGCGATCCACAGGTGCATCGAATCGAACGGCTCACCCCGGCTGATCGTGACGCCGGTCCACAGCTCGACCCGCTCACTGGCCAGGGCCCGATCCAGCGCCGCGACGTCGAGGGCGGGGCCTTCTTCCAGCGTCAGTCGCACCGCGCCGTCGGCCAGGAGAGCCTCCTGGTCGGGCAGCGCCCCGGCTCCTTGGACGGCGACGAATCCGCACACCGTGGGGTTCTCGCCGACGAAGTGGTCGCCGTCTCGGACGAAGGTGAAGGAACGACTGATCGTGGAGAACCGCAAGGGCACTACCATCCGGCCGGCCTGGGCGAGCAAAGGCCCCCACGGGATGTCGAAGACGCCCACCGTGACGATGATCGCATCGAAGCCGCCCTCGGGAGCGTGCTCGGCGGCGGCATGCTCGGCATCGCCCAGCACGACCCGCACCTGCGCATAACCGGTCTCGGCCAGAAACCGCTCCGCCCGTTCGGCGACGAACGGGTCGATGTCCATACTGACCACCAGACCCTCCGGGCCGACGATCTCGGCGATGAGCGCGGCGTTGTAGCCGCCTGAGCCGACTTCGAGCACCTTCGCACCGGCGGTGAGCTGCGCGGCTTCGAGCATTTCGGCTTGGAGCCAGGGCGCGCTGATCGAACTCGTCGCCCGGCCGTCGGGGCCGCGTTTGGTGACGACCACGTCCTGGGCGCAGTAGGCGGCCTCCAGCGGCGCCTCGGGCGCGAACCTCTCGCGCGGTACCGCGGCGAAGGCCGCTTCCACCTCAGCAGAGCGGATGAAGCCCCGTTCTTTCAGAGCGGCGACCATGCCGACGCGCAGCAGCTCAGGAGCGGTGGAAGGCAGGGTGTCGTTGGTCATCAGCCGACCGTAGCCGCTGCGCATCCCGGTTTCCGGGAAATCGACCACCTCCTGAAAGCCTGGTCCGGGTCGGCCGCGGGTAGCGGCCCTCACCGCGGTCACCGCCGCCGTCCCGCGCAATCTCGGCGGCCCGGTGAAGCCTGCGGGGCGTCGCATGAGCCGTCGCCGAGAGCACCGTGGCCGCCGGTCGGCGCGCGTCGACGTCGCCGAACCGACGGCCAGCCGGATCAGCCGAGGCGTCTCCATCACTCGATGGGTCCGGGGACGAACGCCGGTGGGGTGCCGCTCAGCCTTCTTCCCGCCGTTCGTCGACGACCTGGGTCGCCAGCGCGAGCCGCGGCTTGTGGTAGGCGTCGGCGATACGGTCGTTCTTCGTTCGGCAGTGCATCCCTGGGATGGCCTGGCAGGTCTCGCAGTGCTCCTTGAGAGCCTGCGCCTGGATCGCTGCTCGCCGGGCAGCGGCTCGCCGCTCGGCGGCGCGCGACGACTCCCATTCCTCCAGGCCGGGCAGCCCGTTGAGACCGTCGAGGTAGGCGATACCCCGCTCCTCGTCGTTCCATGGCAGGTCCGCGGCCGCCAGCATCAACACCTGCCGCAGTGACAACACCGTCGATAGGCGTTTGCCCCACTGTCCGCGGTCGCAGCCGTGCGCTCGCGCGCCCCAGGGCGCCCGGTCGGGCAGGCACGGCCGAAGCGGCTGCCCCTCGGAGATGATCGTGTCGGCCTGCGCGACGTCCCGGCTGAGGCGGGCGAGTTCGTCGGCCATCGCATCCAGCCGGTCGGAAACGTTCGCGCCGAGCTCGATCGGCACCGCAGGGGTCTCCGCGGCGATGGCGAGCTGACGCAGCCACACCGCGGCGGCATCGAGGTGCACGGCGAGCTCATCGAGGGTAATGCGGTCCCTGGCGCGCAGATGCGCGGTGGAATCCGCAGCGGTGGAGGATTGCTGCCCGGTGCTCACTGGAACCGCGCCCGTCCGAGGACGGCCAGCAGCTCACCCGCGGTGAGCGCGGCGGTGAGCGCATCGAGCGGCGTGGCATGGTCGCCGGCGTCGACCGGCCCGCACAGCAGCACCTGCTGGGCGCGGTCGACGAGGTTCCACTAGTCCTCAGGCAGCCGGTCGGGCTCGGCGGCCACCCACAACTCGAGGTCGTCGAATCCCTCGGCGTCCACGTGGACGATCTCCCGCAGGGAGCGGGTAGCGATGTCCATGCGGATCCGCCAGGTGGCGTCGAGGGCGGGAACGACGCTCAGGTCCCACGGCTGCCACCGGCACCGGCCACGCAGGTCTTCGGCGCCGGCGTCGGCCGTGGCCGGCTGCAGCAGCAGCACCGGCAGCGGCCCGTAGGAGGTGGTCACCGTGCCCGGGGAAAGCCGGTAGCCCGGCGGCCGACCGTCTGTCTGGTCGTCTGTCCGGGCTTGGGGTTCACCCTGCCCGGCCGCGTCCAGGTCGAGCAGAAGCGGTGTGACGTCGGCCCCGCCGAGGGCCCAGTGGTCAAGCGCGTCGTCCAGGAGGTCGGTGACCTCTTTCGCTGACATGCGGTCGATGGCGGCCATCACCGCGGTGCCGCCGTCGCTGTCGCGTGCCGCCCTCACCAGCGGGTGCCAGGCCCGGGTGGCGGGGGAGGCCAGCGGGCCCGCGGTGGGCCACAGGCTGTAGACGGCACCGGCCAGAGCCGCGATCGTGGCGCGCTCTTCCAGCAGGCGAGGGATCAGAAAGTCCTGGCACGGCCAGCATCCGGCGCGGCACGCCCCCACGATCGCCGCGGCGAGGGGGAGGTCCACCGGCCGGTTCGCGGTGTACGGCAAGCCGGCCAGCGCCGACACATCCGGGGCGGGGTGGTGGTGAAAGACGGCCGGGTCCTCAGCCAGCATCCGGCGGCGTGCCTCGGCGTAGGGGAGGTTCTCGCGTTCGGCGAGCCGGCGCACGGCTCGCTTGAACGCCTTGTTGTCGGTCACGGCGATCCTCGATCCGCGGCGGTCCTACGCACCTCCGCGCACGACGATCGAACCCCTGCGGAGTAACGCGATTCCGGGAACCTTGTCCTCGCCGCTGCGGTGCGCGGCGTAGGCGCGCGGTACAGCTCGGAAGCGGGCCAGCGTAACGGCCACTGCGGAAAACGGTAGCGGGCCCGGTGGCAGTTGTCACTCGGCAAGCTTTGGACACGATAACCGCTGCGGCGGGGGCGGAGACGACCGTCTGGTCGCCGGGCGCGGTCATAGCATCGGCCGAGGGCGCAATGCCGACGCCCTGGCCGATGATGGTGGCCGATGCATGCCCCGGGAATGACCCAGGGCTCCTGAAATAACGGCGAGCCGCAAAGTAGCGGTTGGATATTCAGCATGTCTGATCGCGCGCTGAGCTTCGGTGGAGTGGCGGAAGCCTACGAACGGTTCCGGCCGGGATATCCCGTGGAGCTCTTCGACCTGGTGATGGCCTACGCTGCCCGGCCGGTCAGCACCGCCTTGGAGATCGGCGCCGGGACGGGCAAGGCCACCCGCCTGTTCGCCGAACGAGGGATCGCGGTGACTGCGACCGACCCCGATGGGGCCATGCTCACCGAGCTGCGCAGACACGTGCCGGCGGACGTCAGGACCATGCAGGCCGCGCTGGAGGACTTGCGGCCGGGAAAAAGGTACGGCTTGGTCTACGCGGCCGCGGCGTTGCACTGGACGAACCCGGAGGGCCGTTGGTCACGGGTGGCTTCGCTGGTCGAGCCGGGCGGCGTGTTCGCCTCGTTCGGGGGCCCGATCGAACTGGCCGACCCGGCTGTGCAGCAGGCGGTCCGCGCGGCGCGATCACCGTTCCTGGCAGATGACGGTGTTCCCTCTCCGGACGGGACGCCTCCGGAGGCGGAGATGCAGTGGCCGGGTACGGAGCTTCAACGGTCGGAGTGGTTCACCGATGTCCGGCAGGCCGCGATCGAACGCCGTCTGACGCTGACCGCTCACGACTACATCGGTCATCTCTCGACCGTCTCGGCGTATCTCGTCCTGCCGGACGCGGAGCGCGAGCAGGTGTTCAGCCAGATTATCAAGGTTCTGCCGGAAACGGTCGAGATCATCGCCGACATCACCGTCCACCTCGCGCGTCGGCACGGCGAGCCTTGACGGTATGGCCACACACCTGATCTCCTGGTCGGGCTCTTGGCCTCGCTCCACTTTGCGGCTCGCCGTAGCCTCATGGGTTATTTCTCACATTCAGGTGTGGCCGGACGGGTGGCGGTTGAAGACAGCGCCGGATGGAACCGGCCGCCTCAGCCCAGAGGAGAAACGCTCTTCCCGCGTCGTGGCCTGGGGGCGGTCGGCGCGGGCGGCGATGGCGTGCCACAGGCGGCTTCCGTAGCGTTGCCCGCAGGTGCAGCCGCCGTCACGGCGTTCGCGGTACCCGATCCGACGGTGGCCGCGGCGACCAGCGCCGCGGGTGTGAGGCTCCGGCTTTTCCAGGTGGACAGGGCGCGTTCGTCCAGCGGTACGCCATCACCCAGCAGGTCATCCCGGCTGACCACGGCCAGCAGCAGGTCCGGTGGCAGGCCGGGGCAGACGGTGAGCGCCAGCAAGGTGCACCGCCGGTGCATTGCGGCGCTGGTGGTCAGCTCGCCGTCGGCGTCGGCGAGCACGTAAGCGTGCTCGGGCAGCGGAAAGCCGCAGACCTGGCAGAGCCACTCCTCCTGGCAGCGCCGCAACCGCTCACCGTGCAGCAGCGCCCAGTGCGCGCGTCCCTGGTCCACCGGAGTGACCCAGGGCACCGGAAGGCCGTCGTGCCGGGGCCGCGGCCAGCCGGCCGGGCAGGGATCGACACCACCGGCGCGGGTGGCTGCTTCCCGGGCCTTCCACACCTGCGAGGGCGGCGGCATCGGGGATCGGCTGATCATGACTCCTCCCGCATAAAGACGGATAGTACTGAGGTTGACGGCCCCTCCACCCGGGCCGGCGGGATCACCTGGCCTGACCGGACTCGATCGCCGGGCCGCCGCCCGATGCGGCCCGGCGGCCCGGCGGTCAGCGTCGCTCGCAGACCCAGCCGTCGCCGTCACGGTCCTCATACCAGTCGTATTCGGCATCGACGCCCCGCTGGTAGTCGCTGTAGCCGTGGGCGTTGGCTTCTTTGCAGGTAGCAAAGTGTGGGTCGTCGCCTGCCGGAGGTGGGGGCGTCGTCTGCTGAGCGAGCGGCGGGTCGGCCGGTCGCGGGTCGGCGGGCCGAGTGCGCTGCGTCGGCGGCGGAGGTGGGTCGGCGGGCCGGGTGTGCCGGGCCGGCGGCGGTGGTGTGACCGCGGGGGGCGGCGGTGCGGTGCTGGGCGGCGGCGCCGGGGGGCGCTGCACCCGTAAGGTGACGGTCGTATCGGCGAGAAGGCGTGTTCCGGCCGGGTGGGATTGGCCGGCCACGGTCCACTGGGAGGCAGCGATCACGGATTTGCCGTTGGTCGCCTCCAGGGTGATGGCGCGCACGCCGAGGTTCTGTAGGAGGGTGCGGGCCTCAGCGCCGTTTCGGCCGGTCAGGTTCGGCATGATGATCACGGTGACCGTGGCGGTGACGGTCGCTGGAACGGGCTGGGCCGGCGCGGTGGCCACCACCGGCGGCTGGGCCGGGCTGATGGTGCCGTACGGGGTGGGCATGGCGGTCATCGCCGGGAGGCCGGTGGCGACCGGGGCGGGCGCGGGGCCGCGAAACGGGGCGGTCAGCACAGCGAGTGTCAGCACACCTAGCAGACCGGCCCGGATGACCTTGCGCTTGGGGGCGGTGTGCGCCGGACCGAGGTAGACGCGCGCGACGGCGCGCGCCCAGCGGGGCTGCGCCGGTTCCTCGATCCACAGCTGCCAGCCCGGCGGCGGGGGCGGCCAGGACGCAGGAGGCCGCCATCCGGGCGGCGGCGACCAGCCCGCGGGCGGGGCGGGCCAGGTGGGCGGGGGGTTGTAGCGCGCGGGCATGGGCGGGCCTTCGGATCGGGGGAAACGCCTGACGATCGGGGTCGCGCCCCCTCTCAGCAGGGACTGCCGAGACGGTGCATGAGTTCGACGTGCGCCTGATCTTCGCGGTTGACACCGCAGTGATCAACGGCCAGGTGATGCTGTCTGTGCTTCAGAAGGGGGCAGGCAGGTTCTGGAGGCGGGCAGCCAGGTGCGGCAGCGCCGCGTCTGCTTCGTCGACACCGATGCGCAGGTGGAGCTCCAGGCTGTGGGCACCCCGGCGGCCACGTGGGGCGGCCTCCGTCTGCTTGCATCCCCGAAATCCCAGGGAGACCTCTGTGCTCAGACGTCTGCTCGCCACCACCGCTGTGGCCGACAGGGCCATGCGTCGTGAGATTGCAGGCATTGAGTCCCTGACCTGCGCGGCCGAGGGCGGACGGAGGTCTCTTGCCGTGTCGGTCTGCGCGGCTAACCTCGACAGCATGGCACCCCCTGTCAAGGCTGAGACTCTGCGCGGCATGATCGCCGAGACGCTCGCTGAGTGGAAGTCCTACGAACTCCCCGCCCTTTGTGAGCACCTCGGCCTTGCACCCGGCACAGAGGATGAGGCCTTCGCCAGCAAGTTCCGCTACGTGATGGCCCGGCTGCGGCCGCTCTCATTGCCGCAGCTGGTCGCCGTTGCACAGCGGTTCCTCGACGAGCACGATGACGCCAAGTTGGAGCAAGCCCTGGTCTGTCTCGGTGCCGGCGGCGTGGACGGAGAGTTCAAGAATCTGATCTTCGCGGCTGTCGGCCCGAAGCCGGAGATCGTGCTGCGCAGCGCCATCAACAACGACCTACAGATCGTCAGGAACGCCGACAACTGCCTCGTCTACTCACGTTCCCTGAAGGCAGAGGGTCTCACCTGGCGAGACCTCACCTCCTGGTGGCGGTCGACCGTCCCTGAGCTTCACGACGCTGACGAGGTCAGGGTCTCCCAGCACCTCTACCGGCGCTTGAAAGCGTCCATGGAGTCGCCTCCGGAGCACCTCTTGTTCGATGTCTACTGCAGCTTCTATCCCCAGCCCGGCGGGGATGATCTTCCGGCGCTCATTCCGCAGGTCTATCTGCACTACGACCTCGCCCTGCGGCCTCCCCCTTCCCGGCCGGGGCCGCTGCGGCGCCAACGCATGGACTTCCTGCTCTTGCTGCCGCATCGCAACCGCGTGGTCATCGAGGTCGATGGAGTTCAGCACTACTCCAGGCTGGCCGCCGATGCCCCGCCGCCCGATTCACCCGGCTACTTCGAGATGGATCCCCAGATCCGGCGCCCCGATACGCGTAAATACTCCGAGATGGTTTCAGAAGATCGAAATCTCCGGCTTGAGGGCTATGAGGTCTATAGATTCGGAGGCGGCGAGTTGACGGCTCCTGGCGGGAAGAGGGTGTTGGCTGATTTCTTCGGCCGCCTGTTCGCGCGTCACAACATCGCTTTCTCCCGGTCCGCGTAAACCGCCCAGGCGCCTTCGGCCGCCAGCGGTGGCCAGAGGTGACGGACTCCTGGCGGGACGATCGATGAACTCGGGCGTTCGGCAGCGCCGATCGTGGAGACGGGCCACGATTCTCAAGATCTCGTTTAACGCTCGGTGTCCTCGACGCTCTCCTCTCTGACAGAGCAAGAGCGCCCCGGTCGGAGCGGCTCGACGATGGACGACAGGAGAGAGCATGATCGACCCTTTCGCGCTGGCCGCCATGGCCTATGGCGGGCAGCGCCTCCTCGACACTGGCGAGCGGATCGCCGGGCGCCCTGGAGCCGGAGAGATCCCCGTAGTTTCGGCCGTGAATCCAGCGAAGCTACCTCTGACCTGCGGTGTCTTCACAACGAGCCAGGCGGTCCAGACTGAGTCGTCTTCCTGTAAGCGCAGGTCAGGTCTACTTCATTTGAGGGCTTGTTGATCTCTAAGGTGGGGCTTGTGGATGCTGTCAGGGTCAGTGAGTGGACGCGGCTGGGGGAGCTGGACGGGCCCGCGGGGTTCTTGACGGTTCGTGGCCATCGGTACCGCTACCCGGATGGCCGCGAGGACACCTGGGACATCCTCGTGGGCGGCTCAACCGTCGCGATCGTCGCGGTGACCGAGGACGAGCAGGTGGTGCTGGCCCGTCAGTACCGGCCCGGGCCGGGGAAAGTCCTGCTGGAGCTGCCGGGCGGCAACGCTGACGGCGATGAGCCGGTCGAAGTCGCGGCGGCTCGGGAGCTGCTGGAGGAGACCGGCTATGAGGCGGCGACGCTCGAGGTGGTCATGCAGACCTTCCTAGCGTCGTACGCCTCGCAGCGCCGCTACGCGGTCTTGGCTCGTGGGTGCCGCAGAGTCGCTGAGCCGGACCCGGGTGACGGCGAGTTCGTCGAGACGGTGCTGATGCCGGTCGGCGAGTTCGTCCGGCATGTTCTCGGCGGGCAGCTGACCGACACCGACATCGCCTTCGCGGGACTGACCGCCGCTGGATACCTGAAGCCAGCGGTTTGACCCTACGCGCACCTGCCGCTGAGCGTGGCCGTGATGTGTCCGGTGGTGGGAGGCATGCCGGCGCGTAGCAGATGGGGAGCGGCGCAGAGCAGGGGGTCGGCGGTCACTGGCCGACCGTAGCCGCTGCGCATAGTGGTTTCCCGGAAATCAGAAGAGCTGTTCCTGGTCGCCGTCGACGACGCACAGACGCTTAGGGGGGATCCCGGCGGCGGCGTCCAGGTCGTGCATGGTGGGCCAGCGGCGCGTCGCAGCGTTCTCGGCGAGGATGCGGCGCAGCACCTGTGCGGTGACCTCCACGTCCGGCATCGCCCGGTGCCGGTCGGCGGGGACGGGGATGCGCAGGAAACGCAGCACCTCATCGAGGGCGTGGGAGTGCAGCTCCGGGTAGGCGAGGCGAGCCAGGCGGACGGTGTCCAGCAGCGGAACGGCCGCGAGGGCCGGACAGTGCGCCCGCTGGTGGGCGATGAGGTTTGCTTCGGTGGCGGCGTGGTGGGCGACCAGCCGGTACGGCGGCGCGGTCAGCATGGCCTCCAGCCGCGCCATCACGTCGTCAGGTTCAGCGGCGACGGCCAGCATGGCGGGGGTGATGCCGGTCTGGCGGACGTCGAAGTCGGTGACCGGCACGTCAGGGGGAGGTTTCATCAGCGATTGGAACCGCCAGGCCTCCACCAGTTCCTCTTCCTTGGGGGTGAGGGCCAAGGCGGCGACCTCGATGGGGACGGCCGGTCGTCCCGCAGGTGTCAGAGCCTCGAAGTCGATGACGACGAAGGTGTGCCTCAGGTGGGTGGGGTGGTCCATGCCAGGGCCTTTCGCTGGATCGTTCGGGTGCGGCTGCGCAGCTCAGGCTCAGTGCCGGTGACGCTGAGCGCGACGGCCGCCGTTTCGGCGGCGGGCAGGCCGGGATCGGTGCCAAGGCCGCGTGCCCGGCCCGCGGCCGCCTGGCGGCGCGTCAGCGATCCTGCTGATTGTCGTTCTTGTCCGCCGGTGACGGGGCTTGCCGACTCCGAACCGGCTTAAGCCGCTGCGAGCGCTTCGCGTAAGCCGCCTACGTGTCAGCCGTTGGCGGACCCTCGGCGAGGGGGCGCAACCGCATGACCAGGGCGGGGTGCAAGACAGTATTCTCGGCGGTGAGGCGGAGCATTTCCCGCCATACGGCGGCATGGGAGAGAACGGGGTTGCCCGACAGCATCGCCAGATGGTCGGTGAGGTCTTTGAGGGTGCGGTAGTCGGCTTCCTCCAGGTCAACGGTGATGCGTATCTTCCGGGTGCCTTGCCGGGCTGTTCTTGAGATGGCCTGATCATGTGTCACGAGTGCTCGTCTGATCGTGTGGATCGGGCGGGCTCTCTTCGTTTCCGGACCCGTAGCCGTGCTCGCCGGGCGGTTCGAGGCCGGTGCGGCGGTCGTGGCAAAGGGCTCGGGTGGTGTCCGGTCGCGTCGAGGGCAGGGCGAACCGGCCGGTGGGCATGCTCGCGCCGGCTCCTTGGGATGTGCTGCCGGGACGGGCCGGGGTAACGATCTGTTCAGGGCCGGTCGGGCGGAGGTCTGCCGCTGTTGCCGGTGGTGTCGTCGATGCCCGGCTCGGCCGGGAGGCCGTCCCCGGTGAGGGACGACGGCCGGGGTTCAGGGTTGTGGACCTGCCGCCAGGACAGCAGGATCTTCTGGTTGGCGACGCAGACCATGAGGGCGACCAGGATGGTCTGGGCGACGCGACCGTGGGCGAGCCGGTTGGTCGGGTCGGCCAGGTTGATGACCTGGCCCTTCAACCTGCCGTTAATGCCTTCGGTATTCGCTCGGATGGCCTTGAATGCGCCTTTCCAGACCGGGCTCAGGTAGGGCAGGTCCTGGCGGAGCTTGTCCTTGTGGCCGAGGTCGCCCGGGCGCAGGGTGATGGTCTGCTGGGTGCAGATCGTCGGCAGGCACCCGTCGTCGCTGCCGGTCTGCGGCAGCAGGGCGGTGGGCTTGGCGGCGGCGTGCGCGGCCCGCTGCCGTGCGTCGGTCAGGTCGATGCGGGTGCGCGGGCCGCGTGCCGCCGCTCTGGCCTGGGCGAAACGAGGACAGTTCACCGACGGGGCGGTCCCGGCGGCCGGGCACTGCAGGCGAAGTCTCCCCTCGGCGTCGGAGGTCTGCTTGACCTTGAGCAAGTACGGTCGGCGCGCGTGGATCAACGCGGTGAGCTCGTCGTCGGGAGCGCGGACGGCGGCGTCGTCGAGGCCGGTTGTGGCGTGCAGGAGCGGATCGGGCATCAAGGGGCAGGCCAGGTTGCCGTCGACCAGCAGCGCGCCGTGCACCGAGCCCTGCAGTCCGCGCTGCTCGACCCTGTAGTCCAGGGCGAGCCGGTAACCGCGCCTGCGGGCGGGCCGCGCGAAGTGGTCGGCGCTCTGGTCGGTGTAGGCGCGGTCGACGGCGAGCGTGCCGGTGGGCAGGCCGAGGGAGGCGATGGCGTCCAGAGCGGTGATCGCGGCCGGGCCGACGCGCCGGTGCGGGGTGTCGAGGACCAGGCCGAGCGCGAGTTGCGGGTGGGTGCCGAGCGTGTCGCGGGTGCGGGCGGCGGTGGCGAGGGTGGCGCTGTAGCCGAAGGTGGGCGGGCCGTCGCCGGCGCTGTGGTGCCAGCCTGCGGTGATCTCGATCGACGCCACAGGTTGACCTGTGGAGCGGCGAAGTCGCGGTGGTCTGGCCCAGGTGGGGATCGCGGTGGCGTCGATTCCGACGTCCCCGCCGTAGTGCGCGAGATAGCCGCGGCCTCGGGCCCGGCGGACCGGGGTCAGCACGAGCCGGGTCACGATGTCTTGCAGCAGGTCGCGTTTGCGCTGGTGCTCGGGCTCGTCGTCGTCCCAGGCGGAGGTGTAGGCGTCGGCTTCGGCCGCGGTGAGGCGGCGGCGCCGGTCGACGCGGACGACATCCAGCCCTGTGGTGATCTTGTCGAAGGTGCGGTAGAACCTGCGCGACAGCGCGTGCTGGGCGTGCCGGTCATCAGGGTCGATGTCGGGGATCTGATGGCGTCGGCGCGTGGCCGGGCTGAGACTGAAGGCCGTCAGCCGCCAGGCGTCCGCGAGCTGAGCGCTGCCGGTGTAGTAGACGGCGAGCAGCAGGCCGAGCAGCACGGTGCGGACCGGCATCCCGGGAGGCCCGGGCCGGTGCGCGAACTCAGTCTCGATCACCTCGATGACCCCGGTGTCGGTGAGCAGGTCATCGAGGTGGGCCGCCATCGCGTCCGGGATCAGCAGGGGCGCTTCGGTGACCGGCCGGGGACGGCAGGCGGCCACCCGCGTCGTGCGGGGACGCGACCCGTCCGCCATCAGCGGCCGCGCAGCAGCTCGGTGGCGGTGCGGGTATCCAGAGGCGGGACGAAATGGCTGTAGCGGGCCAGCGCGCTCGGGGCGAGCCCGGCCGCCGCGGCGACCACGGTCAGGTCGATCCGCGCACTGAGCAACTCGACGATCCAGCCGGCGCGCAGCCGCCGCGCCGACAGCGGGGGAAGGGCTCCGGTCGGGCGGTGCGTCCAGGTCCACGAGGCCACGAGGTTCTTGGCGTAGGCGGCCGTGCGGCCGGGCCGGAACAGGTACCGGTCCCCGCCGGTGAGCGCGGTGTCGGCGGCGACGGCCAAGTCGTGTTCGAAGGCCGCGCGGGCGACGATCAGCCGGGTCGTGCCCGGCGCGGCGACGATGACCGTCCCGTCATCGAGGACGCGCACATGGCTGCCGCGGACGGCGGCGAGTTCGGCCGAGGTCAGTCCGCACCCGGCGGCCAAGGCGATCAGCGCGAGGGCATCGCTGCGGGTTTGGCCGCGAAGGTGGGTGGCCCACCCGCGCAGCCGGGCCAGTTCGACCGGTGTGTAGGGGGCGGTGCGCTCGCTGGGGGCGCTGAGTGCGACCGGGGTGCTTTCCCCATGCTGTGCCCAGGCGAGCGCGGCGCGGACCTGCCGCAGCCACGACCGGTAGGTCTGCGCGGTGCGCGGGGCCAGGTCGGCGCATCCGGCCAGCACAAACGCGTCGATCGTCTCGTGCCGCAGCCACACATCCGGGTCGGCGGGCAGCCCGTGCCCATGGCACCAGATCGCCAGCCGGCCGACCGCGTGCAGCAGCCGCTCGATGCGGTAGCCGACCCACGGTGCGGACGCGGCCACGGTGACGCGGACCTGATCGGCTACCGTCTCCCAGCCGGGCGAGGCGTTGCGCGGCCGATAGCCAGTGATCTTCGCCGAGGTGTCCGGGTCGAGGGTCACACTCCATCCATAGCGGCTGGACAAGCAGCCGTTACAGTCGCGGGTGACATCCACCGATAGGAGAACTTCGTGATGGTCGGAGGACGCGCACGCTCGGCCGCCCCGCGGGAGCTGGCCGAGGACCCGCAGGCCTGGCCCTACGCGGACCTGACCCCTCATCCCGCCGCCGCCGTCGTCCAGGCCATCGCCGCCACCTTGGCCGGCATCCTGGCCGAGCGCCGGCTGAGCCTGCGCGGCCTGGCCGCCGCCTCCGGCGTCAATCGCCAGGCCATCGCCGACCTGCTGGCCGGGCGGTCCTGGCCGGACGTGGCCACCATCGCCCTGCTGGAGACCGCGCTCGCGGCCCGGCTGTGGCCGGAGGGCCCCTCGGCGCCCCGATGACGGCGCCGAACGCCGTGACGATCTCGACGGCATGGTCGAGCCTTCCCTCCGCCGCCCCGGAAACCCGGACATCCGGGCATAGCGGCCGTCGTTTGGCTCGACAGCCTCCAAGCGATCACCTAGCGCGTTACGCTCGGAAGGCGCGAGCCTTCAAAGAGTTAGGTCTTCTGGGCGCTCACGCAACCCGGTGCCGTCGAGTAGCAGCTCGGCGGCACCACTTTTCGATCCGGTCATCCAGACCGGCACGTCGGCTCAGTCCGTGGCGGTGTCCCCCTCGCCGGTGAACCCGTTCACTCCGGATGCGATCGTGAACAGGCCCTGCTCACGCTCGACCAGCCAGCCATCGTTCACCAGCCGCTTGAGCCGCGCGCGCATCCCCTCCACCCGGCCACGGACGTCCTGCTGACCCAGCGCCCGCACCACATCGCGCGCCCGCAGCGGCTTGTCGGAACTGGCCAGCAACACCACTGCCTCCTTGCGCAGCCCCCGCAGGGCCGGACGAGCCGATCCGGGAGCCTCTCCGAGCCCGGCACCGTGCGCGGCGACATCGTCGTGGCGGTGACCGTAACCGGCGGAATCACCGGGCTTTGTATCGCCTGGCTCGGCATCGGCCGCCAGCACGGCCAGTTCCTCACGCGCGATGGACAACCGCTCCAGGCGCCGCTGCGCGGTGGCCAGCCGCTCCTGAAGCTCCTCCAGCTGCCGGGACAGCTCGGCGCATTGCTGCCGTGTGGCCTCCTCGGCCCGGCCCAGCCTCGCCAGCAACGACGTCACCATCGCCTCCCTCGCAGCAGCCCCAGATCATCGCCATCACTCAACGCATAGATGCAACTCCACACTGTAGGCGGCGATGGCATCGCTGACCCCCAAGACTGCAAGATCCCTCACCGAACACCCGAAGGTGGAAGCAGGATGAGGACGGCGCTGCGGCATCGGGGGCTTAGGCAACCGTCCCGCTCAAGGAATCCCCGAGAGTGGTCGTCATATACAAAACGCTGCGCCCGGATCGCTCGCGGGCGACCAGCCCGCTCTCGCGCAGTACGCGAAGGTGTTGTGAGACGGCGCTGGGCGTGATCCCGAGCGCTCGAGCCAAGTCCGTCGTCGTTGCGGGGGACCGCAGTGCCTCAAGCAGTTCGGCCCGCACCCGACCGAGCAGCCGGACCGTGCTGCCGGCGGGCGCCTGCGTTCCGGCGGTCCACAGCGCCCCGACGCCTCGTGCCGGATAGCGCACTGTGGTCTGGGTAGACGTCCTT
>NZ_JBEZNH010000049.1:0-61598 GCF_040653115.1 Streptosporangium sp. NPDC048047 | reverse complement strand
TCTTCCGCGCCGCGGAGGAGCTCGGCATCGACCTGTCCCGGCGCGAGCCGAGCAGCGTCGAGGAGGTCTGACGATCTCGGAGGACCCGGTCGTGTCGTAGGGCGTCCGGCCGCCGGTGGGGCGGGCACGCGCGATGTGCCCGCCCGGCTCGCGGAAGGCTCAGGACCCCCGGCCGACGGGTTCCGCTGCGGCGGGGACCGGCCGCGCGGGACTCACGGTTCCCCGGGACGACCGGTCCCCGCCGGGGCGGGACGGCCGCGCGGCAGCAGCAGCGCGGCCAGCGCGCCGATCCCGCACAGGGCGGCGGTGATGAGGAAGATCTCGCCGTACTCGGTGTGCAGGGCCGCCTTGACCTGGGCCTCGTAGGCGGCGAGCCGCCGCGCGTAGACGGCGGGGTCCACACCGAACGGCAGCGGCGTGTCCAGGTCCGCGGTGAGCGACTGGAACCGGTGGAACCCCCAGGCCGACAGCGCCGCGATCCCCAGCAGCATGCCCATCATCCGGGCCACGACCACCGCCGCCGACGCCACGCCGTGCCGGGCCGCGGGTACGGCCCGCAGGACCGCCGAGGAGACGGGGGCGATCACCGCGCCGAGGCCGAGCCCGGCCACGACGAGGTCGGCGTCCACCCGGAGACCGGCGGAGGCCAGGTCGAGCGGCCACCCGCCGATGCGGAGGTAACCGGCCGCGGCCACCGCCAGCCCGGCGACCGCCACGGCGCGCTCGCCGTACCGGCGGACCAGCGGGCCGCCCAGCAGGGCGGCCACGCAGAGCGCGACCAGGAAGCGCGACAGCACCAGCGCGCCGTCCAGCGCGTCCAGCCCGAGGAGGGTCTGCGCGGTGAGCTGCGCGTCCACGAGTGTGACCATGAGCGCCGCGCCGGTCAGCGCGCTCACCCCGAGCGTGGCGAAGAACGGCGTGCGCGCCACCCCCGTCAGGTCGAACAGGCGCACCCTGGCCCGCCGCTCCCAGACGGCGAACCCGGCGGCGGCCGCCGCCCCGGCCGCGATCGTGGCCGGCCCCCACGGCGGCAGGACCGACCGTCCCGGGTCGGGGTTGTACAGGCCCGCCACGAGCAGTCCCAGCGCGATGGCCAGCAGCAGCCCGCCGGCGAGATCGACCCGGGCGGCCGGGGACGCGGCGCGGTCGCGGGGCGGCACGGCCCGCCGTACGGCCAGCGCGGCCACGGCGGCCAGCGGGACGTTGATCCAGAAGATCGACCGCCAGCCGCCGAGCGGGACGGCGCCCAGCCGCAGGGACGCCGGGACCGCGGCGGCGAGGGCCGCGCCGTACAGGGGGCCGAGCACGCTGCCGAGCTCCTGGGCCGCGCCGAGCGCGCCGAGGGCGAGCGGGCGGTCGCGGTCGTCCCACAGGTCGGCGACCAGGGCCATGGTGACGGGCAGCAGCGCGCCGCCCGCGACGCCCTGCAACGCCCGCCCGGCCACCAGCCAGGGGACGGTCTCGCCCAGCGCGGTGATGACCGAGCCGGCCGCGAAGCCCGCCAGGCACAGGTGGATCAGCGGGCGCCTGCCGTACCGGTCGGACAGGCCGCCGAGCAGCGGCATGGCCGCGACGTAGCCGAGCAGGAAGCCGGTGACGATCGGGGTGGCGCGTTCCAGGTGGTTGAGCGGCACCCCGGCGTCGCCCGCGACGTCCACCAGGATGGTCACCACGACGTAGGCGTCCAGGGCCGCCAGCAGCACGGCGGCGCCGCCGACGCCGAGGGCGGTGCGGCGCCGGACGGTCCGGGACGCGGTGTAGGGGGCGTCGGCGGGAGCGGGGACGGGGGCGGTCACCGGGTCACCCGGCAGGCGCGGTGATCCGCACCGGCGCGCCGTAGTCGTGGAAGGCGACGGTCACCTTCCCGCCGTCCATCGGCAGGTCGGCCTTGAGCAGGCGGTCGGTGGCGCGGTCGATCCAGAGCGTGCCGTTCACGTCCTGGCCGAGGCCGGGGACCATCGTGACGAGGATCCGATGGGGGAGCGTGGCCGAGACCCGGTAGGCGTCGGAGCCGTCCACCTTCTCCGCGGCCTCCGTCCGGGGGTTCACCGCCCCGGACATGAGCTGGACGACCCCCCGGTCCGGGTCGAGGATGGCGGACGGGTCGTAGATCGTGGCGAGCTGGCCGCGCGACATCTTCTGGAAGCCGCCGGTGACGCCCTTGAAGTGGACGGTCTCGCCGAGGAGGACGAACTGGATCTCCTGGAGGGTGCCCATCAGATCGAGCTGGATGGTGCCGTCGGCGTCGCCGGTGCCGCTGAGGCGGCCGGTCGCCTTCTTGACCGGGACGGCGGGGCTGCCCTCGGTCTCCAGGGAGAAGGCCACGGACGTGACCGCCCGCATCGCCTCCGCCGACTTCCGCACCAGCTCCGGCCCGCCGGGCAGGCTCGGCTCGTCGGAGCCGCCGCACGCGGCGGTCAGGGACAGTACGGCGAGCACCGCGGTGAGCACCGCGGCGAGGGGGATCCGGCGACCAGGCATGGCCGGATAGTAACGACCGCGGGGACGCCGGACGATGCCGGAGCGGTATCGGTTTCGCCTCCTCCGGCTCCCGCGCGGACGTCCTCCGGGACGGGAGCGCTCCCAGCGGGACATCGCCGGAGGAGCCGGAGGGGGGAACCGTTCCCGGAGGGCCCGGAGCCCGTCAGCTCCCGCTCGCCGTCCGCAGGCTCTTGAGGTGCTCGACCACCGGGGCGTACGCGGACTCCAGCGCGTGCAGCTGGTCGTCGGTGAGCAGGTCGATGAAGTGCCGCCGCACGCTGGCCACATGGTGCGGGGCGACCTTCTGGATGGTGGCCCAGCCGTTCCCGGTCAGCACGGCGAAGGTGCCGCGCCGGTCGTCGGGGCAGTTCTCCCGCGTGACCAGCCCGGCCGCCTCCATCCGGGAGATCTGGTGGGAGAGGCGGCTGCGTGACTGGATCGTCGCGCTCGCCAGATCGCTCATGCGCATCCGGTGCTCGGGGCTCTCCGACAGGTTGACCAGGATCTGGTAGTCGTTGATGGACAGCCCGAAGGATTGCAGCTCGCGATCGAGACGGTGTTCCAGCAGCCGGTAGGCGTCGAGGTAGGCGCGCCAGGTGCGCTGCTCCATGGAGCTGAGCCAGCGGGTCTCCTCGTCGGTCACCGGCCGTTCACCTTCTTCCCCCGTCACGTGGGACGGCTCCGGCGAGGCGCCTGCCGCGTCCGCCGTACCGGTTCGACTCCCCGTTCATGGATCAGAACTTACCGGAAAACGGCGGAACGCCCTTTCCCTGGACCGGGAACGCGCCACCCCGGCGCGGCAGGCGTCCTCCACGCGGTCCTGTACGGTCCTGTGTGCCCCTGTTCGGTCCCATCCTCGGACGGTTCCGTCCCCGAGCGGCCGGCGGGGCGGCCGGCGCTCGGACGGGCGGCTCTCGGACGGGCGGCTCTCGGACGGGCGGCTCTCGGACGGGCGGCTCTCAGGCGCCGGTGACCCGGGCGCCGGTGACTCAGACGCTGGTGACGACCTCGTCGTAGGGGAGGCGGGGAAGGCGGCCGAGCCAGGCGTTCTCTCCGGGCCTGCCGATGTTGACCACCGCCATGACGGTGTGGGCGTCGTCGAGGAACTCCTTGTCGATGCCGTCGGCGTCGTAGCCCGCCATCGGCCCGGCGGCCAGACCGGCGGCGCGGACCCCCAGGATGAAGTAGCCGACCTGCAGGGCCGCGTTGAACGTGGCGGTGCGGGCGCGGACCGCCTCGTCGGCCGCGAACCGCTCCCTTGCGCCCGCGGCGTGCGGGAAGACCTTCGGCAGCTCCTCATGGAAGTCCAGGTCGGCGGCGAGGATGGCGACCAGCGGGGCGGCGGCGGTCTTCGCCTGGTTCCCGGGCGCCATCAGGGGCACCAGGCGCTCCCGGGCCTCGGCGGAGCGCACCAGGACGATGCGGAGCGGCTGGCCGTTCATGGCGGTCGGGGCGTACTTCACCAGGTCGTAGATCGCCCGCATCTGCTCGTCGGTGACCGGCTCGTCGCTGAAGGCGTTCGCCGTACGGGCGTCCCGGAAGAGGAGGGCCTGCGCTTCGGGGGCGAGAATGAGTGACATATGTACTCCTAAGCGTCTGATGTCCTTTTCTTCCCGCAACATAGGTGAAGATTCAACTATTCCCGGTGTCTCGTTCCCCGGCTCGGAGGGAGGTTTCATCCTCCGGAGGGGAGGAACGAGACACCGGCGTACAGCGGCCGGACAGCGGAGATCCCAGTGAACGACCCCGAAGCGGACAGGAACGGCCCGGAGAAGCCCGACCCGGAGAAGCCCGACCCGGAGAAGCCCGGCTCGGAGAAGCCCGGCTCGGAGAGCCTCGGCACCGTCATCGTGGCCGGTCTCGCCAATTTCGCGATCGCCATCGCCAAGCTGGTCGCCGGCCTGATGAGCTCCTCGGCGGCGATGATGTCCGAGGCCGCGCACTCCGCCGCCGACACCGTCACCGAGGTGCTGCTGTTCGTCGCGGTCCGCCGGTCCGACAGCCCTCCCGACGCCAGACACCCGTTCGGGTACGGCATGGCGGGGTTCTTCTGGGCGCTGATGGCGGCCTTCGCCACCCTCATCGGCGGCGCGGGCTTCTCGATCACCCATGGCGTGCAGGAGATCATCCACGGCGAGGAGCTCGCCGACCTGAGGGTCTCCTACGCCGTTCTCGTGATCTCGTTCGTGATCGAGTCGGTCTCCTTCTTCAAGGCGCTGTCGCAGGTGCGCTCGGAGGCCGCCCGGGTCAGGGTGAGCCCGCAGCGCTACGTCGCCCGGACCTCCGACACCGCGGTCAAGGCCGTGCTCTTCGAGGACGCCGCCGCGCTGGCGGGCCTGGTGATCGCCGCCTGCGGTCTGCTGGCCTACGAGATGACCGGCGACCCCGTGTGGGACGGCGTCGCCTCGGTCGCCATCGGCCTGCTGCTGCTGGGCGTCGCCGCCCACCTCATCCGCGCCAACGTCTCCCTGCTGATGGGCCAGGCCGCGCCCGAGCGGCTCAGGAAGGAGGTCGAGCGGGAGATGCTCGCCCAGCCCGAGGTCGAGGACGTGGTGGAGCTGCTGACCATGATGCTCGGCCCGTCCGAGGTGATGGTCGCCGCGCGCGTCGACTTCTCCGACGAGAGCACGGGGGCCGCCCTGGAGCGGGCCGCCGACCGGGTGGAGGAGCGGCTCCGCGAGCGTTTCCCGTCGATCTCGCACGTCTTCCTCGACCCCACCCCGGGCAGGTCGTCCCACGACCACCGCCGGGCGGCGGACCAGGACTCCTGAACGGCGGGGGCGGCGGATCACGGAGCCCCGGCGGGGGGCGGCGGCGCCGGGGTGACGGTACCGGGCCGGAGCGGTGCCGATCGAGCCCCGGGGCGGGACGTCCCGGGTGGCCTACTCGTCCTCTCCCGAATCGTCCGCTGAGTCGTCTCCCCCGGCGTTCCCGGAGGGGCCGGGGGACGGCGCCACGGTCCTGCCCTGGGGGTCGGTGACCAGCTCGTCGGCCGTGCCCATGACCGTCGTGTCGTCGACCTTCCAGTCCCCGCCGGTCCTGACCAGGTCGAGCCGCAGGTAGGTGCCCAGGAGCCGCCGGGTGCCCGCGGTGCTGGTGACCGTGGAGTCCACCACCGTGATCGCCCTCGCCCGGTCCGGGGCGACCCCGGACACGTAGACGTCCCGCACCGAGGCGGCCGAGCGCGCCCGCATCGAGATGATCGCCTCCTTGAGCCTCCCGAAGGCCTCGTCGTAGGCCCTCTCGAACCGCTCGCTGGAGAAGGTGCGGACCCGGTCGCGGCAGACCCGCAGGTCCGCGTAGTCGTAGGTCTGCAGCGCCACGGCGAACTCGCGCGCCCGCCCCGCGACCGCCGCGCGTTCGGACTCCTCCTGCCGGAGCCGGTCGGCGGTCCTCCACTGGATCGCGGCCGTCAGGGTGGCCGCGAGCATCCCCGCCACGGCCGCCGCCGCGACGACGCCGGCCCGGCGGGTGACCGTCCGGCCCGGAGTCCCCGGACTCCCTGGAGCCCCCGGGCCCGTGCCCGCCTGGACCGCGGTCGCATGGCGGGCGGCCGGGTGGACGGAGGGCGTCCCGGCGGGCCGGGCCGCCGGGCTCGGCTGGGTGGGGGGTCCCCCGTCGCCGGAGTCCCCGCCGCCCGGGGCCCCGGCGCCGTAGGGGATTCCCTCGGGAGCCCCGCGGTGGTCCGGGGTCGCCTCCCGGGGAGCCCCCTCGCCCGGCTGCCGAGGCGCCCGGCTCAACTGCTGCTCCTGATCACGGCGGCCCCGCTCCCGATCGCGGCGGTGCGGCGACCGGCGGGCGGCCGGGCTCGCCGTATCGCCTCCGGGCCCCGTACGGCGGCCCTTCACGGCGAGTCTTCCCTGACGGAGCGTGTCCGGAACGTCGCCTAACGTCCCTTTTGGTATGTATTGCTCAGTCGGGTCGGGCGGCCATGACCCTCCACCCGGCCGCCGGGACGTCCCTGACCGGACACCCCGCCCGGTGCGGCCGGGCGGGGGAGCGGTACACGGTCAGGCGGAGAGCGCGGCCATCCAGCCCTCGATCTCGTCGGGGTGGCGGGGCAGCCCCGCCGACATCAGCCGGGCGCCGTCGGCGGTGATGACGAGGTCGTCCTCGATCCGCACGCCGATGCCCCGCAGCTCCGGCGGCAGCGTCAGGTCGTCCGGCTGCAGGTAGAGGCCGGGCTCGACGGTGAGCACCTGCCCCTCCTCCAGCACGCCGTCCAGGTAGACCTCCGCGCGCGCCCTGGCGCAGTCGTGGACGTCCATGCCGAGCATGTGGCCGCTGCTGCACAGCGTGTAGCGGCGGTACAGGCCGCTGCCGGGCTCCATGGCCTCATCCGGACTGATCTTCAGCACGCCCCAGTCGCGCAGCCCCTCGGCGATGACCCGCATGGCGGTCCGGTGGAAGTCGCGGAACCGCGCCCCGGGCCGCAGCGCCTCGATCGCCGCGCTCTGCGCCTCGTAGACCAGCTCGTAGACCTGCCGCTGGACCGGGCTGAACCGCCCGGAGATCGGCAGGGTCCGGGTGACGTCGGCGGTGTAGAGGCCGTCGGTCTCCACGCCCGCATCGAGCAGCAGCAGGTCGTCGGGGTTCAGCCGCCCGTCGTTGCGGATCCAGTGCAGCACGCACGCGTGGGCGCCGGAGGCGACGATGCTCTCGTAGCCGACCGCGTTGCCCTCCAGACGGGCCCGCAGGCCGAAGACCCCCTCCAGGTAGCGCTCGCCACGCCGGTGGTCCAGCGCCGCGGGCAGCGCCCGCACGACGTCCTCGAAGCCGCGCACGGTCGCGTCCACCGAGAACTGCAGCTCGGCGACCTCCCACTCGTCCTTGATCAGCCGCATCTCCGACAGGAACGTCTCCAGCTCGGCGTCCCCGTCGTGCGGGGCCACCCGGGCGTCCACCGAGGCGTCCACCCCGCGCAGCACCCGCGCCGGGCCGGCGAGCGCGTCGCCCAGACGGTCGATCGGCGCGCAGTCGAGGAGGTAGAGCGCCTCGGCCTCGGCGAGGTCGGGGCGGCGGCCCACCCAGAACTCCCCGTAGCGGCGGTCGCGGTAGAACTCCTGCCCGGCCGTCCCGGAGGCCGAGCGCGGCGAGCGGGGGCGCAGGAACAGCGTCGCCTCCCCGGACGGGTCGACCACCAGGACGTCGTCGGGCTCCTGGTCACCGGTGAGGTGGGTGAACGCGCTGTGCGGGCGGAACCGGTAGTCGCTGTCGTTGCTGCGGACCTTGAGCGTGCCGGACGGGATGACGAGGCGCTCGCCGGGGAACCGCGCGGCGAGCGCGGCGCGTCGCTTGGCCGTGTACGCGGCCACCGGCAGCGCCGCCACGTCGTCGCGGCGGCTGTCGGCCCAGCCGGTCCTCATGAACTCGGCGAGGGCGTCGGATACCGGCAGGTCGTGGCTGCCGGTGTTCAGCTTGTCGGTCATCGGATCCCCGGGGGCGAAGGCTTGTGATATTTCACACATTACATTCGGAAGGAGGGGACCGCATCCCGATGCGGCGCGCGGGTCCTGGACGGCGGGCGATCGATGCCTCCTCATCATGAGGTCGATCGCCGGTACGGCTGTTCGTGCGCGGGTCGCCCCGGGACCGGGCACTGATCAGCACGGTCTCGTCCTCGCGTCCGCAGCCGGGCCGGGTGCGCCGCGGACGAGCTGTCGCCCGGTGTGTGGCCAGGCAGGCGCTCGAACGCGGCGACCGGAGGCGGCACCCCGGGCCCGTCGCGGCGGTGGCGCGGGCCCGGGGCAGGCAGGTGCTCAGCCGGCCATGGCCTGCTCCACGAGGTCCGCGTAGAGCGCCTGGCCGAAGACGTTCGGGTGGAAGGTCTTGCCGTCCTCAAGCGACAGGGAGTTGAGGTAGGGGGCGGGGTCGCAGACGGCGTGGCCTTTGAAGGCGGGGACGGAGTCGACGAAGCGGATGTCCGTTCCCTCGTTGCGCAGGCGGGTCACCGCTCCTGCCGCCGCCGTGTTGAGCTTGCTCGTCATCTCGTTGATCCACTCGGCCTCCGTCGAGGAGATGACGAGGTTCTCCAGGCAGGAGAGCGGATCTCGCAGGGCGGGGTTGAAGATGTGCGGGTAGCCCACGGCGATGACGCGCGCGTTCGGGGCCGCCCTGTGGATGGTCGAGTAGGAGGCGTAGTAGTCGTCCGCCAGCTGGTCGATGCGTTGTTCGATCGCGGGGTCGATGCAGGACAGCCCGAGGACGCACCGGTTGATGATGAGGCCGAAGCCCGCGTCGTTGCCGCCGATGGACAGGGTGACCAGGTCGGTGTCCTCGTCGAGGTAGCCCTGGGCGAGTTGCGGAGGCTCGCCCTTGGAGGCATAGGAACTGCCGGTGACGTGCTGGAACTTCGCTCCCGAGCAGGCGAGGAAGGCGAACGCCGCGGTGGGGTCGGCCGCGATGGGCGACTGGCTGCCCGTCCGGCTGATCTGGCGTGCGTAGGCGGACTCGGCCGAGCGGTGGCACTTGGAGTTGCGATCGCCCAGCGTGTAGTCGGAGACCGGGTCGAAGGGCGCGTTGCCTTCCCCGGCGGAGTAGGAGTCGCCGAGCGCGACGTAGTCGACGGTGGGCTTGCCGGTGGGGATGAACGCCATGGCGTCGAAGGCGATGTCCCAGTCCCAGCCGGCGCCTTCCTCGCGCGGGGTCAGGTTGCTGAGCGAGACGCTGGCGCCGGACCTGAGGTTGAAGACGCCGAGATCAACCCACACGTCCTTGCGCTGGTACTGGCTGACCACGCGGTGGCGCCGGCCCGCGCCGCCGCCGAGATCGATGACGTAGTCGGCGAGCTGGGTATGGGCGCCGTGGCTGGGGATGTGCACCTTGAGCCGCGTCCAGCCGCTCACCGCCGAGGGAGGACGCCAGGTGCCGGTCACTCCGAAGATGTCGTTGCCGGCCGCGGCGCGGGTGTGGGCGAACCAGAAGTGGCCGCCGAAGCCGGCGCCGAGCTGGTGGAAGTCGATCTTCGAGGCGTAGGCGTTGAAGCCGTCGGGGTTGAACGCCAGCGTGAAGGAACCGTGGTCGCCCCAGGTGCGCGAGCAACCCGGCCTGACGATGGGGACGGAGGCCGGCACGTCGTCCACGACATAGGCGCCCGAAGGCAGACCGGCCAGACTGCAGTCGGGCGGGTAGTTGGTGCCGTCCGGCTGCTCGGGGTAACCGGTGTCGAAGCGGTGCAGCTCGTTGCCGCAGTAGCCGCTGCCGCACGCGTGGTATTGCGTCGAGGTGTGCCACCAGCACTGCAGGTCGTACTGGCCCACGGAGTTCTGGTGCGCGCACGGCCCGGCGGGCTCGCCGGCCACCTCGGGGTCGTTGGGCACGTAGTTGCCGGACGGGTCGCAGGTGTTCTTGTCCGGGACGCAGAAGGCGTGGATGGGCGGCTTGGCCATCTCACGGTCCAGCTCGCTCACCCACCAGGCGGGACGGAACCCGGGGCCGTCGGGCGTGGCGATCGAGTAGGCGGCGAAGCCGATGACCTTCTCCGGATACGGCCAGTGCTGCGGGTGCGCTGGATCATGCGGGTCCTTGTTGAAGAAGGCGCGGTTGGCCGGGTAGCGAGGGTTGGCCGGGTTGTTCATCCAGCCCACGCCCCACGGCGAGCCGTCGCCCGCGTCGGGATGGAACCCGGAGTTGTAGGCCCAGATCGCGAAGAACCAGTTCTCCAGCCACTTCGGATCTCCGTTGCTGTGTATCAGTCCGGCACGCCGGGTCTGGTTCCACTTGTCCTGCAGGATGCGCAGCCCGGCGGCGATGTTGGTGGCGTAGTCCAGCGCGACGGCACGCTGCTGCGTGGCCGGCAGCGCCACCTCGCAGTAGCCGTCCTTGCAGGGGCGTTCCCGCCCGGCCTTGCGCATGCCGTCGGTGATCTGGGTGATGCCGTAGCCGCAGTCGCTCTCGGCCCAGCGGATCACCCAGTCGTCGCCGGCGTTGCCGTTGTAGACCTGGCGGCCGTAGTAGTTGCCGATCAGCGGGTTGCCGGTGACGCCGGGCAGGACGTGACCGGAGGCCTGCCACAGGTTCGACTCCTGGGACATGATGCCGAGGAACACCTGCACCGGCACCCGTCCGCCGCCTTCCAGCGCCCGCGGCGGGAAGAGGCCCTGGGGCGACCACGCGGGCAGGCCGGACTGCTTCCAGTTGCCCGGGCGCGTCATGGTCAGATTGCCGACGACCGCCTGGTCGGCCGCCCATTCCACCTGTCGTGGCGTGGGCTGGTACACCTGGGAGCGGGCGTCGTTGCGCGGCACCCCGCAGTAGGCCTCGGCGTCGACCGGCGTGGTGGAGACACCGGCCGCGGCGGCGGTGGATCGCGGCGCGGCGCCGCCGGAGGCCGCGGAGCCGTCGCCGGGCGTGACGGCGAAGGTCACGTCCTCGCCCGTCGGCACGACGCGGGCGGCGAGCTCCAAGGCATGGGGACGGCCGGGCGCCGGCAGCGTCATGGACCGCTGCCAGGCATCCGACGGCGCTTCGGGACCGCCGATGGCGGGCCGGGCACCGGGCAGGATGGCCAGCCGGCCGTGGGTGGACAGCTGAGCCGTGGCGGGAACGCCGACCTGGCTGACGGCCGTGGGCAGGTGCTTCCGCAGCCGGAGGTCGCCGGTGAGGAAGACCTTGCCCGCCGTTCCCGCCACCACGTTCACGCCGCTGAGCGGGCCGCTGGCCAGCAGGCCGGGCGGCCGGCCGGGGTCGGGCGCGGCGAGCCGGCGCACGTCGGCGACGTCGCCCCGGTACTCCATGTACACCACGCCGCCGCCGCCGTCGGCGGCGAGCCGGAAGGGCGTCGAGGCGGTGCGCGCCAGCCGGGTCGTCGCGCCGTCGCGCTCGATGCGGAGCAGGTGGTTGCCGCCGGCCGCGACGATGGCGGTGCCGACGGGCACGGCTGAGGTGATCTGGCCGGGCCGTTCGACCGGCGGGGCCAGCGTCCCGTCGCCGGTGTCCAGGACGGACAGCCGGGTGGCCGCCGCTCCGTCGCCCGGCACGTCGCCGCCCTTGGCCTGGGTGATGACGCTCAGCTCGCCGGAGCCGCAGCCGGGGTTGAAGTAGCCCAGGCTGGAACGCAGCGGCAGCTTGCGCACCCTGCCGGAGGGTACGTCGATGAGCGCGGTGAAGCCGCCCCGGTCGAACAGCCGCCCGTCGTTGGTGAAGGTACGGGGCGCGTAAACGGCCACCGCCTTGCGGCCGGAGGCGGTGAAGCAGACGTTGCCGATCCAGCGGTCGGTCTCGAACCCCGGCTCACTGAGCGTGGCCAGCGTGCGCCAGGTGTAGCCGGTGCGTTCCTCGGCCACCAGCACGTGCAGGCCGGTGCTGTCGCCGTCGGTCGTCCAGGACAGGTCGGCCGAGGTGCGATAGTCGCCGGCCAGTAACCGGCCCCGTTCGGCGGGATCCACCGACGGCCCGGGTGACTCGGGTGGTTTCTCCGTCCGCACCGTCTCAGCCGCCGTCTCAGCCGTCGTCTGACGCGCGGCGACGGCGGCGGCGCCGGGCGGCGCGAGGACCGAGGCCAGGACGAGGGCGGCGGACCCGGCGGCGAGTGCGGTGCTCGTTCTGTTCTTCATGATGCGCTCCGGAGGAGGAAGAGGGGCGCTTCGGGAGGGAGGTTCGGGAGGGAGGTTCGGGAGGGCGCTTCGGGAGGGAGGTTCGGGAGGGAGGAAGGTGTCGGAGAAGCGGGCCCGCCGCCGCGGCCGGCAGGGCGGGCGCGGTCTCAAAGGAGCAGGAAGTCGAGCGAACGCCGCAGCTCGCCCTGCCAGTTGGCCCAGTCGTGGCGGTGATAGGGCTTGAAGTTCACCCGGACCGGGATGTCCAGGTCGCCCAGCCTGCTGGTGAACTGCGTGGCCATGCCGTACACGGACTGCTCGACCACGTCCACCGCCACGGGGTTGCCGACCCCGGACTGGTCCTTGCCTGCCTGGCCGTCGCCGGTGGCGATGTAGAGCCTGGTCCCGCGCAGCGCCTCGACCAGGCGCGCCGGATTGTGGCGGTTCCAGTACTCGCCGCCGACGGGGCCGTAGATCTGCTCGACGGTGACGCCGCACATCAGCGCCCCGCTCTGGATCGCGGTCATCGCGGGCAGGCCGGGAGAGCCTGGATAGTCGTTGTCCAGCGCCCCGCTGAAGGAGGCGGCGGCCCGGAACCTGCCGGGGTGGCGTGCGGCGTACCCGATGGCTCCGCCGCCGCCCATCGACAGGCCCGCGATCGACTGCCGGTCGTCGGCGCGGTAGGCGCTCTTCAGCAGGTCGTAGAGTTCGCCCATGTGGAAGGACTCCCACTTGTGCGGCGGCAGCGCGGGGTCCTTCCAGTCCAGGTAGCCCGAGCAGGGGCCGGTGTCGGGCATGACCACCAGGACCTCGCGGTCGCCCACGATCGCGTCCACGGCGCCCTTCACGTCCCAGTCGCTGTAGGAGCCGCCGCCGCCGTGCAGCAGCCAGAGCACCGGCCAGCGGCGGTCCGCCGTCTTGCTGTACCCGGGCGGCAGGAGCAGCCGGACCTTTCCGGGGACGTCGATCAGCGGCGAGGTGATGGTGAGATCGAGGACGCGGCCTTCCCTGACCACCGTCTCGGTCACCTCGGGCGAGGCCGTCGCGGTCTGAGCGGGCATGGCGAAGGTCAGCAACAGGGCGAGCGCCGCGAGCGGGCGCGCGAGGGGGATCGGCAACGCACGTGCTCCTTGAGTGATCGATGGGTCGGACGGGACGGTGCCGGGGCGCCGATCCGTTCGTGCGGGCGGGGAGCGGGCTATCGGGTTCCGAAGTAGGCGTAGGCGTCCACGGAGATCGTCACGGGCGAGGCCCCCGCGTTCCGCAGCACGACCGTGTCGTCCTGGCGCAGCGCGGCCATGCCGAAACCGGCCGTCTTCCTGCCCGCCGCGTACGCCACCGCCCGTACGGCCGTCCCGCCGCCCTGCGGCACGACCTCGACGGTGCCGTTCGCGGTGCCGTTCGCGGTGACGGCGATGCCGACGGCCGACACGCCCGACGAGGGGATCTCGCCGGTTTCCGACGGCCGCAGCACGTGCGTGGCGCCCGCGGCGATCGTCACGCCGCCGGCCACGGGGATCGCAGGCAGGGCCTTGACGAGGGAGGCGCGTTCGGCGGCGGTGAAGTAGCCGGTCACCTCGGCCGTCACCTCGGCCGCGCCGCTGCCCAGGTTGTGCACATTGATCTTGCCGTCCGTGCCGGGCCTGACGACGGTGAAGAACTGCACGGGGGTGCCCGCGGGATAGTCGGTGTTCACGTCGACGGGGAAGGCGTCCCCGGCGGGGTAGACGCGGATCGTGCCCGTCGAGGCGCTCTTCACCAGCACCGAGAGGGCGACGCTCTGCGGCGCGGGCAGGCCGGGCGTCACCAGTTCCAGGTTGCCCAGCGGCGGGACCGGCACCCGGTCGGCGACGCGCGACGGCGCGACCGGGTGGTAGGTGGCCGCGGCGTGGTCGAGGGTGTAGCCGTGGACGTCGAGATAGACACGCACGGGCCGGTCGCCGCGGTTCTCCACCTTGATCCGGCCGTCGGCGCCGACCTTGGCCCAGACCATGGTCGAGGCGTAACGGGTCGCGTCGTAGAAGACCATGTCGCCGCCCGGTTCCTGCTCGTCGGAGGGATGGACGGCCAGCGAGCCCGTGTTGAAGAAGTCACCCTTGGCGGCGACGTTGAGCGCGACCGCCTCGACGCCGTCGGCCGGCAGCCCGGCGGCGCCGGCGACGCGGCCCCGTGTGACCACGTTGACCCGCACGTCGCCGCCGGCGGCGAGCTTGTGCGCCAGCCCGGCGTCCACCCACGGGCCGCCGGCCGTGCTCGCCGCCGTGCTCGCCGCCTCGCCCGCCGTCGTGCCCGCCCCCGTCAGCGACGACGTCACCAGCGCCGTCATGGCGATCACGTGGCGGACCAGACGTCGTCTCATGCCTGCCTCCGCTCGGCCCTCACCTCGGTCACCGGGCTGCCAGCACGGCCTCGGCGCGCCGCACCCAGCCGTCGAAGACGCCCATGGACTCGGTCAGCTTCTGCCGCCGGTCGTCCAGCATGATCTGCTCGTAGGCGCGCTTGGCCGCCCGGTACGTCGGGTACAGGTTGCCGTCGGCGGCGCAGGCGGCGTCGGCGGTGGCGACCTGCTTCTCCCGCGCGGTGGCGGGTTCGCTCCCCTCGCGCGCGGCCCACGCGGGGTCGTTGCGCGCGCTCATCGGGCTGTCGTAGGCGTATCCCTTGCCGGTCATACAGGTCACCCAGTCGTTCAGGGCCTGCTTGACCCGCGTGTGCTCTAGGGCGAGGAAGCTCGCGTCGTCGGCCAGCAGCCTGGGATCGGTGTCCAAAGTGCCTTCGCCGCCGTAGACCTGGGTCTCGCCGCTCACCTCGCAGCCGCCCTCGGGGATGTCGGCGCCGGACGCGGTCCGGTCCGCGGTGCCGCTGAAGGCCTGCGTCTCCGCCGCGGTGTCGGGATCGAGGGTCTGGCTGGATGCGGCGGCCGGAGCGGCGGCGGCCATGACGCTCTGGGCCGACGAGCGGGTGGTCAGCCCGGCGGCGGTGGCGGCGATGGCGAGAACGGCCACGGCGGCCAGGAAAGGCGGCGTTTTCTTGATCATTTGCCGTTCCTCTTCCAGTAGCAGTGGGCCACGTTCGCGCCGATGTAGGTCGACTCGTCACACTCGGAACGGGCGTAGAGGACGGCGTTCGAGTACTTGAACGGCCTGAGCACGCCGATGCCGTCGTGCCAGGCGTTGCCCATGCAGCCGGCCCGGTTGTACCAGAGGGTGAACCGGCGTCCGTGGCGGCTCCAGACGCTGATGGCCTTCCAGTGCTGCTGGTTGCCGCCCCACCAGCTCCACTGCGTCAGCGGGCACTTGGCCAATCCGCTGAAGTTCCGGTTCCAGCGGTCCAGGGACCTGCCGCTGTTGACGTTGCGGACCCGGTTGTAGCCCCCGCTCGTCTTGGTGTTCTTCCAGAGCTGGTTCCTGCCGCCGTTGAGCGGCCAGACGTTGACGATGCCGCCGTTGGCCTTCGATTTCTTGTAGACCTCCAGGTATTGGCCGGTGAAGAAGTTCTGCCATCGGTAGGTGCCGTCCGCGTGCGCGGCCGCCGGAGGGATGAACCCGGCGGTGACGGCGGCGGCGGCGATTACCGTCGCCGCTCGCATGGCTGAGCGGACGGCAGGACGAGGTCGGCTCATCCTGCGGGTCTCCCTTCTGCGTCTGGCTTCCAGGACCGGATGACCTCCGGCGAGCGCGGCGGGGTTCGGGAAGCGAGGCTCTTCGGGCAATGCCGCATTCCGGGACATACGTCGGCGATCGCGAACGGCACCATTCAAGGAAAGTCCGGGAGGCGGGTCGTCAACCCACAGGCTGAACCCGGCCGAAACTTCGGCTGTAGGCCCGGCCGGACGTCAGCCTGCCGCGGTATGCGCGCGCTCCCAGGGCTGCGGCACGCCCCGGCTGACGACCGCGACCCGCGGGCGGGGAGAGGCGACACGGGACGCCGCCGAAACCGGATCGTCCTCCGGCAACGTGTCCGGCATGGAGTCGACTCGCCGGTCGCGGATCGCTGCACCCTCCGCCGTACGGTGTCCCCGCGCGGGGCGAACCAGCGCGTCAGCCGGGCCGCCTTCCTACCGCGCGGGTTGCAGGCGCCGATCGGCCGAGCGGCCCATGAAACGGGGGGCGGTTCGCGGCTACCATGCGCTGATGCAGGCAAAGGTGCTGCCGTCCCTGCGACGGCTCGCCGCAACGAACACCTTCCTCGTCGATCTGCTGCTCGCCTTCCTGGTCACCGGCACGACGCTGGCCTTCGCGTTCGCGCTCTCGGGAGGCGCCGGCGACCCGGAGCACGCGCGGCGCCCCATGGACGCCCTGGGCGTGGCGCTGACCCTGGCCGGCAACGGGGCGCTGGCCTGGCGGCGGCGAGCACCCCTCACCGTGCTGGCGATCTCCTGCGCCGCCGCCGTCGTCTTCCACGCCCTCGGCTACAACGCCAAGCTCAACGATGCGGCGCCGCTCCTGGCTCTGTACACCGTGGCCAGCCGCAGACTCCCCGCCGTGTCGCTGCCGTGCGCCCTGGTCGTGGCGGCCCTGTGGTGGCATGCCGCGCTGCTCGGCCCGGTGGAGTTCATGTGGCCGAACATCGCGCAGGTCAGCATCTTCGTCGTGCTCGCGTGGTCGTTCGGCACCAGCACCCGGATGCTGGTGGAGCGCAACGGGCTGCTGGCGGAGCTCACCGCGCGGCTGCGCCGGGACCAGGAGGACCGGGAGCGGCGCGCCGTCACCGAGGAACGGGTCCGCATCGCGCGCGAACTGCACGACGTGGTCGCCCACCACATGTCCGTCATCGTGATCCAGGCGGGGCTCGCCAGGTACGTCTTCGGCTCCGACCCCGACACCGCGCGCGGCGCGCTCGCCACCATCGCCGGCACCGGCAGCGAGGTCATGGGCGAGATGCGGCGGCTGCTGGCGGTGCTGCGGGTGGAGAACGGCGACGGCGACGACGGCTACGAAGGCTACGACCCGACGCCGAGCCTGCAACGCCTGGAGCAGCTCCTGGAACGGGTACGCGCGGCCGGGCTGCCGGTGCGGGTCACGGTCACCGGGACGGTGCGCCCGTTGCCGCCCGGGGTCGATCTGTGCGCGTACCGCATCGTCCAGGAATGCCTCACGAACGTGCTGAAGCACGCGGGCTCCGCGACAGCCCAGGTGCACCTGCACTACGGCGCGGAGCTGAAGCTGCGCGTCCGCGACGACGGGCGCGGTCCCGCGCCCGGCGACGACGAGGGCGACGGCCATGGCTTGATCGGCATGCGCGAACGCGTCAAGCTCTACAAGGGGACGATCACGGCCGGTCCGCTGCCGTCGGGCGGGTTCGAGGTCGTGGTCACCCTGCCCCTGACGTCCCCGGGCCTGGACGCTGCGCCCGCTTAGCCGCACGGTGAGCCGAACGCATGATCAGAGTACTCGTGGTCGACGACCAGATCCTCATCCGCGCCGGTCTGGCCGCCCTGCTGCGCGCCGCGCCCGGCGTCGAGGTGGCCGGGGAGGCGGCGACCGGGGAGGACGCCGTCCGGCTCGCCGCGGACGCCCGGCCCGACGTGGTCCTCATGGACATCAGGATGCCCGGCATGAACGGTGTCACAGCCACCGAGCACATCCTGTCGGCCGGCGAGCACCCGCCGCGGGTGCTCATCCTGACCACGTTCGACCTCGACGAGTACGTCTACCACGCACTGCGCGCCGGCGCCTCTGGCTTCCTGCTCAAGGACACCCCGCCCGAACGGCTCATCGCGGCCGTCCGCACCGTCTCCTCCGGAGACATGCTCTTCGCGCCCACCGTCACCCGCCGCCTCGTCGAGGCCTACACCCGCCACACCGACCCAGGCCCCGCCGCCCGGCCCGCGGCCTCCGAGCTGAACCCGCTCACCTTGCGCGAGACGGAGGTGCTCAAGCTGGTCGGGCACGCCCTGTCCAACTCCGACATCGCCTCGCTCCTGGGCCTCAGCGAGGCCACCGTCAAGACCCACCTCAACCGCGTGATGGCAAAGCTCCACCTCAGCAGCCGCGCTCAGGTCGTGGCCCTGGCCTACGAGTCCGGTCTGGTCACGCCGGGCGAGCCGATCCCGCTCCGTGCCTGACGGCCGGCGCTTCTGGCCAAGGACCTGTCCTGCGCGCCGGAGGCGACCGAGCCCGGCCTCCCCGTGAGCGCCGCGGCGAGACCCCGGCTCGCCGCGGCCGTGGCCGGCGGGAACGGTGCGCAGGACAGGTCTGCGATCATTCGAGCCTACGGAAAGAGGTGGCTATGAAGGTTCTCATATCGGGCGGAGCAGGGTTCATCGGCAGCACCGTGGCCTCTGCCTGCCTCGACTCGGGAATCATGCCGATACTCGTTGACAACCTGGTCACCGGCCGCAAGGAGTTCACCGCCGGAAGGATCTTCTATGAAGGCGACATCGTCGATGACCGCCTGATCGACGCGATCTTCGCGGAACACCCGGACATCGAGCTGGTGATCCACTGCGCCGCCCTGATCGTGGTCCCGGACTCGGTCCGCGACCCCAGGGGCTACTACGAGGCCAACGTCGTCAAGACCCTGAGGTTCGCGGGCAGCCTCATCCGCAACGGCTGCCAGAAGATGATCTTCAGCTCCTCCGCGTCGATCTACCAGCCGGATGCCGGCTTCTCTGTGGACGAGGACTCCGGGATCGACCCGCAGAGCCCGTATGCCCGGACCAAGGCCGTCTGTGAGGCGATGCTGGCGGAGATCGCGGCCGCCGAACCGCTGAGGGTGCTGTCCCTGCGTTACTTCAACCCGATCGGCGCCGACCCGGAGATGCGGACCGGCCTGCAGATCCGTCATCCCTCCCATGCCCTGGGCAAAATGATCCAGGCATGGGAGGCGGGGGAGCCGTTCACCATCACCGGCACCGACTTCCCGACGCACGACGGTTCGGGCATCCGTGACTACGTCCATGTCTGGGACCTGGCAGCCGCGCACATCGCCGCCGTGGCGAGGTTCGACGCGCTCGTCGGTGACGAGGCCCGGTCGTTGGTGATCAACGTGGGCACCGGCACCGGCACCACCGTCCGCGAGCTGCTGGATGCCTTCAACCGTGTCGCGCCGACGCCGCTGGCGGGGGTCGAGACCGGGCGGAGGCCCGGCGACGTGGCAGGGGCTTTCACCCGCAGCGATCGCGCCCGCGCTCTCCTGGAGTGGACGCCGCGCTACTCCGTCACCGACGGGATCGCTCACTCCCTGGAATGGGCGGCGATCCGCGATGAGCGACTCTTCACCGACAGCGGAAGCGGGTAGCCGGGTACCCCGCGTGGATCGACGACCTTCCCGAGGGCGAACCACGCGTCCGGACGGCGTCGGTTCCGGCGGCCGTGACGCACCGGCCCCGTCACATGACAGGGCACGGACGGACGCTTAGCCGGGGAGCCCTCCGGGCAGGAAACAGGAACCCCCACCCAGCCGAACACCCAGGTGGTCTCGATGCTCATCGGTGCGCTCCTCGCCAAAAAGGGAAATCAGGTGGTCACCGTCCGTCCCCGTTCGACGGTGACCGAACTGCTGGCCGTACTGGCCGACAACAACATCGGAGCCGCGGTGGTCTCCGAGGACGGTTCCTCGATCAGCGGCATCGTCTCCGAGCGCGACGTGGTCCGCGGCCTCGACGACCGCGGCGCCGCCGTGCTGGACGCCCCCGTGTCGGCCATCATGACCACCGAGGTCCGCACCTGCGGCCCTGGCGTCAAGGTGGAGGACCTGCGCCAGACCATGACCACGCACCGCATCCGGCACGTGCCGGTGGTGGCGGACGGCCGGCTCGCCGGGATCGTCAGCATCGGCGACGTGGTCAAGAGCGCCATTGAGGAGCTGGAGACCGAGAAGGCGCACCTGGTGGACTACCTCCACCGCTGAACGGATCCACCCGGCTTCCGCTCCCCGTCCCACCAGGCCCGCCGCGTCGCCGGGCGGGCCCCGCGGCACCCGGCGGCGTCCCGAGGGGTGCCGGCGGGGACGTCCGAGGGACGCCGGTGGGGCCCGGCACCGGGTGCCGGGTCCCACGGACCGCCGTCGCGCGCCGTTACCGGACGGTTATCCTGTCGACCTCGATGGTGAGGCCCTTCACCTCGGGCGTCGAGGTGCCGGTGGTCACCGTTCCCGTGCCCGTCGCGACCCCCTTGACCTTCATCGTGTAGGTGAGGGTGCCGCCCGGGGCGCCGGGCGTGCTGGTCACCCGGAGGTCCCGCGTCGGCGGGCCGCCGATCTGCGACCCGGCCGTGCCCTCGGAGTTCTCGGCGCCCACGGTCAGGCCGTAGCCCGCCGGGGTGTCACCGGGCAGCCGGTCCGGGTCGTAGGCGTAGGTGATGTCCTCGGTGCCGTTCAGCCCGATCCACTGCTGGAACACCTTGGCGTCGGTGGTGCCGTAGAGGTTGACCCGCCATTCGACGACGAGCCAGTCGTCGACGCCGTCGGTGAGGGTCGCGACGTAGACGCCGGGCGCGCCGGTGCCGTCCAGGTCGGTCCAGTAGGGGGCGAGCACGTTGTTGGGAGCCGCCGGGTCGGGCAGGGACTGCGGGACGGGGTCGATGTCGCCGGAGCCCGAGGTGCCTCCCACGACCGTGTAGCCGTCGGAGACGACGCCGATCCGGGTGTAGGTCCGTCCCGCGTACGTGAACGCCGGGACGGTGAAGTTGAGCGCCTGCTCGTCGCCGATCGGCGTCGGCGCGATGCCGAAGGCGTCCAGCGGCAGGTACGGCGCGGGCCCGGTACCGGGCGATACGACGGGCCTGTCCGGCTGCCTGCCCGCCAGGGTCGTCTTCGCCGTGGCGATCTGGGAGCCGGCCTTCGTGGCTCCCGTGACGCCGTTGAGACGCAGCTTCGCGTCCAGCGTGCTGACCGCCGTCACCTCGGTGTCGTTGAGCGTGTCGTTGCGCACGCTCACCGTGCAGGTGGACTCGCCGGTGTCGCGGGCGATGGTGTCCGGCGTGCAGGTCTGGTCGACCGGGACGGCGCCCTCCCTGCGGAAGAACGCCACCGGCAGGTGCAGGTCGCGGCTCCCGCCGACCTGCTTGAGGTCCACCTGGCCGAAGTACTGGCCGTCGGGCAGGTCGGGGGCGGTGACCACCACGGTGATCTTCGCGCTCTTGCCCGGCTTGACGATGAGCAGCGGCGGCAGCACCGCGATGTCCGCCCCGCTGACGGACTTGCCGGTCGCGGTGTAGGTGAGCGTCCTGTCGGTGACGTTGGTGACGGTCCGCCTGGCGGTGATGAGACCCGGCATGGTCGGGGCGTTCACCGACGGCAGGTTGAGGTCGATGCGGTTCCGCTCGTCGGTGGCCGAGGCGGCGAAGTTCTCCGCGGTCTCGTCCAGGGTCAGGCCGGGGTCGCCGGCCCTGGTCAGGTCGATGCGGCCGCCGCCGAGGTCGAACGGGTCGGCGGGGGTGACGCGGTCCTGCTTGGTGACCGACGTCCTGGCCGTGGTCTCCAGCGCGGACTTGACCTGGCCGGGGGTCCAGCCGGGGTGCAGCGCGAACACCAGGGCCGCGGCCCCCGCGACGTGCGGCGACGACATCGAGGTGCCCGCGATGGCCTGGTACAGCTGGCCGGCCGGGCCGCCGGCCGGGTCCTCCGGCGTCGGCGTCTGCCCCGCCAGGATGTGCAGGCCGGGCGCGGTGACGTCCGGTTTGAGGAAGTCCCCGCCCGGTCCGCGAGAGGAGAACGTGGTCATGACGTCGCCCTGCCAGGTGGTCTTGGCGCCCTGCGGGAACGACGCGGTCGCACCGGGGTCGGCCGACAGGAAGGCCAGCAGGGCGTCGGTCTCCGGCTTGTCGATGTGGACCGTGGGCAGCCAGTGGTTGTCGGTCATCACGTCGAGCGGGGTGGTGTTGTAGAGGATCATCCCCGCCGCGCCGCCCTGGCGCACGCTGAAGCCCTTCAGGACCCGGCCGGGGCCGCGCTCACAGGCGACGATCTTGCCGGTGAACAGGCCCGGGGGAGCGGGGGCCGTACACAGCGGGTTGGAGTACGGCGGAGCCGAGGCGAGCACGACCGGCAGCGGGGAGTTCACCCCCGCCGTGATGGAGGCGCCCTTGAGCTTCGCCGTCGCGCCGCCCGTGCCGGTCAGCGTGACGGTGGACTGGAACGTCCTGGACTGCGTGGAGGCCGCCACCGTGGTCACCCACGGGCCGCGGTGGTCGGTGGTCCCCGCGCCGGGGCCGGAGTTGCCCGCCGAGGCCGACACGAACACGCCCGCGGCGTAGGCGTCGAGGAAGGCCAGTTCCACCGGGTCGGTGTAGGGGGAGCCGCCGCCGGAGATCGAGAAGTTGATCACCCGGACGCCGTCCAGGATCGCCCGGCCCACGGCCTGCGCGGAGTCGGAGGGGAAGCAGCCCTGCACCCCGCACACCTTGTAGACCGACACGTGCGCCGCCGGGGCGATCCCGTGGATCGGGCCGCGGCTGATGCCGAGCGGGGCGGCGTCGGCCGCCGGGCCGCCGGCCGAGGTGGTCGCGGTGTGGGTGCCGTGGCCGTTGGAGTCGCGTGCGCTGTCGGGGTAGACCTCGCCGCCGATCACCGCGTTGTAGGTCTCCAGGAACGGCGCGCCGCCGATGAGCTTGTTGTTGCAGGTGAACGGGTCGGCGGCCAGGGTCAGCGGATTGTCCCCGAAGTCGCAGACGCGCGGGGTCCCGTCCTTGGTGGGAGGCGGGGCGGGCAGGTCGCCGGGGTCGGCGAACTGGGGGTGCTCCGGCCAGGCGCCGGAGTCGAGGACGCCGACGACGACGCCCTTGCCGGAGGAGGAGCTGCCGCCCAGCCTGCTGTAGATCGCCGGGGCGCCGATGAAGTCGGAACTGGAGTCGGTCAGCGGTTTCTCCGGCCTGTCGTTCTGGACCGCGGCGACCCCGGGCAGCTTCAGCACCTCGGCCGCCTTGTCGGCGGGGATCCGCAGCGCGATGCCGCCGTAGACCGTCCGCAGCCTCTGCCCGGCCCGGGCGTCCGGCACCTTCCTGGCCAGCTCGGCGAGGAAGGCGTTCTCCACCCGCTCGATGTGCTTCTCGTACTTCCTGGCGGTCGCGCTCCTGACGTCGAGTGCCTTGCCGGTCTTCGAGGGACTCGTGGCGGGAAGCCCTTCGAGGTCTCCCTGGTAGGCGGCGTAGGAGTCGTAGTCGAGCTTGACCATCACGTTGACGGGGGCGCTCGACGCCGACCTCAGCAGCGTCGTGTCGCTCCGGGCGAGCCTGCCGGTCGCCGACTTGGCGCCCTGGACCGGCTCGCCGCCGGTCAGCGGGGTCGCCGTCCACTTCTTCGGAGCCGGCGTGGGAGCGGGATCCGCGCTCGCCGGCGGCGTCATCGCCGCGACGAGCCCGAGGCCGGCGGCGAACACCGCCGCCCGCCTGATCCCGGGCAGCTGCGGGGTACTGGGCAAGGAGACCTCCCTGTGGGGGGACGCATGAGCGCGTCACCCCGCGTGGAGGCCCCAGGTCACCCGGCTGTGCCCGGCCGCGGGCATGGCGTCAGGAGGTCTCGGCCCTCCCCGTTGGGTGACGAGCGATCGACCGTCCGTGAGGGCGGCCGACATGACTGGGAGACTAATCAGCGGCCATTTGCTTGGCTAGGGACGGAAATTGCCACAATAAGCGTCCTGCTTGGGCAAGTCTGATCGCATGATCACCGGCGCCCCCGCGGGGCCTCCTCACGGAGACCGGCGTCCGCCGTACCGGCGCTGCGGCCGTCCGCCGCATCGGCGGCGCGGTCGTCCGCCGGGTGGGTGCGAGCGCGATGCCAGCCCAGCGCGGCCGGCACGCCGGCGACCGTTCCCGCGATCCCCGCGACGGCCAGGGCGCCCGTCATCCCCATCCGCTCGGCGAGCAGGCCGCCCGCGAGCATGCCCAGCCCCTGTGCGGCCACCAGCGCCGACGACGCGATTCCCAGCACCTGGCCGCGCCGTTCGGTGGGGGTGATCCGGACGAACTCCGCGTTGGCGGTGACCTGGTATGCCCCCAGCAGCCCGATCAGCGCCCACAGCGCCAGGGAGGTGGCGACACCGGGGAGGAACGCCGACGCCAGCAGCGGCAGGCTCGCGGCGCACGCGAGCGGCCCGAGCCACCGCAGCCGGGCCGAGGTCGGCACGAACCGGGTGAGCAGGAACACTCCAAGCACGTTCCCCACCGGGATGGAGGCCATGAGCAGCCCCACCACCGCGGTGCCCTGCCCGAGCCCGGCGGCGTAGGGGCTGGCCAGGGCCTCGGGGACGACCTGGAATCCGGCGAGCATGGCGAGCGCCAGCAGGCTCCGCAGACGGCGGTCACCGACGAGCAGGCGAAGCCCGGCCGCGGGACCGTCCCGCCCCGCCCGTCCGCCGGAGTCGCGGGTCCCGGTGGCGGGCCGGAAGCGCACCCCCCGGAAGGCGATCAGCGCGGCCGCCACGAAGGTCGCGGCGTTGATGAGGAGCGATCCGGTCGTGCCCACCGCCGCCACCAGGACGCCCCCGGCCGCGAAGCCGGCCAGTGTCACGATCTGCGAGGTCAGATGCTGGATCGCGATGCCGGCCTGGTAGGCGTCCTTGGGAAGGATGTCGGGGGTCATCGCCATCTGGGCGGACACGGCCGGCGATTCGAGCAGCTGCGAGGCGAAGAGGAGCGCGCACAGGACCGGGAGCGGGATCGACGGCACCGCGACCAGCGCGATCAGCACGGCCCGCGCCAGCCCGCACGCGACGATCAGCCGCCGGCGCGGGTACCGGTCGGCCAGCCCGCCCAGCAGCGGGCCGCCGATGAGCGCCGGGAGCAGGGTGAGGGCGTAGACGAGGGCGGTCACGGCGGCCGAGCCGGTGCGCTCGTAGGCGAGCACCGCCAGGGCCACCCGCCCCAGCTGGTTGCCGGCTCTCATGATCGCCACGGCTGTCCACAGCGCCCGGAACTCGGGCACGCCGAAGGCTCTCCGGAAGCCGCCGGCGTCGGCGGTGGCACTCAACTCTTCGTTCTCCTGCCTGGGGTTCACGGGCCGCCGTACGGGAACCGTGCGGGAGCCGTACGGCGGCGCCGTGTGAGAGGGGGAAGGCGTACGGAAGGCGGCGCCCGCGCGCCGGGCGCCGCCTTCCGCCGGGTCGCGTCACGAATCCGGCGGACCACCCGCCCGTCCGTCCCGCGGCCCGAGCGGATTCATCGGATCAAATCCGGACGAAGCCGCGCATGCCCACCTTCCGCGGGCGTTCGCATGGGTCGTGTGTCCGGGTGCCGATCAGTACCAATCGAAGTCGCGCATGGTCACCTCCCATGGGCCCCGTCGGTGTCAGACGGGTTCGGTCAGTTCCATTCGAACTCGCGCATGGTCACCCCCCCGTGGGTTCCGCAGGTGTCGTGTGGTCTGTTTCCGGTCAGTTCCATTCGAACTCGCGCATGGTCACCCCCCGTCGTCGCGAACCGGCCGGTGATGTCTCGCCGGTGGTGAGCGGCCACCGGATCACCGTGCCGAAGCCCTCCGGCGCCCCCGTGCGCGGCGAAACGGAGGGCTTCGACGGGTCATTTATGGCAGAAAGGGTTGATACACGAACTATGCGCGAACTACACGTTCTCCCGTCGCTCCAGCTCAGCGCGTATCCGCCGGGCGTCGGCCCTGGCCCGAGCCGACGCCTCGGGCTCTCCCCGCCGGTCGTGGATCTCCGCCAGCAGCTCCATGGCCTCGGCCCGCAGCGAAGGGGGCGCGGGCTGCAAGAAGAGCGGCAGGACGCGTTCGAGCGTCTCCGCCGCCTCGGCGGTGTGTCCGGTGCCCAGCCACGCCCTGGCGCTCGCCACGCCGACCCTGCAGATCATCGGCGTGATCCCGCAGCGGGCGGCCTGCTCGGTCGCGAGATCGAACTGGACGCGTGCCTCCCCGTGGTCGCCGAGCTCGGTGGCCACCTCCGCCAGGCCCAGCCGGGCCCAGCTCGCTCCCGCGATGTCCCCCGCCGGCTCCACCGCCCGGACGACCGACAGGTAGGCCGTCCGCGCCTCCTCAAGCCGTCCCAGCTGCCGGTACGCCTCGCCGAGCCAGTACAGCGTGGTCATCCGCGGCCAGTCGCCCCGCCCCCGCGCCGCCACGGCGCAGGCCTCCTCCAGGTACGGCAGAGCCTCGTCGAGGCGGCCCCGGGTCAGATGTATCTGGCCGATGCAGCGCAACGCCAGCGCCTCTCCGGCATGGTCCTCCTCCACCCTGAAGACCTCACTCAGTTCCTGGTAGCGCTGGAGGGCGGCGGCGTGCTCCCCGCGGACGCGGTGCAGGTATCCGAGGTTCCGCCCCGCGTCGGCCGTTCCGTGCCGGTCCCCGAGCTCACGGAAGATCGCCTCGGCCTCCCGGAGCAGCGCCTCGCCCTCTACCAAAGCGCCGAGCATCACGCGCATGTCGCCGACGGCCGTGGTGACCACCGCCTCGGCGCGTCTGTCGCCCGCCTCCCGGGCGGCCTCCAGGGAGATGGAGAGCAGGGCCTCGTACTCGCCGGTGTAGGTCTGGGCGTCGTAGAGCCAGCTCGCCATCAGGGCGATGCGCCAGCACTCGTCGAACAGCCGGTACGCAGACGTCTGCCGGATGAGGCCGGAGAGGGTGGACCGCTCCGCGTCCAGCCAGGTCACCCCGTGGACGGCGGCGAGGTCCAGGCTCCGGGCATCGACCTCGACGGCCAGTTCCTCGCCGCACCGGGTCCAGTAGTCGCGGCCCCGGTCGGCGGCTCTGGCCTCGGTGGTCAGCCGGAGCAGGTACCGGGCGGCCGACGCGACCACGGCCGCCGCGCCGGTGTCGTCTTCCTCCTCGGCCATCCGCTCCCGGCAGTAGACGCGCACCAGATCGTGCATGCCGTACCGGATCTGCCCGGTGCGGTCGACGCCCTCGACCCGCAGCAGATGGACGTCCGTCAGGCTCTCCAGCGTCTCCTCGGCGTCGGCCGGGCTCTCCCCGCCGGCGGCCGCGGCCAGCCAGACGGTGGCCTGGTGGACGTCGAGGAAGGCCAGCCGTCGCAGCAGCCGTCGCTGCGGCACGCTCAACCCCCGGTAGCTCAGGTCGAGCCCGGACCGGACGGCGAGGCCGGAGTAGGAGAGCTCGTCCAGGCGGCGCCGCTCGTCGGCGAGGCGCTCGACCATTTCCCCGATGCCGCGGTGCGGCCGTGCGGCCAGACGCGCCCCCGCGATGCGCAGCGCGAGAGGCAGGCCCTCGCAGAGGCGCGCCAGCTCGCGGGTCTGCGCGCTCTCCGCCGCGACGCGTTCCGCCCCCGCCAGCCTGCCCAGCAGGGCGACCGCCTCGTCGCCGCCGAAGGGACGCAGGTCGAGCAGCGTACGGGCCCCGAGCCCGGTGAGCCTCCTGCGGCCCGTCACCAGCACCGCGCAGGTGCCGGTTCCGGGGACCAGCGGCTGCACGTGGTTCTCGTCCGTCGCGTTGTCGAGGACCACGAGCACGCGCCGTTCGGCGAGCAGGGTCCGGTAGAGAGCCGCGCGCTCGTCGCGGCTGTCCGGGATCGCCCCGGTTTCGACGCCCAGCGCGCGCAGGAAACCCGCGAGCACCTCCTCCGGTTCCACCGGATAGGTGTCGGCGCCGCGGAGGTCGACGAAGAGCTGGCCGTCCGGGTAGTGCTCGCGGACCCGGTGCGCGACGTGGACGGCGAGGGTCGTCTTCCCCACGCCGGGCGGACCGGTGATCACGCAGATCCCCGGTGCCGTCTCCTGCGGACCGGTCATGCCCCGGACGGCGGCGGCGATCTCCTCGTCCCGCCCGGTGAAGTCGACGGTGTCGGCGGGCAGCTGGGCGGGGACGCCGACCGGCGGCGCCCCGCCCGAGCCCGCCGTGACGGCCGGCGCCGGGAGGTCGAGAGAGGGATCGCCGCGCAGGATGGCCTCCTCCAGCTCGACCATCGCGTGACCGGGGTCCAGCCCGTGCTCCTCGACGAGCCTGCCGCGCAGGTCACGGGCGAGGTCGAGAGCCTCGATCCGGCGTCCGCTCCGGTAGAGGGCCAGCATGAGGCGGGTGCACAGCCTCTCCCGCAGCGGGTGGCTGTGGGCCAGCTCCCGGAACTCGCTGATCACCACGTCGTGCCGCCCCAGGGCCAGCTCCGCGTCGATCAGCTTCTCGACGCAGGCGAGCCGCTTCTCCTCCAGGTGCACCCGGGCGGGTTCCACGTAGGCTCCAGAGGCGTCGCTCAGCGCGGGGCCGCTCCAGACCCCGAGGGCACGGCGCAGCAGCCGGGCGACCTGCGCGGGGTCCCGCTCCGTCCGGGCCCGCCTCTCACAGTTCTCGAACACGGCGAGGTCCAGGTCCTCCGTGCCCGCGCGCAGCAGGTAGCCGCCCCGGACCGACGTCACCTCCTCGACGCCGAGCCCCCGCAGCTCGCCGCGGATCGCGTGGATGCCCGAGTAGATCTGGGCGCGGGCCGACGACGGCGGCGCACCGCCCCAGAGGGCCTCGACCATCGCCTCCAGCGTGACGACCAGGTCGGCGTTGAGCAGCAGGAACCCGAGGAGCCCTCGACGCTGGGACCGGCCGAGCGTGCTGACCCGTTCGCCGTTTCCCGCTCTGACGGGCCCCAGAACGGTGAATTTCATCAGTTCCCCCGCCACCGAATCGCTGAGACCGGCAGGGAGCGGTCTCGCGAAGTCCGCTGTTTGTGATCATTTCAGGCGAGGCCCGATGTGGGGCCATTATGGCCCCGCGGGGGGACACCGGGGCGGGCGGCGTGCCCCGACCGGTGCCGGGCGACGCCGGACGGCCTGCGGGAAACCGGGCGCGAGGCCGTAGCCTGAGGGGTGCCGGCGCCCAGGAGGGCGTGACCGGCCTCGAGGGCCGCCCGGCGGAAGGGACACCGTGAAGCTCAAGCTGGACCTGCACCCGATCTTCAACCGCGGTGGCGAGATCGACAAGGCGCTGCGCGGCATCATCGACGAGGCGATCAGGAAGAAGGCCACCGAGGTCGAGATCATCCCCGGGAAGGGCTCCGGCCAGCTCAAGAAGAAGGTGCTGCGCTTCCTGGAGCAGAAGGAGATCAAGGCCCTCTACCACCGCATCGACAAGGACTCCAAGAACCACGGCCGGTTGTTCGTCTACTTCCGCCACAAGTAGTCGCGTACTCCGGCCGCGGGTGGGCGTCCGCCGCGGCCGGGCGCGTGTTTCCGCGGCGGGTGGACGCGCGGGCGGATGACCGCTTCCGCCGTGGCCGGGCCGTGCGGCGGCCGGGGTCCGGACGGCGAGCGGCCCCGGTGCGCCGGGCGGCGGTCAGGGGATGTGGGGGATCATCCGCTCCATGCCGTTGATCCAGTTGTCGCGCAGGGCGCTCACCGCGCCCTGAAGGTCGCCCTCGGCCAGTCGCTCGGCGATCCGGCGGTGCTCCTCGGCGGCGCGCGCCGTGGGGGTGGCGTCGCCGGACAGCAGGTGGGTGTAGCGGCGCATGCCCGCCTTGACGCTGGTGATCAGATCGATCAGCCGTTCGTTGCCGCAGCCGCTCAGCATCAGGTCGTGCCACTCGTCGTCGTGACGTTCGATCTCCTGGCGCGCGGCGACGTCGGCGGAGAACTCCCGGGCGAGCCGGAGCAGCTCGGGGGCGATCCGGCGCAGGTGGGCCGGGTCGGAGCTCTCCAGGGCCAGCGCCTCCAGGGCCGCCACGATCGCGCACAGCTCCCTGAACTCCTTGCGGCTGACCGGGGCGAACCTGAAGCCCCTGCCCTGGTTGCTCTCCAGCACGCCCTCGCCGGCGAGGGTGATCAGGGCCTCGCGCAGCGGGGTGCGGCTGACACCGAGCTCTCCGGCCAGGACGGCCTCGTTGATGTCGGTTCCCGCGGCGAAGTCGCCTCGGTCGAGCCGGAGCATCAGCTCCTCGCGGATCTGCTCGCGGAGGGGGCGCCGCTCGATCGCCATTGCACTCCTTGCGTTGATCTTCCCTCAAGCCTAGCGGCTTGACGGCATTCAGTACACTGCACTATGAATTCTGCATACAAAATATTACATGTCACAGATCGGAGTTTCGGGTGGGGCTGACCAGGGTTTCCGGTCTGCTGTTCGGCGGTGACTACAACCCCGAGCAGTGGCCGGAGCACGTCTGGGAGGAGGACGTCCGGCTGATGGCCGAGGCGGGCGTCAACATGGCGACCGTCGCCGTCTTCTCCTGGTCCCGGCTCGAACCGCGTCCCGGGGAGTACGACTTCGGCTGGCTGGACCGCGTCCTCGACCTGCTGCACGAGCACGGCGTCGCCGCGGACCTGGCCACCGCCACCGCGACCCCGCCGCCCTGGCTGGTCCGCGACCACCCCGAGGTGCGGCCGGTGGACGCCGCCGGGACGCGCCTGGAGTTCGGCTCCCGGCAGGGCTACTGCCCCAGCTCACCGGTCTTCCGCGACGCAGCCGTCCGGCTGGTCCGCGCCATGGCCGCCCGGTACGGCCGGCACCCCGCCCTGGCCCTGTGGCACATCGGCAACGAGTACGCCGACCACGTCCTCGAATGCTTCTGCGCCGAGTCGGCCCGGCACTTCCGGACCTGGCTGGAGAACCGCTACGGAACCGTCGACGGGCTGAACGACGCCTGGGGCACCTCCTGCTGGGGCCAGCACTACACCGCGTTCGGCCAGGTCGAACCGCCCCGCAGGGCCCCCGGCCCGGTCAACCCCGCCCAGGTCCTCGACTGGCGCCGCTTCTGCTCCGACGCGCTGCTGGAGTGCTTCGAACTGGAGAAGGCCGTACTGCGCGAGGTCACCCCCGACGTGCCGGTGACCACCAACTTCATGAGCATCCTGCACGGCCTGGACTACTGGAAGTGGGCCGCCGCCGAGGACGTCGTCAGCGACGACGCCTACCCCGACCCCGCCGACCCCGGGTCGCACGTGGCGGTGGCGCTCAGCTACGACCTGATGCGCTCGCTGAAGCGGCGGCCGTGGATCCTGCTGGAACAGGCCGCGAGCGCGGTGAGCTGGCGGGAGGTCAACGCCCCCAAGCCGCCGGGCATGATGCGCCTGCACAGCCTCCAGGCACTGGCCCACGGCGCGGACGGCGCGATGTTCTTCCAGTGGCGGCAGGCCCGCTACGGCCCGGAGAAGTTCCACTCCGCGCTGCTCCCGCACGGCGGCACCGCCGCCCGCGGCTGGCGGGACACCCTCCGGCTCGGCGCCGACCTGCGACGGCTCGCCGAGGTCGCCGGGACCGGGACGCGCGCCGACGTGGCGCTCCTCCTCGACTGGGACAGCTGGTGGGGCCTGGAGGCCCCCGAGTCGATGCCGTCGAACCGGCTCGCGCTCAAGGACCTCCTGCTGTCGTGGTACCGGCCGCTGCACGCCCGCGGCGTCGCGGTCGACCTCGTCCCCGCGGGCCGCGACCTGTCCGGCCACCGGATGGTCATCGTCCCCAACCTCTACCTGTGCACCGAGGAGCAGGCCCGGAGCCTGGCCGCCTTCGACGGGCACCTCGTCGTCGGCCCGTTCAGCGGCGTCGTCGACGCGGCCGACCGGGTGCACGACGGCGGCGCCCCCGGCCCGCTGCGCGAGCTGCTCGGCCTGACGGTCGACGAGTTCTGGCCGCTTCCCGACGGACAGGTCCAGCGGGTCCGGCCCGTCACGGGGACAGGGGCGGCCGCGGCGGCCGTGCCGGCGCGGACCTGGGCCGAATGGCTGCGCGTCGAGGACGCCGAGGTGCTCGCCCGCTACGAGGGCGGCGACCTCGACGGGCAGCCCGCCATCACCCGCCGCGGGCGGGCCACCTACCTCGGCTGCCTGCTCGACGACGTCACCCCGGTGCTGTCGGAGGTCCTGGCCGCCGCGGGCGTCCGGCCGGTGGCCGACGTGCCCGAGGGCGTGGAGGCCACCCGCCGGGGCCCGTACCTCTTCCTGCTCAACCACGCGACGACCCCCGCCCGGGTGGACCTCGCCGAGTCCGGGACCGACCTGCTGACCGGCCGCGAGCTGCGCGGCCGGATCGAGATCCCGGCCCGCGACGCGGTGGTGCTCCGCACCGGCGCCGGGCCGACCGAAGGAGAACGGTGACACACCCCTACATCCCGAACGCCGAACCGGGCGTGCGGGCCGAGATGCTGGCGGCCGTCGGCGCCGCGAGCGTCGAGGAGCTCTACGCCGCCATCCCGGCGGACCTGCGCCTGGACCGGCCGCTCGACCTGCCCGAACCTTTGCTCTCCGAGCACGAGCTGGTCGCGCACATGCGCGGGCTGCTGGGCCGCAACACCGACACCACCGAGGCGCTCAGCTTCCTCGGTCACGGCTGCTACCCGCACCACGTGCCGGCCGTCTGCGACGAGATCAACGGGCGCGGCGAGTTCCTCACCGCCTACGCGGGCGAGCCGTACGAGGACCACGGCCGGTTCCAGGCCCTGTTCGAGTACGTCAGCATGATGGCCGAGCTGCTGGAGATGGACGTCGTCAACGTCCCCACCTACGACGGCTACCAGGCGGCGGGCACCGCGATCCGGATGGCCGTCCGCTACACCGGCCGCTCGAAGGTGCTGGTCAGCGGGGCCGTCGCCGCCGACAAGATGAGCAAGCTGCGCGACTTCCTCGACCACGACGTCGAGCTGGTCGTCGCCCCGGCCGGGCCGGGCGGCGAGATCGGCGACGTGGGGATCGACGAGACCTTCGCCGCGATCTACCTGGAGACCCCCGACGTCTACGGCGTCGTGGAGACCCGGGGCCGCGAGCTCGCCGACCTCGCGCACGCCGCCGGAGCGCTGCTCGTCGTCTCCGCCGACCCGATCTCGCTGGGCGTGCTCGCCCCGCCCGCCGCCTACGGCGCCGACATCGCCTGCGGCGACATCCAGTCGCTCGGCATGCACCAGGCCCACGGCGGCGGCCACGCCGGGTACATCGCCACCCGCGACGAGGAGCGCCTGGTCGCGGAGTTCCCCTCGCGGCTGTTCGGCCTCGCGCCGACCGAGGTCCCCGGCGAGTACGGCTTCGGCGACGTCTTCTACGACCGGACCTCCTTCGCCCACCGCGAGGAGGGCAAGGAATGGGTGGGCACCGCGGCCTCCCTGTGGGGCATCACCGCCGGGGTCTACCTCGCGCTGATGGGCCCCGAGGGCATGCGCGAGCTGGGCGAGACGATCCTGGCCCGCACCCGCTACGCGATGGAGCGGCTCGCCGCCGCCGGCGCCCGGGTGCTGCACCCCGAAGCGGTGCACTTCCGCGAGTTCGCGATCGAGGTGCCCTCCGCGGACGGCCTCCTCGCCGCGCTGCGCGGGCACGGCATCTTCGGCGGCGTCCGCCTGGACGACCGCACGCTGCTGGTCTGCGTGACCGAGCGGCACTCGAAGGACGACATCGACCGGCTGGCGGCAGCCGTACGGGAGGGACTCGGCGTGAACGGGACCAGCGAGGGCGCCGCGGGCGCCGGGACGCCGGCCGCGGGGGAGACGGCGTGAGCGGGCACGCGGGCGAGCCGTTCGCCGAGCTTCCGGTCGCGCCCAAGCCGCGGCTGCGCCGGTTCCACCAGGCCCGCTGGGACGAGCCGATCATCTTCGAGCAGTCGCGGCCCGGCCGGCGGGGCATCGCCGTACCGGCCCCGGGCGTGCCGCCGGTGGAGCTGCCCGACACGGTACGGCGGGCCGGACCGCCCAGGCTGCCGGAGATGTCGCAGCTGCACGTGCTGCGGCACTACGTCCGGCTGTCGCAGGAGAACCTGGGCGTCGACCAGGCCATCGCGGTCGGCCAGGGCACCTGCACGATGAAGTACAGCCCGAAGGTCAACGACCGCTTCGTCACCGATCCCAAGGTGGCCGAGCTGCACCCGCTGCAGCCCGACGACACCGTGCAGGGCGTGCTGGAGGTCTACTGGCGGCTGGAGCGGATGCTCGCCGAGATCTCCGGCATGCACCGGGTCTCGCTCCAGCCCGCCTCCGGGTCGGCCGCGATCTACGCCAACGTCGCGATGATCCGCGCCTACCACGCCTCCCGCGGCGAGGGGGAGCGGCGTGACCAGGTCATCACCACGCTGTTCTCGCACCCGTCCAACGCGGCCTGCGCCAAGACCGCCGGGTACGAGGTCATCACGCTGATGCCGGACGAGAACGGATACCCCGACATCGAGGCGCTGCGCGCCGCCGTCGGGCCCCGCACCGCCGCCCTGATGATCACCAACCCCGAGGACACCGGCATCTTCAACCCGCGCATCGCGGAGTTCGTCGAGCTGGTGCACGAGGCGGGCGGCCTGGCCTGCTACGACCAGGCCAACGCCAACGGCCTGCTCGGCGTCACCCGCGCCGCGGACGCCGGGTTCGACCTGTGCCACTTCAACCTGCACAAGACCTTCTCCACCCCGCACGCGAGCGGGGGACCGGCGGCCGGCGCGAGCGGCGTGTCCGAGGCGCTCGCGCCGTTCCTGCCGGGGCCGACCGTGGAGTACGACGGCTCGCGCTACCGCCTCGACGCCGACCGGCCGCTCTCCGTCGGCAAGACGCGCCCGTTCCTCGGCGTCACGCCGAACGTGGTCCGCGCCTACGCGTGGATCATGGCGCTGGGCGCCGCCGGGCTGCGCGAGGTCGCCGAGATCGCGGTGCTCAACAACAACTACCTGATGCACAAGGTCCTGCAGATCAAGGGGGCCTCGGCGCCCTGGGGACGCAGCCGCCTGGAGCAGGTCCGCTACTCCTGGCAGGAGCTGTCGGAGGAGACGGGCGTGCACTCGGAGGAGATCGGCGTGCGCGCCGCCGACTTCGGCGTGCACTACTGGACCAGCCACCACCCCCACGTGGTCCCCGAGCCCTTCACCCTGGAGCCGACGGAGTCGTATTCACAGGAGGACCTCGACGAGTACGCCGCGATCCTGGCGCACGTCGCCGACGAGGCCCGCCGCGACCCCGAACTCGTCAAGGGCGCCCCGTACAACCAGACGGTCCACCGGATCGACCCGTCGTCGCTGGACGATCCCAAGCGGTGGTCGCCCACCTGGCGGGCCTACACCCGCAAGCACCTGTCATGACAGCCGACCGGCCGGGCCCCTCCCGCGTCGCCGCCGAGTCCCCGGACTCCTCCCGTGCCGCGGGCGGAGCGGGGGGAGCCGAGCGGACCGCGACGCGCGCGGCCTTCACGGTCGGGCTGGTCGTCAACCCCGTCGCGGGGATCGGCGGCCCGGCCGGGCTCAAGGGCAGCGACGGCGCGGGCGTGCAGCGCGAGGCCCTCGCCAGGGGAGCCTCCCCCCGGGCGGGCGAGCGGGCCGCGCTGGCCGTACGGGCGCTGCTGGCCCGCCGCCCGGACACCAGGATCGTCACCGTCGCGGGCCCGATGGGCGAGGACAGCGTGCGGGCCGCCGGCGGCGTCCCCGAACTCGTACGGCGGGCCCCCGGCGACCCCTCCTCGCCCCGGGACACGACGGCGGCCGTCGAGGCGATGCGCGACGTCGACCTGCTGCTGTTCGCCGGAGGGGACGGCACCGCCAGGGACGTCCTCGACGGCTCGCCGTCCTGCCCGGTGCTGGGCGTCCCGGCGGGCGTCAAGGTCTACTCCGGGTGCTTCGCGGTCAGCCCCGCCACGGCGGGGACCACGGCCGCCGAGTTCGGACGGGACACCGGCCCGGCCGGGAGCCCGGGGAGCCCGGGGAGCCCGGAAGGTACGGAGAGCCGGGGGAGGACCATCGCCGCCGAGGTGGTGGACCTCGACGAGGACGCCTACCGGAGCGGCCGGGTCAGCCCCCTGCTCTACGGCACCCTGCGCGTCCCCGCCGCCCGCGCGCGGCTGTCGGGCCGCAAGGTCGGCTCCTCCGCCGCCGCCCCCGGTTCGGCCGAGGCGATCGCCCGGGAGGTCAGGGCACGGATGCGGCCCGGCGTCCGCTACGTCCTCGGCCCCGGCGCCACCACCATGGCCGTGGGACGGCTTCTGGGCCTTTCCACCACGCTGCTCGGCGTGGACGTGGTCCAGGACGGCCGGCTGGTCGCCGCGGACGTGACCGAACGGCGGCTGCTCGATCTCGTCGCCGGGCACGAGACCTGCGCGGTCGTCTCGGTCATCGGCGGGCAGGGCTTCGTGCTCGGCCGGGGCAACCAGCAGATCGGCCCCGCCGTACTCAGAAAGATCATGGCTTCCGGGGGGCTGCTCGTCCTGGCCACCCAGCAGAAGCTCGCCGGTCTCGGTGGCCGGCCGCTGCTGGCCGACACCGGAGACCCGGAGACGGACGCCCTCGTCGCGGGCCACGTCTCCGTCATCACCGGATACCGCGAGAGCGCGGTGTACCGGATCCGACCCGCTACCGAGGAGAGCTCAGCATGACCGCCCTGACTGACAAGGTCGCCATCGTCACCGGCGGCGCCTCCGGCATCGGCCGGGCCACCGCACTGCTCTTCGCCCGCCAGGGCGCGGCCGTGGTGGTCGCCGACATCGACGGCACCGGCGCCGCGACGGTCGCCAAGGAGATCGAGAACGAGGGCGGCCGGGCCGTGGCGGTCGAGACGGACGTGGCCGCCGAGGCCGACTGCGCGCGGGCCGTACGGACCGCGGTGGAGACCTTCGGCGGGCTGCACGTGCTGTTCAACAACGCCGGGATCATCCGCCGCACCACCGTGCTGGACCTGCCGGTCGACGAGTGGGACCGGGTCATGGCGGTCAACGTCAGGTCGGTCTTCCTGATGTGCAGGCACGCGATCCCCGCCATGAAGGACGGCGGCTCGATCGTGAACACCGGCTCCGGCTGGGGCCTGAAGGGCGGCGGCAACGCCATCTCCTACTGCGCCTCCAAGGCCGCCGTGGTCAACATGACCCGGGCCCTGGCCATCGACCACGCCAAGGCCGGGATCCGCGTCAACTCCGTCAACCCCGGCGACACCGACACCCCGATGCTCCGCGACGAGGCCCGTCAGCTCTCGGAGGACTGGGCGGCCTTCGCCGCCGACGCCGCCGACCGGCCGATGGGCCGCGCCGGATCCCCGGACGAGATCGCCCAGGCCGTCCTCTTCCTGGCGAGCGACGCCGCGAGCTACGTCACCGGCGCGGCGCTGGTCGTCGACGGCGGCGGACTCGCGTGACCCGCCCCCTCATGTAACCCACCCCTCATACGGCGCTTCGCGTGACCCGCCATCCCGCGACGCACCCCGTACGACCCGTCACCCCGCAAGGCATCCCGCGTAACCCACCCCCCGCGAACCCCCAGGAGGCACCCCGTGTCCTTCCCTCCGACCCCTCCGACCCCTCCGGCCTCTCCGGCCAAGAAGATCCTCGCCGTGGCCCTCGCCCTGACCGCGGCCCTCGCCACCGCGTGCAGCGGCGGCGGCGGCGGTGCCGGCGGCGGCCCGGCCGCCGCCGGGAAGGTCACCGTCCGCTGGTCGACCTGGGGGTCGGCCGAGGACGTCGCGCTCTTCAAGACCTTCAACGACGACTTCATGAAGCGCCATCCGGACATCGTGCTGAAGATGGAGACGGTCCCCAAGTACGAGGACTACCACCCCAAGCTCCTCACCCAGCTCACCTCGAAGACCGCGCCCGACGTCTTCTTCGTCGGTGACGACAACGTAGGCAAGTTCGTCGCCGCCGGGGTGCTCGCCCCGCTCAACGAGCGGCTCGCCGGCCCCGCCAGCAAGAGCAGGCCCGGGGACTTCTTCGAGGGCGTCTACGGCGGTGCCAAGAAGGACGGCAAGATCTACGGCGTCCCGAACGACACCAACCCCGAGGTCCTCTGGTACGGCAAGAAGGCCCTCAAAGAGGCCGGGATCACCGAGGACCCCGCCGAACTGAACGCCGCCGGCAAGTGGACCATGGCCAAGTACCTCGACATGAACGCCAGGCTCAAGGCCGCGGGCAAGGCCGGATCCATCTTCTGGAACTGGTACGGCTCCACCTACAGCGTGATCGGCGGCTTCGGCGGCAAGGTCTGGGACGGCGGGAGGTTCGTCGCCACCACCGACCCCAAGTCCCGCGAGGCCCTGCAGACCCTGGCCAAGGGCTACGCCGACAAGACCTTCCTGTCCGCCGACGTGCTGCCCGCCAGCAACGGCCCCAGCACCCAGTTCCTGCGCGGCAGGGCCGGCTTCTACGCCGGAGGCCGGTGGGTGATCGACGTGGTCAAGAAGGGCGGCGACCAGGCGAACTACGACGTCGTGCCGTTCCCGTCGCAGACCGGCGAGCCGATGCCCGGCGCGGTCGCGGCCTCCTACCTCGCGCTGAACAAGGACTCCCGCGTCCCCGACGCGGCGTTCACCTTCCTCACCGAGTTCGTCAGCAAGGAGGGCCAGCTCCTGCGGCTCAAGAGCGGCGGCGCGGTCCCCTCGATCAAGGGCGCCGAGCAGGTCGTGCTGGAGGGCGGCTACCCGGCGCACGCCCAGACGTTCCTCGACGTGCGTGACACCGGCTTCGCGAACTACCCCGAGGAGGTCGCGGTGCCCGGCCTCACCAAGGACATCAACGACCTTCTGCTGAAGGTCTGGACCGGCAAGGTCGCCTTCGACCAGGGCATGACCGAGCTGCGGTCCCTCGTCGACGGCAAGATCGGATAACGGCCGTGGGCGTCGTCACCCCGGCACGCCCCACCGCGAGGACCCGGCCCGCACGCGCGGCGACGCGCGTGCGGAACCGGGACGGCTGGTGGGCCGCGCTCTTCCTCGCCCCGCAGGTGCTGGGCCTGCTGGCGTTCCTGGTCTTCCCGCTCGGGTTCGCGGTCGTGCTCGCGTTCATGAAATGGGACGGGCTCGGCGAGAAGTCCTGGGTCGGCTTCGACAACTTCACCGCCCAGCTCAGCGACCCCGAGTTCGGCACGGCCGTCTGGAACACCGTCAAGCTCGCCCTGCTGACGGTCCCGGCCGGCCTGGCGCTCGCGCTGCTCGTCGCCCTCGCGCTGAACAACGTGCGGGGGAGGACCTTCTACCGGGTCGTCTACTTCCTGCCCGTGGTGACCAGCTCCGTCGCGGTGGCCGTGATGTGGCAGGTCATCCTGGCCGGCGGCGACTACGGCGTGCTCAACAACACCCTCCACGAGTGGTTCGGCGTCACGCCGCCCGACTGGCTGGAGGACCCGGGCTGGGTCATCGTGGCCATCGCGGTCGTGACCATCTGGTCCTCGCTCGGCCTCAACGTGGTCATCTTCCTGGCCGGGCTGCAGACCATCCCGCCGTCGCTGACCGAGGCCGCCCGCATCGACGGCGCGGGCCCGGTCCGCGTCCTCCGCTCGGTGACGCTGCCGATGATCTCCCCGACGATCTTCTTCTCCACCGTCGTCGCGGTGATCAGCTCGTTCCAGGCGTTCGACCAGATCTACGTGCTGGTCAACCCCGACCACAACGAGGGCGCCCGGACGATCGTCTACCAGGTCTACGACCTGGGCTTCCAGAAGTTCGAGTTCGGGATGAGCAGCGCCGCCGCGCTGATCCTGCTCGCGCTGACGCTGCTCGTCACCTTCGTCCAGTTCGCGGCGCAGAAGCGCCTCGTCCACTACGACTCCTGAGGGGAGGCGTCGATGGCTGTGATCCCTGCCTCTCCCGGTGCCCATCCCGGCTCGCGCCCTGGTCCCCGCCGTCTGGGACAGATCGGCCTGCACGTCGCGCTCGCCGCCGGCGGGCTGCTGATGCTGTTCCCGTTCGTCTGGATGCTGCTGACCTCGTTCAAGGGCGCGCACCAGATGCTCAACGCGCCGCTCGACTGGCTGCCGAACCCGTGGCGGGCGCGGAACTACCCCGACGCGTTCGGCGCGCTGCCCTTCGCCCAGGCGTACTGGAACAGCTTCTACATCGCGGCCCTCAACGTGGTGCTCACGCTGTTCACCTCCGCGATGGCCGCCTACGCCTTCGCCCGGATCCGCTTCCGCGGCTCCGGACTGCTGTTCGGCCTGTTCCTGGCGACCCAGATGGTCCCGGCGCAGGTCACCATCGTCCCGCTCTACCTGATGCTGGCGGAGCTGGGCTGGGTCGACTCCCACCTGGCGCTGATCGTGCCGGGCTTCGTCAACCCGTTCGCGGTGTTCCTGCTGCGGCAGTTCATCCGGGCCGTGCCCATCGAGCTGGAGGAGGCCGCCCGCCTCGACGGCGCCGGCCGGTGGACGATCTTCTGGCGCGTCGTGCTGCCCAACGTCCGGCCGGGCATGGGCGCGCTCGGCATCATCGTCTTCCTGGCGAGCTGGAACAGCTTCTTCTTCCCGCTGATCTTCCTCAACTCGCCGGAGCTGGCCACCGTGCCGCTGCTGGTCAGCCAGTTCGCCGGGCAGCACGGCGCCACCGACTACGGCCTCACCCTCGCCGCCTCGGCCATCTCGGTCATCCCGATGATGATCGCCTTCCTGATCGGCCAGCGGCGCATCCTCAACAGCATGGCCATGTCCGGCCTGGGAGGACGCTGACGATGCTCGACCTGCGAGTGACCCCCTTCACCGAACGCGGCTCCCGGCTGCTGGTGCTGGCCGACCCGGACGGCTCGCTCCGCGTCGCCCGCGCCGAGTACGAGACCCGCCTGTCGGACACGACCGTGCTCACCGGACTGCGGCTGTTCTCCGGCGACCGCGAGCTGCCGGTACGGCGGGCCTTCCCCGACCGGGTCTCCTTCGGGGCCGGGGTGGACCTCGTCTTCGCCGACGCCGAGACGCTCGTGCTGACCGGCTCGGGGGCGCGGGCCGTCTGGGACGGCGGTGGGGGCGGGATCGACGGGACCCTCGTGCTCACCGGCCGGGCGGGCCCGTACGACGCCGGGGAGCTGCTGGCGCGGGCCGGGGAGCGCCGCCGGGAGTGGTTCGCGCGGATGCCGGCCGTACCGGCGGAGCTGCGGGAGCGGGCCGAGCAGGCGTGGTGGACGCTCGGGGTGAACCTGCTGCCCATCGCGTTCGCCGGGGGCCGCGAAGGCGTGGTCCCCTCCAAACTGGGATATGTCGGCATCTGGAATTGGGACTCCTACTTCCACGCCGTCGCCCTGCGCCACGCCGACCCGAAGCTCGCCCGCGACCAGCTCCGCATCCTCCTCGACCACCAGCGGCCCGACGGCCTCATCCCCGACGTGGTCCACGACCGGGGCGTGCTCGCCGAGACCACCGACCTGCCACGCTCCGACCACGACCGGCTCGCCCAGCACGTCGGCGGCTCCGCCACGCCGGGCGAGCCGATCGGCGGCGTCGTCCCGGTGACCAAGCCGCCGCTGACCGCCTGGGCCGCCTGGAAGATCCACGAGGCCGCCCCCGACCCCGGCTTCCTCGACGAGGTCTACCGGCCGATCGCCCGCTCCCAGCGGTGGTGGCTGACCGCCTCCGACCCCGACGGGGACGGCCTCGCCGAGTACCTCCACCCCTACTCCTCCGGCCTGGACGACAGCCCCGTCTGGGACCACGGCCCCCGGGCCGAACCGCCGGACCTCAACTCCTACCTGGCCCTCCAGTTCGACCGGCTCGGCGACATCGCCGAGGCGCTGGGCCGTACGGCGGAGGCCGAGGAGTGGCGGCGGCGGGCCGCCGGGCACGTCGAGCTGCTGGTCGCCCGCCGCTGGAACGGCGACCGGTTCGTCACGCTGACCAAGACCGCGTCCGGGGCCGAGGCCGAGGTCGCCACCCGCACCCCGCTGGAGCTGATGCCCCTGCTCACCGGCCGCCTGCCCCGGGAGATCGCCGAACGCCTGGTGGCCGACCTGCTGTCCCCGGCCTTCTGGGGCGAGCGCCCGGTGCCCACCGTCGCCTTCGGCGACCCGGCCTTCGACCCGGACGCCATGTGGCGCGGCCCGGTCTGGCTCAACGTCAACTACCTGCTGATCGAGGGGCTGCACCGCTCCGGCTTCGCCGCCGAGGCCGAGGAGCTGACCGGGCGGACCCTGGACATGGTCGACGCGGGCGGCGGGCTGCACGAGTACTGGAACCCGCTCACCGGCGCCCGCGCCCGCGGGGCCACCACCGGCTTCGGCTGGTCCGCCGCGCTCTTCCTGGACCTGGCCCACCGCCGGGCCCGGCCGTGAGGCGACCGGCGCGGTGACCGTCCCGCCGTACGGTCCGGTGAGCCGTGCGGCGGGACGATCCTTACGGTCCGGTGAGCCGTACGGCGGGACGATCCGTACGGCGAGGCGGTCCGCGTGGCGGTACGGGGTCAGGGCGCGCCGTCGACCAGGGCCGGGAGCGCCGACAGCGGCATGCCCTCCGTCGCCGCGCCGACGACGAGCGCCTCGACCGCGTACAGGAACCGGTCCACCAGGTCGGGCGGCATGGTGACGGTGTCCGCGGTCAGGCTGACCCCCAGGACACCGCCCTCGTCGTCGACCAGGTGGACGCAGAACCCGCAGTTGAGCCGCTCCACGCCGGGAGGACGCCGGATGCGGGTCTCCGTCCGGGCCGCGACCGCCTCCCGAGGATCCTCGGGCGCGTCCCGCCCCAGCGGGTCGGCGGCCCGCTGGTCGTTGAAGCAGCAGCCGGGGAAGACCGGGAGCCCGCGCTCCCCGCTGACCTCCTCCACCATGCGGTACCACTCGGCCTGGTCGTACCGGGCGTGCCGGTAGGCCTGCAGGGCGAGGTGCCTGGTCCCGGCGAGCAGCTCGTCGAACGTCGCCGCCCCGGTCGCCCCGGCGTCGAGCACGAACAGGCCGAGCTGGCACAGGGAGGTGACGAGCGTCCTGCTCTCCGGGGCGAACCGGTTGTTCACCAGCGGGTTGACCGCGACCGTACGGTGACCCGAGACGGCCGAGACCAGTGCCGCCACCGCGGTGAGCAGGACGGTCGCGGTGCTGACGCCGTGCCGCCGGGCGAGCGTGCCGGTCGCCAGGTCGATCGCCCGGGACACGATCACCGCCTGCTGGAAGCGCGGGCTCCCGGGGGCTCCCCGCACCTCGGAGAACATCGTGTGCGGGATCGCCCGGTAGTGGCCCGCCCAGTACCCGAGCGCGGCGGCGCTCCCGCGCGCCGCCCGCCCGCCCTGGGCGGCGACCAGGTCCATCAGCTGGTACGGCGCGGGCGGCGCGCCGCCCCTGAGCAGGAGCCGCAGATCACGGACGACGACGTCGGCGGCGAAGGCGTCGGCGGCCAGATGGCACAGGACGACGACCACGTGGCTGACGACGCCGTCGCCGGTCACCAGGCCGGCGCGCAGCGGCAGGTCCTCGGCGTAGGAGAACCGGCGGCCGGCCAGTCGTTCACGGAGCGCCTCCGCCGCGGCCCCGGCGCCCTCCGGCGTGGTCTCGACCACCTCGACGGCGACGGCGCCGCGGGCCTCCACCGTCTGCAGGGGATCGGCCGGTGGAGAGGCCGCGTGCAAAAGGCCGGTGTGCGGGAGGCCGACCCGCTCCTCCAGGCACAGGCGGCTGCGCAGCGCGTCGTGCCGGGCCAGCAGCCGCCCGATCGCCGCCACCGCCGCGTCGGGGCCGATCCGCCAGCTGCGGGGGAGGCGCACGAGCCTGGGCACGTTGTAGTAGTGGTCACCCTCCGGGCCGACGTCGCGGATCGCGCCCCAGATGGCCCGCTGCCCCCAGGCCAGGGGAACCGTCCCGGTCCGCTCGGCGGCGAAGCGGGCCTCCAGCGAGGCGACGCCGGTGCCGGTGGCGGTGGCGGTGGCGGTGGCGGTGGTGGCGGGGTTCATGGTTGCTCCGGCGGGAGGGGGTCGAGGGCGGCGACGACGGGGTAGGCGTCGCGATATCTCAGATAGTCGGCGAAGGAGAGGGCTCTCGCCTGGTCTACCAGATCACGGGCCACCCCGCCGGTGCCCTCCGACAGGAGGATGCCGGCGACGTTGAGCAGGTATCTCGTGCGGATGGCCAGCCCCTCCGCCGGATCGATCACACCGCGGCGGACCGCGAGGTCCACCGCCTCGGCCAGGCCCGGCTCGGTGACCTCGACCCGCATCCGGTTGAACGCCTCGATGCCTCCGGCCCGGCGGCGGGACTCGCTCCCCTCCTTCTCGTCGGGGATCCGGTAGCGGGACGGGATCGCGGGCGCGAAGGCGATCTTGGCTCCGGACGCCGAGTAGCGCAGCCAGGTGTGGGTGTCCTCGAAGAAACGGCAGTGCTCGGGGAAGGGGATCTCCAGGGCGAGCGCCGTGCGCGCGCTCAGCGCGGAGGGGATGGTGAGGTTGTCCCGCTCGACGGCGACGGAGACCCAGCAGTCGTGCCCCTCCAGGGGGCGCTTCTCGATGTCATCCATGATGATCTTCACGCTGCTGATCAGACGGTCGCGCCCGACCTCGTCGCCGTCGCCGTCGATCACGACGAAACCGGAGTAGACGAGGTCCGCCTCCGCGTCGGCGGCGAGTGCGTCGCGCACCGTCCGCACCCGGTCGGGGTGCGTGAGGTCGTCGGCGTCCAGGAAGCAGACGAAGTCCGCGCCGGCGTCCGCCGCGACGCGGACGCCCATGTTCCTGCACCGTCCGGGACCCCGGTTGTCGGGGGCGAGGACGACCCGGAGCCGGGCGTCGTCGCGTTCCCAGCGCAGCAGCTCGGCCCGGTCCTCGTGGCTGTCGGAACAGTCGTCGACGACCACGGCGAACACGTCGGGGTCGGTCTGGGCGCGGACGCTGTCCAGGGCCTGGCGCAGGTAGCCGAGCCGATGCGGCCTGCCGTCGGACCAGAACGGGATGACGAAGGCGGCGGGACCGCTCGGCCCGCTCATGCCGTCGCCGCTTTCCCGTGCGCTTCCGCGCAGCCGGTCGCGGGCCCGCCCGGGAGGGTGCGCGACGGGCGCCGGAGAGGTGGTCGGGCCGTTCTCATGTTCGTCTCCTGCCGGTGAGAAGAGGGTGGAAGGGCCGGTGGCGGGCGGTTTCCGTGCTCGCCCTCACCGTGCGCCCCTCCTGGAGAGAAGCGCCTGGCGGCCCACGAGGTCGTCCGCGGGGGCGTCCGGCACCTCCCGGTCGAAGCGGGCCAGTGTGCGGGTGCGCAGCGCGGTCGCCACGATCATCGCCATGGCCAGGGCGAAGGTCACGTACATGAGCCCGATGCCGCGCCCCTCGCCGACGCCGATCAGCACGCCCAGCGTGTCCGCCAGGGGCTGCCCGGGGGCCATCAGCGGCTCGAAGACGGCCGCGCCGTACGGCGCGACGAGCCCGAACCCGATCGGCAGCGTGGACCAGGCGATCATGGTGTTCAGCGCGAACACCCGCCCGTGGAACCGCTGCGGTACCTTGACCTGGATGATCGTGGTGTAGACGCCGTTGACCAGGGCCAGGCAGAGCGCCATGCCGCCCGCCCCGGCGGCGATCAGCCAGAGGTCCGGCCGCGCCCCGGTGAGCAGGCAGAAACCCGCCAGCGCGGCGGTCAGCGCGAGCATCCCCCGCATGCGGCGGTGCCGCGGGCCGCCCCAGAAGGTCATCAGCAGCCCGCCGAGGAACGCCCCCAGGCCGGACACGAACGCGACCGTGCCGGCGTCGTCCAGGGAGGCGAACGACAGGACCAGCGGGGAGATCATCAGGAACAGCGGCGAGAGGAAGACGTTCAGCACCGCGAAGAAGATCAGCATCCCCCGCAGGCCGGGCTGCCCCCAGGAGTACCGGAAGCCGTTGCGGATCTCGGCGACGAGCGGTTCCTTGCGGCGCCAGGCCATGGTGGCGGGGAACCGCACGAGCAGCAGGATCGTGACGGCGACGACGGAGCCGAGGATGTCGAGCACCAGGATGCCGCCCAGGCCGATGGCCGCCATGAGGCCCACCGCGATCAACGGGACGATGAGCTGGGCCACGCCGAAGGCCATCTGGGCGACCCCGTTGGCGTGGCCGAGGTTGCGTTTGGGCACCAGCTGGGGGATCGCCGAGCCGTACGCGACCCGCTGGAAGGTGAGCGCGACCGACAGTACGGCGAGCAGCGGGTAGACGTGCCAGGATTCGAGCGCCCCGGTCCACAGCAGTGCGCCCAGGACGAGCTGGGTGCCCATCGCTCCCAGGTCGCCCGCGAGCATCACCCTGCGCCGGTCGCTGCGGTCGACGAGGGCGCCCGCCAGCGGCGCCACCAGCAGGCCCGGGACCAGGCCGGCGACGGCCATCAGCGCGAAGCGCGCGAGCGAGCCGGTGGTGAGGTAGATCCAGATCGGCAGGGCGAACTCGGTGAGGGCCGAGCCCGTGATCGACGCGAGCTGACCCAGGGCGACCAGCAGGAAGCGGCGCATGGACGGCTGCGGCCCGGTGGGGGCGGCCGCGCCGGGCCCGCCCCGCGACACGCCGTGCACCCACCAGTCGGCGTCCTCGGCGCGGGGCCTGACGGCGGTGGCCACCGCCGTCGCGGCCACGGCGCCGGCGTCGGTGGTCCCGGCGTCGCCGTCCGCCGTGCCGTCGTCGTCCGCGGCGCCGGTGGCCGTTGTGTCGTCGATGCCGGGGCCGAGGACGGTGTGGACCCAGGTGACGATCTCCGCCAGCTCATCCGCCCGATATTTCAGGAAAAAGTGTCCTGCTTCGGCGAGCACGACCACGGCCGAGACCGGGGTCAGGAAGTGCCACTCGAGGTAGCGCTCCTCGTAGTAGTCGGTCGCCGGGTCCTTCTCCCCGGCCACCGTGATGATCGGCGCCCGGAGCCCGATGCCCCGCTCCGCGAGCAGGCCGGTGAAGTACTCCTCGGCCGCCTCGGAGTCCCGGCGCATGTTGCGGATGATCTGCCGGGCCTGCGCGGGGTCGAGGTCCTTCATGTCGACGCCCATCGACGTCAGCCAGTTGGCGTAGGTCTGGTCGCCGCGCAGGGACTCCATCCGCGCCAGCCTGGCCAGCGTGGAGGCGGCCCGGCTCTGCGGGCGTGCGAACGGGAAGATCGCGCCGATGTACACGGCCTCCAGGCGGCGCCCGGCCGCCTCCAGCCGGCGGGCGATCTCCACGGTCAGCGCCGACCCGACGCCGCAGTGCCCGTACAGCGCGACGGGCCCCTCCACCTTCTGGAGGACCTCCGCGACGCACCGTTCCGCCAGTTCGGCCAGCGGGAGCCGTTCCTCGACGAGCCCGACGTCGTGGCCGGGGATGGCCAGCGACCACAGGGCGTGGTCGGCCGGCAGGGCGTCCGCGAGCGGCTTGTAGACGACCGCGCTCCCGCCCCCGTAGGGGACGCACACGAAGGTGAGCGCCGGAGTCCCCGTCCGGCGCGGGGTCAGCTCGTGCAGCAGGCCGCGGGGCGCGCGCTCGGCGGCAGGCAGGTCGATCACCGCGGCCAGTTCGCGGACGGTGGGGTTCTTGAACAGGTCCATCACCCCGACGCCGCTGCCGCGCAGCTTGGCGATCACCTGGGTGGCCAGCAGGGAGTGCCCGCCGAGGTCGAAGAAGTCGTCGTCGACGCCGATCCGGCCGGTTCCGAGCACCTGCGCCCAGACCTCGGCGACGGCGCGCTCCGTCGGCGTGGACGGCTCGGTGAACGGGGCCCCGTCGTCCCGGCCGGCCGCGGGGGCGGGCAGGGCGCGCCGGTCGAGCTTGCCGTTGGGGGTGAGCGGCAGCGCCTCGACCGCGACCGTCGCCGAGGGCACCATGTAGTCGGGCAGGACGCGTTTGAGCGCGGCGCGGTCCGGCGGCTCACCCACCACGTAGGCGACCAGCCGCCGGTCGCCCGGCCGGTCCTCCCGGACGACGACCGCGGCGTCGTCCACGCCCGGCTGGGCACGCAGGGCCGCCTCGATCTCGCCGGGCTCGATGCGCAGGCCCCGCAGCTTGACCTGTCCGTCGATCCGGCCCAGGAAGTCGAGGGTGCCGTCCCGCCGCAGGCGGGCGAGGTCGCCGGTCCGGTAGAGGCGGGCGCCGGGCGGGCCGTACGGGTCCGGCACGAAGCGTTCGGCGGTGAGCGCGGGCCGGCCGAGATAGCCGGTCGCGACCTGGGCCCCGCCGATGTGGAGCTCGCCCGGCACCCCGGCGGGCAGCGGGTTCATCCGCTCGTCCAGCACGTACAGCGTGGTGTTGGCCACCGGTGACCCGATCGGCACCCGGGCCTGCCCGGCCAGCGCCTCCGGCGTGCACCGCCAGGCGGAGACGTCCACCGCCGCCTCGGTCGGGCCGTAGAGGTTGTGCAGCTCGGCGGGGATCAGCTCCAGGCACCGGCGGGCGAGGTCGACGGGCAGCTCCTCCCCGGAGCAGATGACGCGGCGTACCGGCAGGCCGGCGAGGCGCGGCCGGGCGGGGCCCGCGTCAGGCCCGGTGCCCGCACCGGCGCCGATGCCCGCACCGGCGTCGGTGTCGGCGTCGGCGTGCGCCAGGAAGGCGGCGAGCATGGAGGGGACGAAGTGCAGGGTGGTGACGCCCTCGGCGGCGATCAGCTCGTGCAGGTAGGCGGCGTCCCGGTGCCCGCCGGGCCGCGCCAGGACGAGCCGGGCCCCGGTGATCAGGGGCCAGAAGAACTCCCAGACCGACACGTCGAAGCTCGCGGGCGTCTTCTGCAGCACCACGTCGTCCGGGCCGAGGCGGAAGCGGTCCTGCATCCAGCGCAGCCGGTTGCAGATCCCCGCGTGGGTGTTGACCACGCCCTTGGGCCTGCCGGTGGAGCCCGAGGTGTAGATCACGTAGGCGGGGTCCCCGGGACGGGCGGCCGGCGGCGGCGACGGCGCCGACGACGGCGCGGGCCAGGCGGCCGGCGTGTCGAGCGTGAGGACCGTCGCGGTGACGCCGGGAAGCCGCGGCACCAGGTGCTCCTGGGTGAGCAGCACCGGTGCCCCCGCGTCCTCGATCATGAACGCGAGCCGGTCGGCCGGGTAGTCCGGATCCAGCGGGACGTACGCGGAGCCCGCCTTGAGCACGCCGAGCAGCGCGGGCACCAGCTCCAGTGACCGTTCGGCGCAGACGCCGACGAGCGAGCCCGGCCCCGCGCCGTTCTCCCGCAGCACGCCGGCGATCCGCCCGGCCCGCTCGTCCAGCTCGGCGTAGGTCAGCGACCCGCCGTCGAACGTCACGGCCACCGCATCGGGGGTGCGCTCCGCCTGGGCCTCGACCAGCGCGCCCAGCGTCGCCGGCGGCCCCTGGTCGACCGCCGTGTCGTTCCACTCGTGCAGCACCCGCAGCCGCTCGGCGTCGGTGAGCGGGTCCAGCGCGGAGATCGGCGTGTCGGGGTCGGCGACGGCGGTGCGCAGCACGGTGGCCAGCATGCCGGCGACGCCTCCGACGGTCGCCTCGTCGAAGAGCGCGGTGTTGTAGACGAACATCCCCGACTCGCCGGTGACGTAGAGCTCCAGGTCGTACCGGGTCGCCCACCGCCCCAGCGGGAAGTCCCCGGCCGTCACCTCGTCCGGCGCCGCGGGGGAGTCCTCCCGGGGAGCCGGCTGGGGGCCGTCGTAGTTCTGCATGGCGAGGATGACCTGGAACACCGGCGACCGGGAGGTGTCACGTTCGACGTTGAGCTCGCCGACCAGCTGCTCGAAGGGCAGGTTCTCGTGCGTGAACGCGTCCAGCGCGAGGTCCCTGACCGCGAGGAGCAGCTCGCGGAAGGACGGGTCCCCGGACAGGTCGACGCGCATCGCGAGCATGTTGACGAAGCAGCCGACCAGCCCCTCCAGCTCGGGCAGCGAACGGCCGGCGACCGGCGAGCCGATCGTGAGGTCGGTCTGCCGGGAGAGCCGCCCGAGCACGACCGCGAAGGCCGCCAGCACGGTCATGTACGGCGTGGCCCCGTGCGCCTGGCCGAGGCTCTGGACGGCGCCGGCGAGCCCGTCGTCGAGGCGGAAGCCGTACGTGGCGCCGTCGTGGGTCTGCTGCGGCGGCCGGGGGTGGTCCAGGGGCAGGTCCAGCGGCGGGGCGCCGGCCAGCCGTCCGGCCCAGTAGCGGAGGTCGTCGTGCTGCGCTGGACGCTCCCGCTGCCAGGCCGCGTAGTCGCCGTAGGCGATGGGCGTCTCCGCGGGGGTCCGCCCGGCGTAGAGGTCCATCAGCTCGCGGAGCATGATCGAGATCGACCAGCCGTCCGCGGCGATGTGGTGCACGGCCAGGGCGAGCACGTGGTCGCCGGGGGCCAGCCGCACCAGGAGGGCGCGCAGCGGCGGTCCGGCGGCGAGGTCGAACGGCTCGGCCAGGAACGCGTCGACCAGCCTCCCGGCGTCCCGCTCGCCGGCGGCGTCCGCGACGGCCAGCGGAACCGGGGCGCCGCCGCCGCCGTCGACGGCGGCGACCGGCCGGCCGTCATCGGTGTGCGGGAACCGGGTGCGCAGCACCTCGTGCCGGGCGGCCAGGTCCCGCAGCGCCCCGCGCAGCCGGTCGTGGTCCAGCGGCCCGCGCAGACGCCGCGCCACCGGGATGACGAGCGCGGGGGAGCCGGGGGTGTACTGCTCCATGAACCACAGCCGCTCCTGCGCGTACGATAGCGGGGGAGGCTGCGACCATTCGCGCCGGGGGATCGTCTCCTTCCGGTCCTCCCCGCTCAGCATCCGGGCCAGCAGCGCCCGCTTCGGCTCTGAGAGCTCCGTCATCGCGTCTCCATAACCCGCAGGGCTTCCTCGTCGGACATCTCATCGAGCTTCGAGATCAGGAACTCCTCGACCGCGGCGGCGAGCTCGGCGACCGTACGGCCGGCGAAGACCAGCCGGATGGGCACCTCGATGCCGGTGGCCCGGCGCAGCCGGGCGGCGACCCGGGTCGCGAGCAGCGAGTGACCGCCCAGGGCGAGGAAGTCGTCGTGCACGCCGACCTCCTCCAGCCCGAGCAGCTCACACCAGATGCCCGCCACGAGCCGTTCGGCGTCGGTGCCCGGCGCGGCGCGCCCGCCGCCCGCCGGGGCGCCCGGCGGCGTGCCCGCCGGCGTGTCCGGTGGCGGGGGAAGCGCCGCCCGGTCCACCTTGCCGCCCGTCGTGAGCGGCAGCGCCTCCAGGCGCACCCAGACGGTCGGCAGGAGCTGCCGCGGCAGGAACCGTTCCAGGTGCGCGCGGAGATCGGCGGGCGTCGCCGTACCCGTCACGTAGGCGACGAGGTCGTCGCCCCGCGCGGTGACGGACGCCTGGCCCACCCCCGGGTGGGCGCACAGGTGGCCCTCCACTTCGCCGGGCTCGATCCGGAACCCGCGGACCTTGAGCTGGTCGTCCAGCCGGCCCAGGAACTCCAGCCGGCCGTCGGCGCGCAGGCGGCCCCGGTCCCCCGTCCGGTAGCGGCGCGACCCCGGCCCGCCGTGCGGATCGGGCACGAACCGGTCCGCGGTCGGCGCGGGCCGCCCGAGGTAGCCCCGGGCCACCCCGGCTCCGCCGATGACCAGCTCTCCGGCCGCTCCCGGGGGAAGCGCCTCGCCGTGCTCGTCCACCACGCGCACCGAGGTCGCCCCGATCGGGCGGCCGATCGGGGGGTGGCCGCGGGCGGCCTCGGCCCCGAGTTCCGCCATGGTCGCGATCACGGTGCCCTCGGTGGGCCCGTAGGTGTTGAGCAGCCGGACCCCGTCGCCGAAGCGGGTGCGCCAGCGCCGCACCGCGGCGGCCGCGACCTGCTCCCCGCCGAGGATCACCAGGCGCAGCGCCGGGGGCCACGGCGTATCGTCCAGGTCCTCGACCAGGCTGTGCCAGTAGGCGGTCGGCAGGTCCAGCACCGTCACCCCACCGCCTCGCGGGGAGGTGAGCAGGTCGGGCAGGGTGGCCGCGCCGTCGGGCAGCAGGATGAGGGCCGAACCGGCGGCGAGGGCCGGGAAGATCTCCTCCACGTGCGTGTCGAAGGCGAGCGAGGCGAACTGGACGACCCCGTCGCCCGCGGTCAGGCCGTACTCGGCGCGCATCCACCGGACCCGCGCGGCGACCGCCCCGTGCTCGACCACCACGCTCTTGGGCACGCCCGTCGAGCCGGAGGTGGAGATGACGTAGCAGGCGTCCCGCGCCGTCACGGTCCCGGCCGGGGTGGCCGGGCCGGCCGGCGCGACGTCCCCGGCGTTCCCGGGGGCGGACGGGTCGATCGCCGTGACGCCCTCGGGGGCCCTGTCATGCGTGATCAGGTGGACGGCGCCGGCGCCGGCGAGGGCGCGCGCCGCGCGCTCGCCGGGGTGGTCCGGGTCGAGCGGCAGGTACGCGGCCCCCGCGCGCCAGACGGCGAGCGGCGCCGCGACGGTCCAGGCCGAGCGGGGCAGGCGCACCCCGACGACGTCGCCGGGGCGCACCCCGTGCCGCAGCAGGGCCGCCGCCAGCCGCGCCGCCATGGCGTCCAGCTCGCCGTAGGTGACCTCCTGCCGCCCGCAGACCACCGCGACGGCGCCGGGGGCACGCCGCACCGCGTCGGCGATCATCTCGGGGACGAGCGGGGCCTCGCGGGCGTCCCGGCCGCCGGTCTCCCCGGCGCCGTCTCCTGCGCTCCCTCCGGCGGCGGTCTCCCCAGTGTCGTCTCCTGCGGTCTTCCCGATGCCGTCCTCGGCGGTCTCCCCGGTGCCGTCTCCGTCGGCCAGGGCGTGGATCTCCTCCTCGTCGGCGGCGGTCCAGATCCCCAGCCGGGACAGCGGGACGGCCGGCCCGGCCGACACCGACTCCAGGAGCCGCAGGTAGCGGTCGGCCAGGCGGCCGCCCGCCCGCGGCTCCGCGAGGGCCGAGTCGTGGCACAGCGAGACGGTCAGACCGCCGGAGTCCCGCCAGACCTCGACGAGAAGACCCGCCTTGACCTGCCGGTATCCGGCGTCGAACGGTTCCACGGCCAGCCCGCCGAACGGCCGCGAGGTCCCGTCGTCGTGGTTGTGCATGATGAACATGGTCGGCATGAGCGTCTCGGGCGGATGTCCGAGACGCTCGAAGGGGACCGACGTCCGTCCCAGGGCGGCCATCGCCTCGCCGCGGGTGCGGGCGAGCAGCCCGGTGAACGGGGGGTCGCCCGACAGGTCGCCGCGCAGCACGACCGTCTGCGCGAGATAGCCGACCAGCGGCTCCAGCCCGACCCGGTCCCGTGCCGCGGCGACCGAGCCCACGAGGACGTCGGTCCGCCCGGTGTGGCGTAGCAGCAGCACCTGGTAGGCCGCGAGCAGCACGGCGAAGAGCGTGGTCCGGTGCTCCTGCGCCAGACGGTCCAGCCGGGCGGTCACCGCCGCGGGCACCCGGACGGTGTGGAACACCCCGGCCCCGCTCCCCCCGGGGTCCGGCCGGAGGCCGAAGGGCAGCTCGGGAACCGGCGGGTCCGCGAGCCGCCCACGCCAGTACGGCACGGCGCGTTCGGCGCGGTGCCGCTGCCAGCGCGCGTGGTCGCTGGGCTGCACGGCGAGTGGGCGCAACCGTGGCTCGCGCCCCCCGCTCCGCGCCGTGTAGCACTCGGACAGGTCGTCGAGCAGGACGTTGAGAGACCAGCCGTCGGCGATGATGTGGTGCAGCGTCAGGCAGAGCACGTGGTCGTCGCCGGCGAGCCGGATCACCGCGATGCGCACCGGCGGCCCGCCCGCCAGGTCGAAGGGCGCGTTGACGCGCTCGGCCACCATCCGTTCCGCCTCGCCGGGGTCGCCGGCGACGGCCCACTCGATCGGCGGGGCGGCGGGTGAGGCGGGCTGCGGGGTGACCGGTGAGGGGGCCGTGGGGGCGGCCGGTGAGGAGACCGCCCAGGGCACGCCGTCCTCCTCCTCGAACCGGGTTCGCAGGCTCTCGTGGCGGGCCACGACGTCGGCGAACGCCGCGGTCAGCGCCGCCGTGTCGAGCGGGCCGCGCAACCGCCGCACGAGGTACATCACGTAGGAGGCGTCGCCGGGGGTGAGACGCTGCAGGAGCCAGAGCCGCTCCTGCGCCGGGGAGAGCGGCGCCCTCATGCGCCCGGCGCCAGTCCGTCGAACAGCGCGGCGAGCTCGTCGGCGCCCATCCCGTCGAGCTGGTCGCGGAGCGCGACCACGTCGGCCAGGTCCAGGTCGTCCGGGTCGAGACGGTCCATCTCCGCCGCGAGCCCGGCCACCGTGGGATGCTCGAAGAGCGTCGCGAGCGGCACATCGAGCGTGAACCGGTCCTGGATCCCGGCGATGATCCGGGTGGCCGTCAGCGAGTAGCCGCCCAGGGCGAAGAAGTCGTCGTCGACGCCGACCCGTTCCACCCCCAGCGCCTCCTCCCACAGCGCGGCGAGCTCGGCCTGGACGGAGGTCTCCGGCGCGCGGTACGGCACGGCGCGGGAGCGGGTCCACCGCGGCGGCGGCAGCGCCTTCCGGTCGAGCTTGCCGTTCGGGGTGAGCGGCAGCGCCGCCAGGACCACCAGGTGGGAGGGGACCATGTACTCGGGCAGGCTCCGGCGAAGGTGCTCCTGAAGCCGTGGCCAGGCGTGGTACGGCGTGTCCGCCGGAGACCCGGTCGGGTCGTCCTCCGGAGATCCGGGCGGATCGTCCGCCGCGCCGCCGCCGGGGGAGCCGGACGTGGATCGGCCGGAGGCGGCGTCGAGGGTGCCGGGCGGGTCGTCCGGGACGACGTAGGCCACCAGCCGGGGCAGGCCGTCCGGGCCGTCGCAGACCCCCGCCGCGGCCTGCCGCACCCCCTCGGCGGACCGTAGCGCGCCCTCGATCTCACCGAGCTCGATGCGGAACCCGCGGATCTTCACCTGCTGGTCGGCCCGGCCCAGGTACTCCAGGCGTCCGCCGGCGGTGATCCGGGCGAGGTCGCCGGTGGCGTACATCCGGGCGCCCGGCCGGTCGGCGAAGGGGTCGGGCAGGAAACGGGCGGCCGTCCAGGCGGGCATGCCGTGGTATCCCAGGGCCAGGCCCGCGCCCCCGATGTGCAGTTCGCCCGTCTCGCCCCGGGGCACGGGCCGGCCCCGCGGGTCGAGGAGGTGGAGCGTGGTGGCCCTGATCGGCTCTCCCAGGTCGACGGGGTGCGGTGCGGGCCGTACGAGCCCGGCCGTGGACCACACGGTGGTCTCGGTGGGCCCGTACACGTTCCACAGCCGGGCGCCGTCGGCGAGCAGCGCGTCGGCCAGATCGCGCGGCACCGCCTCTCCGCCGCACAGACGGGTCGTGATCTTCTCCGGCACCCCGCCGGACTCCAGCAGGATCCGCCAGCCCGCCGGGGTGGCCTGCATGAACGTGACCCCCTCGGCGGTGGCGCGCTGCCGGAGCGCGGGCCCGTCGGCGGCCTGGGCCGCGGAGGCCACGACCACGCGCGCGCCGCACGTCAGCGGTAGCAGCAGTTCGAGCACCGAGATGTCGAAGGAGAGCGTGGTGACCGCGAGCCAGGCGTCGCCGGGGGAGGGCTCCAGCAGGGCGGCGAAGGACTCCAGCAGGTTGACCACCGCCGCGTGCGGGACCGCCACCCCCTTGGGACGGCCGGTCGACCCCGAGGTGTAGATCAGGTAGGCCGGGTCGCCGACGGGATCGGACGCGCCGGATGCACCCGACGGGTCGGACGGACCAGGCACACCGGACGGCGGCGCGGAGGGCCCCGCCGGAGACCGCACATCGGACCGCGGCGTCCCTCCGGGCGTGAGCGTGAGCACGTCGGGGACGCCGTCGAGCAGGGAGGCGTCGACGCCGGGGGTGGCCAGCACCAGGCCGATGCCGGCGTCGTCGCGCATCAGCGCGAGACGGTCCGCGGGGAACGACGGGTCCAGCGGCACGTACGCGCCGCCCGCCGCCCACACGGCCAGCATCGCGACCACCATGCCCGTCGTGCGTTCCAGGCAGAGGCCGACGGGAACCCCGGGGCTCACCCCGCGCCCGCGGAGGACGGCGGCCAGGCCGTCCGCGCGGCGGAGCAGCTCACCGTAGGCGAGCTCGCCGTCGGGTCCGCTCACCGCGACCGCGTCCGGCGCGGCCTCGGCCCGCCGCCGGATCAGTGCCAGCGTCGTCACCATGATCATTCGCCTTTCAGGTACCGCCGTGAGCCGGCGTCGGCAGCGGCGTGTCAGGGTCGGTCGCGGCCCGCCGTACCAGGCCGGTGAACGCCTCGGTGAGCCGCCGGGCGGTGCCGGCCTCGAAGAGGTCGCCGTCGTACTCGAGGAAGCCGCCCAGGCCCCGCTCGTCACGGAACAGCTGCGCCGAGACCTCCGCCCTCGTGCGGCCGAAGGGCGGCTGGGGGAGGGCCTCGACACGCAGATCCGCCATGCTCGTCCGGAGCAGGGCGTCGGTGGGCAGGTTGTGGGTCAGGTTGAACAGTGCCTGGCACAGGGGCGGCCTGCGCAGGTCGCGGGAGGGCGACACCGCGGCCACGACCCGCTCGAACGGGGCCTCGGCGTGCTGGAGCGCGCCGAAGACGGTGCGGCGGACGCGGCGGAGGAGGGTACGGAAGGACGGGTCGCCGGACAGGTCGGCCCGCATCGCGAGCGTGTTGGAGAAGTCGCCGATCAGCGCCGAGAACTCCGTCCTGCCCTGGCCCGCGACGGGCACCCCGACGCAGAAGTCCGTCTGCCCCGACGCCTGCCACAGCGCCGCCTGGAACGCCGCGAGCAGCGCCATGAACAAGGTGTGGCGCTCGGCCACGGCGAACCGCTCCAGCCCGGCCAGGTCCGCGTCGGGAACGGCCACGGCGACCCGCGCCGCGCGGCCCCCCCAGCGCGCGGGGCGCGGATGGTCGGCGGGCAGGTCGAGCGCGGGCACGCCCGCCAGCGCCCGCGTCCAGTACGCGGTGTGGCGCGCGCCCTCGCGCTCGAACCGCTCCCTCTCCCATGTCACGAAGTCCGTGTACTGCGCCGGCAGGTCGTCCAGGCGGTCCGGCCGCCCCTCGCGGTGCGCGGCGTAGCACTCGGCCAGCTCACCCATCAGGACGTTCAGGGACCAGCCGTCGGCCGCGATGTGGTGCAGCCCGATGCACAGCAGGGCGTGCCCACCGGGCTCCCGCCACATCAGCGCCGTCCGGATCGGGGGATCCGACCGGAGGTCGAACGGCCGGCCGGCGTAGCGGGCCACCGCCTCGGCCTCGGACTCCTCCGTCTCGCCGGTCAGGTCGATCTGCTCCAGGGGGACCGGCCGCGGGGGCGTCACGATCTGCACGGGCCGTCCGTCGCGCTGGACGAACCGGGCCCGCAGCACCCGGTGACGCTCGGCGATCCGGGTGAAGGCCGCGGCGAGGCCGCCGGGATCGACGGGGCCGCGCAGCCGGACCGGCCAGATGATGTTGGAGCCGGTGTCCGAGGGATCGAACCTGCTGAGGAACCACAGCCGCTCCTGGCCGAACGACAGAGGCCAGGCCGGACCGGCCTCCGCCTCGTCCGTCCCGCCCGCCCTGCCGGCCAGCGACCGGCGCAGCGCCTCCCGCCGGGCCGGGGGCAGGGACGCCAGGCTCCGCCGCAGCGCCTCATGACGCTCCGCCGGGGTCAACGGTTCCCGTCCGGGGCGTCCCTCTGCGTCCGGTCCCGGTCCCGGACGCTGCGCGGCCGTATGTCGGTCCAGACCTCGGCGATGTGGTCGAGGCACTCCTCCCGGGAGCCCTCGAACCCGGTCGGCGTCCAGCCGGGCGGCGGCTCACGGTCGGGCCACCAGACGGAGTACTGCTCCTCGTGGTTGACGACGACGCGCATGGCGCTGTCCGTCATGTCATCTCCTCAGGGGTCCGCGGGCGTTCGGTGGTCGTCCGGTGGACATCCGGCGGTCGTCCGGCCCGGGAGCGGGCCTCGGCGACGTGTCGGACGAGCCCGTCGACGGTGTCGAGGTGGGCCGCGTTCCCGCCCATGTCGACGTCGACCCCGTACTCGTCGTCGATCGCGTCGATGAGGCGGATGTAGGTGAGGGAGTCGACCCCCAGGGCGGGCAGCGTGCATTCGGCCGAGAGGATCTCCTCCACGGTCAGCTTCCCGTCGCTCGCCCAGGACAGCAGTTCCGCCATCCGCTCCCGCGTCATGTCACCCGGGTGGCCGTCCGTCATGCCGCTCAACACGTCTCCTCCCGTGTCCGGGCGATCTCCTCGGCGACCCCGTTGACGGTGGGGAGATCGATGAACACCTCGAACGACAGCTCCACATCCAGCCGCTCGCGCACCATGGCGATGATCCGGGTGATCGTCAGTGAGTGCCCGCCCAGGTCGAACAGATCGTCGTCCGGGTCGACACGGTCGCGGTCCAGCGCCTCCTGCCAGATCGCGGTGACCTCCTTGACCAGGCTCTCGTCGGCGGGCCCGCCGGCCGGCCGCGGCCCGGCGTCCGCGGCCTCCGGAGCCCGGACCGCGGCGGGCAGCGGCAGCTCCGCGAGCCGGTCGCCGGGCCGCTCGGCGACCGCCGCGAGGAGCGTCCGCAGGTGCCCGGCCACGACGTCGCCGTCCACGGCCTCGGGATCGAACCGCACCGTGGCGGTGATCCGGTCCGGGGCGTCCACGACCTGTAGGTGCAGGGGGTTGCGCACGGCTCCGCTGAACATCGCCCAGTCCACGGAGGCGTCCAGTCCGTGGAAGACCGGGTCGCCGCCGTCCCGCCGGCGGTAGCTGAGGGAGACCGGGGCGAGGGCGGTGCGCGGTGACACGCCGCCCAGCGCGCGGGCCAGGGGCACCTCGCGGAAGGCGTAGACGGCGCGCAGCTCCGCGCGGACCGACGCGGCGAACTCCGCGAAGGTGGTCTCTCCGCCGGGCGCACAGGCCACCGGCAGTTCGTTGACGAAGAGCCCGACGTGGTCGCGGGACTCCGGGGCCCGGGTGGACAGGTCCACGGCCACCACGGGCGCGTCGTTGCCGTAGCCGTACAGCAGGGTGTGCAGCACCGTCAGCAGCAGCTCGAACCGCGTGACCCCCAGCTGCCCGGCCGCGGCGGCGAAACCTTCGGGGACAGGCAGGTCCACCTCCAGGCCGGGCGCCGCACGCAGGGACGGCCTGGCCCGCAGCCCGGGAAGCCGGAGGTCCGGGTCCTCCCGCCGGCGCGTGCGCCAGAACTCCGCCGCGGCCTCCTGCTTCGCCGCCACCCGCGAGAGTCCGTCCTCCACCACCCGCCCGTAGGGGACGGCCGGCGGATCGAGCGCCGCTCCGCCGTAGGCGGCGGACAGGTCGTCGAGCAGGACGTCCTTGGACACGCCGTCGAAGACGACGTGGTGGGCGACGACCAGCAGGACGTGCCGCTCCGGCGCGAGCCGGAAGAGGGTGAACCTGGCCGGCGGCCCGGCGGACAGGTCGAAGGGCCGGGCCACCTCGCGTTCCACGAAGCCGGCGCGGGCCTCCTCGACGACGATCGGCGGCGGATCCGCCGCGCGCACCAGGCTCGGCTCGCCTCCGCGCTCGACCAGCGCGGCACGGAGCACGGGGTGACGCTCCGCCACCGCCGCGCAGGCGGCCAGCATCGCCTCCACGTCCAGCGGCCCGTCGAGCCGTACGGCGAGCGGCATGTGGTGAGCGGTCCCGCCCGCGCCCGCCCGCTCGGTGAGCCACATACCGTGCTGGGCAAGGGACGCCTTGCCGATGAGGGGTCTCGACATATCACTCACTCACTTGACGTGGGACGTGGGACGTGGGCCGGTCCGCGCCGGGGCCGGCCGGTGACGCGGAGGTTCCCGCCTGCCCGAGCAGGCGCCGCAGATCTTTCTTGAGGACCTTTCCCGACTGGTTCCTCGGCAGGGACTCGACGAGGAACACGTGGCGGGGCAGTTCGTGCCGCGCCAGCCGCTCCGACAGGAAGGCGCGCAGCTCGCTCGCGGTCACCGCCTCCGCGTCGTCGCGGGGTACGACCGCGGCGGCGGGCACGGCGCCGAGAACCGGGTCGGGGACGCCGAACACGGCCGCCTCGCGGACCCGCGGATGCTCGTGGAGGGCCGCCTCCACCTGCAGGGTGGAGACCTTGAACGCGCCGGACTTCAGCACGTCGCTCTCGCGGTCGATGAGGTAGAGGTAGCCGTCGGCGTCGAGGCGGCCGAGGTCGCCCATCCGCACCCAGCCGCCGCGGAAGACCGCGGAGGTCGCCCGGTCGTCGCCGTAGTACGACCGGGTGACCGCGGGGGAGCGCAACCAGATCTCGCCGGCCTCTCCCGCGGGGAGGGGCTCCCCCCGTTCGTCCGTGACGCGCAGCGCGCTGCCGAACGCCGGCCGTCCCAGCGCCTCGGGCCGTCGCGGATCGTAGATCATGACGGTCTGGGCGGGGGCCGCCTCGGTGGAGGTGTAGTAGTTCGTCACCGCCGCGCGGGGGAAGGCGGCGGCGAGCCGCGCCGCCAGCGCCGGAGGAAGGGCGGCCGCGGCGGAGCCCAGGAGCACGACGCTCGACATGTCGTACCGCTCGTGCAGGCCGGCGTTGAGCAGCTCCATCGCCATGGTGGGCACGAGGAACACGCTCCCCGCCCGGTAGGACTCGATGAGCCGGGCGAACCTCGCGGGGGTGAACCCGCCCGGAGTCAGCATCGCCGGGTGCGCCCCCAGCGCGTTCATCACCATCATCTGACCGGCGTTGGTCCCGATGGGGAACGCGTGCAGCAGGTGGCGGGAATGCCGGAACCTGCGGCGGTCCGACCGCCCCGCCCAGCCGAAGGTCAGGTTCGCGTGGGTCGCCCCCACGCCTTTCGGCCTTCCGGTGGTCCCCGACGTGTAGAGGATCTGGGCGAGATCCCCCGGGCCGGCCACCGGCGCGGGGGCGTCGCGGGTGTCCTCCTCGACGTCCTCGACGCGGGCGGTCCAGTGGTCTCCGGGCGGCGGCGTGAGGCCCCGCCCGCACAGCACGGCCGAAGCCGAGGAGTGCCCGAGCATGTACGCGATCTCGGGGGCGGCGAGCCGGTCCGACAGCGGCACGGCCACCGCGCCGGCCTTCTGCACTGCGCAGCAGGCCACGCAGAAGTCGATCCAGTCCCCGGCGCCGAAGAGCAGCCCCACCCGGTCGCCGCGCCGTACCCCCCGGCGGGTGAGCCCGTGTGCGACGGCGTCGGAGCGCCTGTCCCACTCGCCGAACGACATCGTCCCGCGTCCCTCGACGACGACGGCCACGCTTCCGGGCTCGTGCTTCGCCCGCGCTCTGAGCATGTCCGGCACGGTCCGTGCCGTCATCGGATATCCGGTCGCGGCGCTTTCCATGGTTCGGCCTCCCCGATGACCACAGGACTTCCTGGCCGGTCGATCAGTCGTGGTCCAGCGGTGGTTCGGTTGGGTGACGGGAGGGAGGCACCCGACACGGGCGGTCCTCCAGCCCGGGAGAGTCCGCGAGACTTCCCCGGGCGCACGCCGTGGCGGTGCTCCCAGACGGTGAAGGCCTCCAGCAGGGGAAACGATGCCTGCATTTCGTGCTTCATTGCACGGAGGCGGTGAGAGAACGCTCTCAGTGACGAGAAGGCTAGAGACAGCGCCGATGCTCCGTCAAGGTTTACGGATATCCGGACCGAAATTCATCGGGCTCCTGACTGCGCCTAGTCGGGAAACGCCAATAAGTCCAGCTCAGTCGGTATTATCTTTAAGTTTCAACGATGATCGCCTGGTCTGTGGATCGCGACGACCTGCACTTTCGGGCAGGGTTGACATCAAAGACGGACGGCTCCTAATCTCGCCTCGGAGAGCGCTCTCTCACGCGTGAACCGTGTTTTCCCAGGCCGGGCGCACTATTCGGCCGCCGATGCCAGGAGTGAACGTGACCGTCACCGCCTGTCAACCGCAGGGCCCGCCGGTCGCGTGGTCCCTGCCCGTCGACGAGGACCTCCGGCTCCTTCTCCTCATCCGTCATTTCGAGCTGGCGCTTCTCCGGCTGTTCGAGGCGGGTGAGCTGAGCGGCACCACCCACACGTGCCTCGGTCAGGAGTACATCCCGGTCGCGCTGTCGCGGTTGTTGCGTGAGGACGACTTCGTGCTCAGCAACCACCGGGGACACGGTCATTTCCTGGCCCGGTACGCCGAGCCGTACGGGCTGCTGGCGGAGATCATGGGCCGGGAGGGGGCGCTGTGCGCGGGCGTCGGCGGCAGTCAGCACGTCTACCACCGGCGTTTCCTCTCGACGGGGGTCCAGGGTGAGAGTCTGCCGGTGGCGGCCGGTGTGGCGCTCGCCCTCAGGGGCTCCGGTGCGCTGGCGTGCGCCTACATCGGTGACGGCACCTGGGGGGAGGGCGCGGTCTATGAGGCCCTGAACATGGC
>NZ_JBEZNH010000048.1:0-67441 GCF_040653115.1 Streptosporangium sp. NPDC048047 | reverse complement strand
ACGCACCCTCCGATTTTCTGCGAAACACAGTCACGTAAAGTGATGTTCACGTTACGTACGGCCTCGGCCGCGCGTCGCCGATCGCCGGTGGCCGGATGCGGGCCGTCACGGCCCGTGGCCTGGGACGGTGACACGCCGTGCCGCGGCGGGCTCCCGGACGGGCGGGGCGGTCCCGGCGCGAGAGCGGGCGGTCCTGGCGCGAGAGCGGGCGGCGCCCGGAGCCGCGAAGAATCATCTCCGACCGGTATATCCGCAGTTCAGAGCCCTACCTCGGATAAAATTCCCAGGTTCGCCACGCTCGGCCGCGTCCGGGGCGGGGTGGCCCGCGACGGCCCGCTGAGGTCCGCCGCAGGCTTATCCGACGCTTACCGGGCCCGTGATGGGATCTCCGCGAGATGGCGGGGGATTCCGCGACGAGCGCAGGCGGGGGCCTGGAATAGGAGACGATGATGCTCGTGACTTCCGAGAAGCCCACCAGCATGGGAACACGGGGCGCGATTTCGGCGCTACCCTGGGTGACGACCGTTTCGCGGTTGGTGCTCGCGGGTGTGCTGATCGCCGCAGGCTGGCAGAAGATCGGCACTCCTGCGCTCTCCGTCCAGGCGGTCGAGGCATACGAACTGCTTCCTGAATCGTTGGCCAAGGTGGTCGGCTACGGCCTTCCCATCCTGGAGATCGTCGTAGGGGTGTTGCTGGTCGTCGGGCTGCTCACGCGCGTCGCGGGCATGATCTCCATGCTGCTCATGCTCGCGTTCGTCATCGGGATCGCCTCGGCGTGGGCGCGCGGGCTGCGCATCGACTGCGGCTGCTTCGGCGGCGGCGGTCAGCTCAGGGCCGGGGCCGAGCCCGACTACCTCCTCACGATCCTGCGCGACGCCGGTCTCTTCGCGCTCGGCGTGGTCGTCGCCTGGTTCCCGCCGGGCCGGCTCGCGCTGGACTCCGCGCTGGGACTGATCCCCGGGCGGGAGGTGTACGACGCCGAGGGCGACGAGGAGGAGCCCCACGTGAAGGAGAACCGCTGATGGGCAAGGCCGCGCGTGACCAGTCGGTCCGCGACCGGATCAAGGCGCAGCGCGAGGAGGAGCGGCGCAGGGAGCGGCTCCGCCGCATCGTGACCATCGCCGCCGCCGCCGTCGTCACCTTCGGCGCCATCGGCGCCGGCTGGTGGTTCGCCGCCCAGGGCAGCAAGCCCGAGGAGGCCGGCGGGGCGCTCGCCCCGATCAGCGTCGCCGCCGACGGCTCGGTGGTGATGGCCAGGCCGGGGGTGAACAGGCCGGTGCTGGAGGTCTACGAGGACTTCCAGTGCCCGGCGTGCAGGGCGCTGGAGGAGACCAGCGGCTCGACGATCAAGAACCTCGCGGCCGAGGGCAGGGCGAAGGTGGTCTACCACCCGATCACGATCTTCCCCGAGGACATGAACAAGGGCGTCACCCGGGGCAACTCGCTGCGCGCCGGCGCCGCCGCGCGCTGCATCCCCGGCGGCGCCCCGTGGGCCAGGTTCCACGACCAGCTGTTCAAGAAGCAGCCGGCCGAGAACACCCCGGGCTTCTCGCTGGAGGACCTGGTCGCCTGGGGCAGGGACGCCGGCGTCACCGACCCCGGCTTCGAGCGGTGCGTGACCGGCCAGGAGAAGGCGCAGGCCCACCTCGCCGCCAGCACCAGGATCCTCGACCAGGCGAAGCTGAAGGGCACCCCGACGCTCAAGCTCGACGGCAAGGAGGTCGACAACGAGGTGGCGTTCCGCCCGGCGGAGCTGCGCCAGGCCGTCGTTGATGCGGCCAAGTAGCCCGCGACACGGTAACGTCACCTGACATGCCCCTCGCCTCGATTCCCAGCCCTTCTCAAGGGGTCTGGCATCTCTTCGGCGTCGTCCCCGTCAGGGCCTACGCGCTGTGCATCGTGCTCGGTGTCATCGTCGCCGTCGTCATCGGCGAACGCCGCTGGAGGGCCCGGGGCGGGGCCCCGGGCACGATCGTCGACCTCGCCGTCTGGGCCGTGCCGTTCGGTCTGGTGGGCGGGCGTCTCTACCACGTCATCACCGACTGGCAGCTCTACTTCGCGCCGGACGCGCCCAACAGGCCCATCGACGCGCTGTTCATCTGGAACGGCGGGCTGGGCATCTGGGGGGCCGTCGCGCTGGGCGCGCTCGGCGTGTGGTTCGGCTGCCGCAGGCGGGGCATCTCCCTGTCCGCGGTGGCCGACACCGTCGCCCCCGGCATCGCGGTGGCCCAGGCCATCGGCCGCTGGGGCAACTACTTCAACCAGGAGCTGTTCGGCGGGCCGACCGACCTGCCGTGGGGCCTGGAGATCGACCCCGACCGGCCGGGCACGATCGCCGGGGTCTCCACCTACCACCCCACGTTCCTGTACGAGTCGCTGTGGGACCTGGCGCTGGCCCTCTTCCTGGTCTGGGCGGGCAGCAGGTTCGCGCTGCGTCACGCCAGGGTGTTCGCCCTGTACGTCGCGGGCTACACCGCGGGCCGGTTCTGGATCGAGGGGATGCGCATCGACGAGGCCCACCACATCCTGGGCCTGCGTCTCAACCAGTGGACCTCGGTCGTGCTGTTCCTGGCCGCGATGGCCTACTTCTGGTACGCCCGCGGCAAGACCGGCGAGGAGCGGGTCCTCGCCGCGGGTCCCGGCGGCGAGCCGCCCGCCGATCCCGCCCACCCGGCCGGCCAGGCCGACGAGCACGAGGCCGCCGCCGCGGCGGCCCCGGCGGATGAGCCGGGCGCCGAGGACGGGGCCGGTACGGCGAGCGAGGCCGATCCGGCGGACGCACCGGGTGAGAACGGTGGACCGGTCAGGGGCGGCGAAGCGGGTGAGAGCGGCGAACCGGGCATAGCGTCGGCCGGGCTAGCCTTGGACACCGGAGGGAGCGCCGATCCGGCGCACCCGGCGGACCAGGCCGACGGGCCGGAAGAGCCCGCCGACCCCCGGAAGGGGGTCGCGGAGGCTGCGTCCGACGGTCGGAAAGAGACATGATGAGCGGAGGGTCCGGCACGCGTGCCGAGATCCATCACGAGCACCGTGACGTCAACGGCGGATGGCTGCGGCCCTCGGTGTTCGGCGCGATGGACGGTCTCGTCTCCAACTTCGCCCTGATCGCAGGTGTGGCCGGCGGCACCTCCACCATCAAGGTCGTCGTGCTGGCCGGGGTGGCCGGGCTGGCGGCGGGCGCGTTCTCGATGGCCGGCGGCGAGTACGTCTCGGTCGCCAGCCAGCGTGAGCTCGCCATCGCCGAGATCGACATCGAGCGGCGCGAGCTGGAGCGCAACCCGCAGGCCGAGCAGGACGAGCTGGCCAAGCTCTACGAGTCGCGCGGCGTCGAGCCCGCGCTGGCCGCCGAGGTGGCCCGGCAGATCTCCCTCAATCCGGAGAAGGCGCTGGAGGTGCACGCCAGCGCCGAGCTGGGGGTCACCCTGGACGACCTCCCCTCGCCGAAGACCGCCGCGATCTCCTCGTTCCTGTCCTTCAGCGTGGGTGCGCTGCTGCCGCTCCTTCCGTACCTGCTGGGCGTAACCAGCCTGCTCTGGCCGGCGGTGGTGTCCTGCCTGGCGCTGTTCGGCGCGGGCGCCCTGGTCTCCCGGGTCACCGCGCGCAGCTGGTGGTACAGCGGCCTGCGCCAGCTCGTGGTCGGCGTGGTCGCGGCGGGGCTGACGTTCGGACTGGGCAGCCTGCTGGGAGGGACCTCTCTGTGACGACTCCTCCCGGCCCTCCCGGGCGCAAGCGCCGCCGCGGCTCCTCCCGGGCCGCCGGGCCGGCCGCCCCCGAGCCTTCTCCGGGCGTCCCCTTCCCGCCCGGCGCCGCGGCCCCGGACACCCCCTTCCTGGACGGTCCCTTCCCGGCGGGCCCCGCCGTGGACGACCCCTTCTTCCAGGAGGCGTACGCCCAGGGCGCCCCCTCCTTTCCGGGGACCTCCGCGCACGCCGCCCCCGCGTTCCCCAGGACGCCCGCCCGGGCCGCCTCCGCCGTCCCGCCCGAGTTCCCCGTCCCGTCCGAGTTCGCCGTGGCGGACCCGGGGGAGGCGCGGGAGACCGAGGGCGCGGAGGTCCCCGCCGGCCGGACGGGAAGGGGCCGCGGCAGGTCCCGTTCCGAGAGGCCGCGCCCGGAGAGGACCCGTCCGGAGAAGTCGCGCTCCGAGCGGTCCCGCTCGGAGCGGTCCCGCTCCGGGAAGCCGCGCCCGGAGAAGACCCGCCCCGAGAACCGCTTCGACAGCGGCTCCCGGCTGGAGGAGTGGGGCCTGACCCCGTTCCAGCGGCGGGCCGTCATCGCGGGCACGGTGCTGGCCGGAGTGGCGGGCACCATCGTCGCCATGATCCTCATCGTCGGGTCGCTGGGCCAGGACGTCGTGCCCGAGCGGGTCACCACCGCCGCGCTGACCACCCGGCCCAGGCCCGACGCCTACAAGGGCTGGGCGTCGCCGAAGCTGTTCACGCCGATCGCGCAGAGCAAGGCCGACCCCGAGCCGCTGACGGTCAAGGACGTCTTCGCGGTCAAGACCCTCAAGGAGGGCAAGGTCACCCTGCGGCTGGCCGCCACCGACCTGAGCTCCGGCTGCCCGGCGACGGCCTGGGGGCAGCTCGCCGACCGGCTCGCCCAGGGCGGGTGCACACAGGCCGCCCGGGGCCTCTACACCAGCGCCGACGGCCGCTACGTCGCGATGTACACCCTGTTCAACCTCAGGGACGCCGCCTCCGCCGACGCGCTCGTCCAGGGGCTGACCACGGCGTACCGGGGCGGCTGGATCCAGGCGCCGCAGTCCGGCAAGGCCGTCTTCCCGTCCGGTGGATACACCGAGGGCAGCGGTTACGCCATGGGCCACTACGCCGGCCTGGCCTGGGTCGGCCGTACCGACGGCGCCGAGCCCGGTCCCCGGGACGACTTCGTCGCCCTGACCCTCGCGGTCCGCGGCGCGGAGAAGGCCGTGTTCCGCCGCGTCGTCGCGGCCGGCCCGGCCTCCTGACCCCCCGGGAAGCGCCCCGGGCGTCTCCCGCGTCCCACTAGGCTGGTGCGTCATGCGCAAGTGGATCGCCGCAGCCGTCGTCGTGCCGGTCGTCGCCGCGGGGGCGGCGGCCTTCCTGTGGCTGCGCGGCGGTGACCTCCCGCGGCCGGCGACGCTGCGCAGCGAGACGACCAGCGCCATCTACGCGCCGATCGCCACCCGCGCCGCCGACCCCGACCCGCTGACCGCGGGCGAGGTCTTCCCCGCCGGGTCGGTGGCCGCGGGCGGGACCGCCCTCGCCCGCCAGGGCTCCGAGACGCTCACCGACTGCGCCGCGGCGGTGTGGGGCGACGCCGAGGAGGCGGTCGCCGGGTGCGGCCAGGCGCTGCGCGCCCGCTACGCCACCGCCGACGGCCGGGTCTTCGGGCAGTTCGTCATCTTCAACCTGGCCGACGCGCCCGCCGCCGACCGGCTGGTGCGGGCGTTCGCGGGTCCCCGGGACGGCGGCGGCTTCGTGCGCCTCGCCCCCGGCGCCCCGCCCGGCTTCGGCGCCGCGCGGAGCTGGGCGCAGGTGCGGGCCCTGGGCCACTACGTCACCGTGAGCTGGGTCGGCCCGGTGGGCGCCGCGGGCGGGGTGGACCTGACCTATCCGCAGGTGGCGCTCGACAGCCTCAGCCTGGCCGTCCAGCGTCGCCTGACGCGCTGACGGACCCCGCGTCCGGGGACCCCGCCTCGGCCCCGGGCCCCCCGCCGGACCCCGTGCCGGACGCGGCCCCGGACCCTGCGGCGTGTCCGGTTCCGGGCGCCGGGTGCGCCGCGGACCCGTCCGCCGCCACCACCGACGCCCGTACCGCGGCCGGCAGCTCCGCGAGGCGGCCGGCGGGCAGCTCCAGCACGGTCACCTCGCCCGCCCACGGCGCGGCGGCCTCCACCAGGGCCCTGGCCTGCCTCTTGGTCAGGTCGTCCCGGACCCGGATGAGGCCCTCGCGCCAGGTGTTGGCCAGCTTGCCGTGGGCGTTGTCCAGGATGTGCCGCAGGACGCGACCCTCGTCCGTCTCCGGGGGCGCGAGCCGTACGGCGCGCACGACGGGGCCCTCGGCGGTCAGCTCGTACAGGGACGTCAGCGGCGCGCCGGGCAGGCCGGCGGGCGGCCCGGCGAGCGTGACCCGCACCTCGCGGGCGCGGGTGGCCAGCAGCAGCCGGGGGAGCGCCGCCTCCATCCCGGCGGGCACGGCGATCGCCGCGCGACGCGGATCGCCCGCGTGCGGCTTGGCCAGCCAGGTGGACAGCCGCGTGCGCTGGACGCGGGGGAGGAGATCCTTCGGCCACTCGCCGACCAGCACCCCGGGCGACTCCCCGGGGTCCGGCGCGGCGGCCCGCGCGGCCTGACCGGCCGCCCCCGCCGACTCGACCGACTGGGGGCCGTGGGTGTAGATCGCGGTGCTGAGGCCGTCGACGCGGGCCGCCACGGCGGGCCAGGTCTTGGTGGTGGGCCGCAGGACGTACAGGTCGGCGGCCGAGCCGATGGCCTCGGCGCCGAAGTAGCGGTTGAAGTCCGGGTAGATCGCCTCACTGACGAGGTTGAGCTGGGACAGGGCGTGCTGGACCTTCAGGGCGAGGGCCGGGGTGCGCTCGCTCGCGCCGTACGCCAGCAGGACGCGGCCCTGCTCGCGGTCGCGCAGCCCCTGCACGGCGCGCGCGGTGAACAGGCCGATCCCCTCGGGGGTGTACGGCGGGTCGGTGATCGCCAGGTCGGCCCAGGCGTGCGCCGAGGCGGGCAGGCCCAGGCGCAGGTCGGCCCAGCGGGTCCGGACGGCCAGGCCGAGCCGTTCGGCGTGGCCGGCGATGTGGTCCAGGATGCGCTCGTCGACGTCCACGACGGTGATCTCGACGCCGGGATGCAGCAGCGCGGTGGCCAGCGAGGTCAGGTCGTGGTCGCCCACGCACAGCAGTCGTGCCCCGTCCAGCCAGAACCGGGCGTCCATCAGCAGCGCCCGCCGGACCACGGTGTCGGCGGTCGCGGCGACGTGGTCGAGCGCCTGGCGGCCGCGCGGAGCCCGCGCGATCAGCTCCTCCATCGTCGCGACCAGGCCGGCGTGGCGGGGCAGTAGATGGGCCACCGGGTCGGCCGGCGCGTTCTCCCTCGTGATCCCGGTGATCCCGGCCGGCGGGCGCGTCAGCCGGAACCGGTCGCCGGAGCGCTCCAGTTCGACCTCGCGCAGCAGCGCCTCGACGGTCCGCCGGGACGTCGCCGTCTCGCGGACCAGGTCGGCCAGCGTCCACCAGCGGCCGCCGGACAGCGCCGCGAGGACCGCCCGGGGCCGCCTGCCGTCCACGCCGGCCCGCGCGATGAGGTCTTCGATCCCTTCCATGGCTCAACCCTAGGGCCGCGCGGCACGGCGTCCCGCGCCGCCGCACGGGCGGGGAAACGGACGACCGGCGTCGTTTCGGGTGCCGGGCCGTAACCCGCGCGCCATCCGCCCGTCACCGCCCACCGGTGCGGAGAGTCACCGGAAAGGGGGACAAATCGTAAAACATCTGTAAAATGGCCACTATGTGGACAGGATGGCCGTGTTTTGGACGGGGTACTGTAATGTCGAAACACTACGCAGCAGGGCCAACGTCGTCCCTTGCTTGATCCAGAGCAGTGAGACGACGGGAGGGATTCAATGCCTGCTGCCCACTTCGGCTTCCCCGAGCCCCAGGGCCTGTACCACCCCGAGCACGAGCACGACGCCTGCGGGGTCGCCATGGTCGCCGACGTGGCCGGGCGCCGCAGCCACGACATCGTCGTCAAGGCCCTGACCGCCCTGTGCAACCTCGACCACCGCGGGGCCCAGGGGAGTGAGCCGGACACCGGCGACGGAGCCGGGATCCTCACCCAGATCCCTGACGCGTTCCTGCGCGCCGTGACCGGTTTCCCGCTCCCCGAGGCGGGCTCCTACGCCGCCGGCACCGCCTTCCTGCCCGCCGATCCCGAGGCCCGCGACACCGCCGTGCGGCTGATCGAGGGGATCGCCGCGGAGGAGGGGCTGACCGTCCTCGGCTGGCGCGACGTGCCGACCGACCCGTCGCTGCCCGGCCCCAGCGCCCGCGCGGTGATGCCGTGCTTCCGGCAGCTCTTCGTCGCCTCCCCGAACGGCGAGCGGGGCCTGGAGCTGGACCGGCTCGCCTTCTGCCTGCGCAAGCGGGCCGAGCACGAGGCGGACGTCTACTTCCCCTCGCTGAGCTCCCGGACGATCGTCTACAAGGGCATGCTCACCCCCGGCCAGGTCGAGCTGTTCTTCCCCGACCTGACCGACGAGCGCTACGAGACCGCGATCTCGCTGGTCCACTCGCGCTTCTCGACCAACACCTTCCCCTCGTGGCCGCTGGCCCACCCCTACCGCTACGTCGCCCACAACGGCGAGATCAACACGGTCCGGGGCAACCGCAACTGGATGCGGGCCCGCGAGGCCATGCTGGAGACCTCCGCGCTCCCCGGCGACCTGTCGCGGCTCTTCCCGATCTGCGACCCCGCCGGCTCCGACACCGCCTCCTTCGACGAGACGCTGGAGCTGCTCCACCTCGCCGGGCGCCCGCTGCCGCACGCGGTGCTGATGATGATCCCCGAGGCGTGGGAGAACCACACCGAGATGGACCCCGCGCGGCGGGCCTTCTACGAGTTCCACTCCACCCTCATGGAGGCGTGGGACGGCCCCGCCTCGATCACCTTCTCCGACGGCACGCTGGTCGGCGCGGTCCTCGACCGCAACGGCCTGCGCCCCGGCCGGTTCTGGGTCACCACCGACGGCCTCGTCGTGCTCGCCTCCGAGGCCGGCGTGCTCGACATCCCGCCGCAGGACGTGGTCCGCAAGGGCCGTCTGCAGCCCGGCCGGATGTTCCTCGTCGACACCGCCCGCGGCAAGATCATCGAGGACGGCGAGATCAAGGCCGAGCTGGCCGCCGAGCTGCCCTACGCCGAGTGGCTGCACGCCGGGCTGGTCCGCTTCGAGGAGCTGCCCGCCCGCTCCCGTGAGATCCCCAGCCACGGCGCGCTGGTCAGGCGACAGCAGACCTTCGGCTACACCGAGGAGGAACTGCGGATCATCCTGGCCCCGATGGCCAGGGCCGGCATCGAGCCGATCGGCTCGATGGGCACCGACACCCCGGTCGCGGTGCTCAGCGAGAGGCCCCGGCTGCTGTTCGACTACTTCAGCCAGCTGTTCGCGCAGGTCACCAACCCGCCGCTGGACGCCATCCGCGAGGAGCTCGTCACCTCCCTGTCCAGCACCCTCGGCCCCGAGGGCAACCTGCTGGAGCCGGGACCGGCCTCCTGCCGCCAGCTCGTCCTGCCGTACCCGGTGATCGACAACGACGAGCTCGCGAAGATCATCCACATCAACGACGAGGGCGCGCTGCCCGGCTTCCACCCGCACGTCGTCTCCGGCCTGTACGAGGTCGCCGGCGGGGGAGAGGCGCTGCTGCGCCGCCTGGACGAGATCCGCGCCGAGGTCTCCGCGGCGATCGAGGGCGGCGCCCGCGTCATCGTGCTGTCCGACCGCGGCTCCTCCGAGACCCTCGCGCCGATCCCGTCGCTGCTGCTCACCGGCGCGGTCCACCACCACCTCATCGCCGAGAAGACCCGCACCCGGGTCGGCCTGGTCATCGAGACCGGCGAGGCCCGCGAGGCCCACCACATGGCGCTGCTCATCGGCTACGGCGCCGGCGCGGTCAACCCGTACCTCGCCATCGAGACCGTCGAGGACATGGTCGCCACCGGCGCGCTCGCCGGCGACCCCGCCAAGGCCGTGCGCAACCTCATCAAGGCGTACGGCAAGGGCGTCCTGAAGGTCATGTCCAAGATGGGCGTGTCCACCGTCGCCTCCTACACCGGCGCGCAGATCTTCGAGGCCCTCGGCCTCGGCGCCGAGGTCATCGACGCCTGCTTCGCCGGGACCACCTCCCGCCTGGGCGGCGTCGGCTTCGACGTCCTCGCCGAGGAGGTCGCGCGCCGCCACCGCCGCGCCCACCCGCGCGTGGACAACGCCCACCGCCGCCTCGAGGTCGGCGGGGAGTACCAGTGGCGCCGCGAGGGCGAGCCGCACCTGTTCAACCCCGAGACCGTCTTCAAGCTGCAGCACGCCACCCGCTCGCGCCGCTACGAGATCTTCAAGGAGTACACCTCCCTGGTGGACTCCCAGGCCGAGAGGCTCATGACGCTGCGCGGCCTGTTCCGGCTCCGCGAGGGCGTCCGCGAGCCGATCCCGATCGACGAGGTCGAGCCGGCCTCCGAGATCGTCAAGAGGTTCTCCACCGGCGCCATGTCCTACGGCTCCATCTCGATGGAGGCCCACGAGACCCTCGCCATCGCGATGAACCGCCTGGGCGGCAAGTCCAACACCGGCGAGGGCGGCGAGGACCCCGAGCGGCTGCGCGACCCCGAGCGCCGCTCGGCGATCAAGCAGGTCGCCTCCGGCCGGTTCGGCGTGACGTCGGAGTACCTCGTCAACGCCGACGACATCCAGATCAAGATGGCCCAGGGCGCCAAGCCCGGCGAGGGCGGCCAGCTCCCCGGCCACAAGGTCTACCCGTGGATCGCCAAGACCCGGCACTCCACCCCCGGCGTCGGCCTCATCTCGCCGCCGCCGCACCACGACATCTACTCCATCGAGGACCTCGCCCAGCTCATCCACGACCTGAAGAACGCCAACCCCGCGGCGCGCGTGCACGTCAAGCTCGTCGCAGAGGTCGGCGTCGGCACGGTCGCGGCGGGCGTGTCCAAGGCCCACGCCGACGTCGTGCTGATCTCCGGACACGACGGCGGCACCGGCGCCTCCCCGCTGACCTCGCTCAAGCACGCCGGCGCCCCCTGGGAGCTCGGCCTGGCCGAGACCCAGCAGACACTGCTGCTCAACGGCCTGCGCGACCGCATCGTCGTCCAGGTCGACGGCCAGCTCAAGACCGGCCGCGACGTGGTCATCGCCGCGCTGCTCGGCGCCGAGGAGTACGGCTTCGCCACCGCCCCGCTGGTCGTCTCCGGCTGCGTGATGATGCGCGTCTGCCACCTCGACACCTGCCCGGTCGGCGTCGCCACCCAGAACCCCGAGCTGCGCAAGCGCTTCTCGGGCCGGCCCGAGTTCGTGGTCAACTTCTTCGAGTTCATCGCCGAGGAGATCCGCGAGTACCTCGCCGCCCTGGGCTTCCGCAGCCTGGAGGAGGCCATCGGCCACGCCGAGCTGCTGGACACCGCCTCCGCCGAGAACCACTGGAAGGCCGCGGGCCTGGACCTGTCGCCGATCCTGCACCTGCCCGAGCTGCCCGCCGGAACCGCGGTGCGCCGCGTCCGCGAGCAGGACCACGGGCTCGCCGCGGCCCTGGACAACACCCTGATCCAGCTCGCCGAGGGCGCTCTGAACGACGGCCGCCCCGTCACGCTGGAACTGCCCATCCGCAACGTCAACCGTACGGTCGGCACCATGCTCGGCCACGAGGTGACGAAGCGGTACGGCGGCGGCGGCCTGCCCGACGACACCATCGACATCCGCTTCACCGGCTCGGCGGGCAACTCCTTCGGGGCCTTCCTGCCCCGCGGCGTCACGCTGCGCCTCACCGGCGACACCAACGACTACGCCGGCAAGGGCCTGTCCGGCGGCCGCGTCACGCTGCGGCCGCACGAGGAGGCCCCGCTGGAGGGCCACATCATCGCCGGCAACGTCGCCCTGTACGGCGCGACCTCCGGCGAGATGTTCGTCCGCGGCGTGGCCGGCGAACGGTTCTGCGTCCGCAACTCCGGCGCCACCGCGGTCGTCGAGGGCGTCGGCGACCACGGCTGCGAGTACATGACCGGCGGCCGGGTCGTCGTCCTCGGGCCCACCGGCCGCAACTTCGCGGCCGGCATGTCCGGCGGCGTCGCCTACCTGCTCGACCTCGACGCCGCCCGCGTCAACCGGGAGATGGTGGAGATCGAGACCCTCGGCGACGCCGACGCCGGGGAGCTGCGCGGGCTCCTGGAGCGGCACCTGGCCGAGACCGGCTCCACGGTCGCCAGGGCCCTGCTCGCCGACTGGGACCCCGGCCGGTTCAGCAAGATCATGCCGACGGACTACAAGCGGGTCCTGACGGCCGCGGAGAACGCGCGGCTCGAAGGACGAGACATCGACGAGGCCGTCATGGCGGCCGCCGTACAGGGATAGGGGGCGTAACCGATGGCCGACCCGAAGGGTTTCCTCACGCACGGGCGCGAGCTGCCGGCCCGCCGCCCGGTGGACGTGCGCATCCGCGACTGGAAGGAGGTCTACCAGGACTTCCCGCGGCCCGCGCTGACCAGGCAGGCCTCACGCTGCATGGACTGCGGCATCCCGTTCTGCCACAACGGCTGCCCGCTGGGCAACCTCATCCCCGAGTGGAACGACCTGGTCTACCGCGACGACTGGCGGGAGGCCGCCGAACGGCTGCACGCGACCAACAACTTCCCCGAGTTCACCGGCCGCCTGTGCCCCGCCCCGTGCGAGGCCGCTTGCGTGCTCGGCATCAACTCCGACCCCGTCGCCATCAAGCGGGTCGAGGTCGAGATCATCGACCGCGCCTTCGCCGAGGGCTGGGTCGCCCCCGCGCCGCCGGCCGTCCGGACCGGCAGGAAGGTCGCGGTCGTCGGCTCCGGCCCCGCCGGCCTGGCCGCCGCCCAGCAGCTCACCCGGGCAGGGCACGACGTCGTGGTCTTCGAGCGCGCCGACCGGATCGGCGGCCTGCTGCGCTACGGCATCCCCGAGTTCAAGATGGAGAAGCGCCACATCGAACGCCGCCTGGAGCAGATGCGGGCCGAGGGCACCGAGTTCCGCACCGGCGTGAACGTCGGTGTGGACGTCACCGCGGCGCAGCTGCGCGAGGAGTTCGACGCCGTCGTCCTGGCCGGCGGCGCCACCCAGTGGCGCGACCTGCCGGTCGCCGGCCGCGAACTGGGCGGCGTCCACCAGGCGATGGAGTATCTCCCCGGGGCCAACCGGGTCCAGGAGGGCGACCAGGCGGCCCCCGCGATCGACGCGGCCGGCAAGCACGTCGTCGTGATCGGCGGCGGCGACACCGGCGCCGACTGCATCGGCACCGCGATCCGCCAGGGCGCCGCGTCGGTCACCCAGCTGGAGATCATGCCCAGGCCCCCGGCGGACCGCCCCGGCAGCCAGCCGTGGCCCACCTTCCCCATCCTGTTCAAGATGGAGAGCGCCCACGAGGAACTCGCCGAGGGCGGCGGCGACCGCGTCTACGCCGCCTCCACCACCGAGTTCGTCGGCGACGCGGACGGCAACATCAGGGCGCTGCGCCTGGTCGACGTCGAGGGCCCGGCGAACGGCTTCGCGCCGATCCCCGGCACCGAGCGGGAGATCCCGGCCCAGCTCGTCACGCTGGCCATGGGCTTCCTCGGCCCGGAGAAGGGGTCCCTGCTGTCCGACCTGGCCGAGGACGGCGGCGAGGGCTTCTTCGACGCCCGCGGCAACGTCGCCCGCGACGCCTCCTACATGTCCGGGGTGGACGGCGTGTTCGTCGCCGGCGACATGGGCCGCGGCCAGTCGCTGATCGTGTGGGCGATCGCGGAGGGCCGCTCGGCCGCCTCCGCCGTCGACCGCTACCTCGTCGGCGACACGGCCCTGCCCAGGGCGATCCCGCCGACCGCCCGCCCGCTGGTCTGACGTCCCGCGCGGCGCCGGGGACCCCGGCGCCGCGCGGAGCCGTGCCCGGCCCGGGTCGCCCTCGGCCCGGGCCGCGCTCAGCGTCGCCGGGGTCGGTCCGAGCCGTGCCGGGCCCGAGCCGGGTTCAGCGCGAGCCGTGTCCGGCCCGGGTCGCGCTCAGCGTCGCCGGGCGAGCGTCACACCGTCGCGCATCGGCAGCATCACCGACTCGACGCGGTCGTCGGCCACCACGATGTCGTTCATCCGGCGCATCACGACGTCCGCCTCCTCCTGGAAGGAGTCGTCCAGCACCCGGCCGGAGCGCAGCACGTTGTCCAGCACGATCAGGCCGCCCGGACGCAGCCGGGTCACCAGCTCCTCGTAGTAGGAGGGGTAGCTCACCTTGTCGGCGTCGATGAACGCGAAGTCGATCTCCGGGTCGGCCGGCAGCGCCCTGAGCGTCTCCAGAGCCGGGGCGATCCGCAGGTCGATCCGGTCCGCCACGCCCGCCCGCTCCCAGTAGCGCCGGGCCACCGAGGTCCACTCCTCGCTGACGTCGCAGGCCAGCAGCCGCCCGTCCGCGGGCAGCCCGCGGGCGATGCAGATCGACGAGTACCCGGTGAACACCCCGACCTCCACGGCCCGCCGCGCCCCGGTCAGCCGGACCAGCATGGTCAGGAACGCGCCCTCGTCCTGCGTGATCTGCATGCTCGTGAAGTCGGAGAACGCCTTCCGCGTCTCGTCCGCCAGATCCCGCAGCACGTCGTCGGCCGGGCTGGAGTGGGCCAGCACGTAGTCGTTGACGGCGGGGTTCACGATGTCCATGTCGCCTCCTGGGTCAGGTCCTTCCGGGACCCTACCTCCGCCCCTCGGGACGGACCCGCCCGGATCCGGGTCCCCCGGCCCGCCGCGCCGTACGGCGCCGCCCCGCGTCCCGGAGCCCCGCCGTACCGGCGAAGACCCGTCGCCATCAGATCCTCCCGAGGGGACCGTCGCCTTTAGGCGACGGGGGAATCGGGAGCGGGAGGGCCGCCAAGGCCCGAGCGTGCAATGACCCGTCAGATTCAGGCATGAGAGGTCTCCGTCCCTCGCACATTAGATGCGTGACGCTGCTATAAGGATCGTGTGACTCGTCAAGCGCGCACCTCCCCGGGTGCGGCCCACGACCTCGGATACCACGTGGTGTGGTGCCCGAAGTACCGCCGTCCCGTTCTGGGCGGCCGGGTGAAGGCCCGCCTGGAGGAGTTGATCCGCGCCAAGGCCGATGAGCACGGCTGGGAGGTCGTGGTGCTTGAGGTGATGCCCGACCACGTGCACCTGTTCGTCAAGCCCCACCCGAAGAACTCGCCGTCGTACGTGGCCAACCAGTTCAAGGGCTACACCTCCCACCACCTGCGCGCCGAATTCGCGCACCTGCGTTCCCAGCTCCCCACGCTGTGGTCACGGTCCTACTTCGTGGCCACGGCCGGCATGGTGTCCGCCGACACGGTGCAGCGGTACATCGAGACGCAGTACGAGCGGCCCGCCAAGGGTGGTGGCGGTGCGTAGGTCCTACAAGTTCCTCATGCGCCCGACGCGCCACCAGGTGATCGCCCTGACCGCATGCCTGGACGACCACCGGAACCTGTACAACGCGGCGCTTGAGGAGCGGCGCGAAGCGTACAGGCGGGCGAAGACCGGCATCCGCTACGGCGACCAGTCCGCCCAGCTCAAAGAGATCCGCGCCGACGACCCCGATCAGGCGCGCTGGTCGTTTTCCTCCCAGCAGGCCACGCTCCGGCGTCTGGACAAGGCGTTCCGCGCGTTCTTCGACCGGGTCAAGAAAGGCGCGGCCCCTGGGTACCCGCGTTTCAAGGGCCGGGGCTGGTTCGACACCGTGGAGTGGCCCAAAGACGGCGACGGCTGCCGGTGGGACTCCCGACCCGAACACCCCGCTGCCGCATTCGTCCGCTTGCAGGGTGTCGGGCATGTCCGCGTGCACCAGCACCGCCTGGTGCGGGGCCGGGTGAAGACGATCAGCGTCAAGCGGGAAGGCCACCGCTGGTACGTGGTCCTGTCCTGCGACGATGTCTCGGCTGAGACCTTGCCCGCCACCGCAGCGGTCGCCGGAATCGACATGGGCGTAGCGTCGTTCCTGACCACCTCGGACGGCGCGCAGGTCGGTAACCCGCGCCACCTGGCCGCTTCCGCTGACCGGCTCGCCGTCGCCCAACGCAACCTCGCACGTAAGAAGCGCGGCTCGAAACGGAGGCGCAAGGCCGTCGCCCGCGTGGCCGTGCTGCACGCCAAGGTCCGCCGTCAACGGCTGGACGGCGCGCACAAGGCCGCGCTTGCGCTGGTGCGCGACTACGACGTGATCGTGCACGAAGCGCTCAGCGTCACCGCCATGACCAAACGGGCAGCGCCCAAGCCGGACGGCGAAGGCGGCTACCTGCCCAACCGCGCGGCGGCCAAAGCCGGACTGAACAAGAGCATCCTGGACGCGGGTTGGGGGGTGTTCCTGACGATCCTGTCGCACAAGGCTGAAAGCGCCGGTCGAGAGCTGATCGCGGTGAACCCCGCCAACACCTCCCGCACCTGTGCCCGTTGCGGGCACTGCGCTGCGGAGAACCGTGTCACCCAAGCCGAGTTCCGATGTACGGCGTGCCGTCACGAGGCGCACGCCGACGTCAACGCGGCGATCAACATCTTGAGGGCAGGGCTTGCCCTTCGCGACGCCGCACAAGCGGCCTAGCGAGAAGCCGTCTCCTTCAGGGGGCGGAGGAGTCACACCGAAAAGAGCCGCCGGAACGACGCCCGCGTTGCCTGAGTGGTCGAATACCGGGAAGGATGGCCCCTTGGTCCGGACAGCCGTGGAGGGGATCGGATGAGTCGCTGGAGCAAACACCTGGTGGTCGTGACGGCGGTGGCCGCCCTGACGGGCACCCTCACGGTGGGGGCACAGGCCGGCGGCGCGTCGGCCGGGACCGGCCCGCTCCGCGACTACCTCGTCTTCTACCCCGGCGGCGGGCACGACCGGGCGGTCGCCGCGATCGGCGCGGCCGGCGGCACCGCGACCGCCACCGAGCCCAGGCTCGGCTACGTCGTCGCCCGGGGCCCCGGCGACCGCTTCGTCGAGCGCCTGGCCGCCGGCGGCGCCGTCACGGGCGTCTCCTCCGACCGCGCCATCGGCTTCGCGTCGTCCGCCCCGGCCCTCCCGGCCGGCCGCTCCGCCCCCGCGGCCGCCGGCCCCCGCGCCCCCCGGCTCCCGGGCGCCGGTCACGCCGCGGCCCCGCCGCCCTCCCTCGCCGCCCCGGCCGCCCCCCGCGCGGGCCGGGCCGCCTCCCGTACGGGGCAGGCCGCCTCACGCGCCGGCCGGGCCGCCCCGGCCGCCGAGCCGCTGGCCTCCCGGCAGTGGGACATGAAGATGATCGGCGCCACCGCCACCGGCTCGTACGCCACCGCCCCGGGCGACAGGAAGGTGCTCGTCGGCGTCATCGACACCGGCATCGACGGCAGGCACCCCGACATCGCCCCCAACTTCGACCGCGCGCTCAGCCGCAACTTCGTCACCGACCGGCCCAAGGACTCCAAGGGCGAGACCCTCGACGGCCCCTGCGAGTTCAGCGGCTGCAAGGACCCCGTCGACTGGGACGACGACGGCCACGGCACCCACGTCGCCAGCACGATCGCCTCGCCCGTCAACGGCCTCGGCGTCGCCGGCGTCGCCCCGGGGGTCACCGTCGTCAACCTGCGCGCCGGCCAGGACTCCGGCCTGTTCTTCCTCAAGCCCAGCCTCGACGCCCTCACCTACGCCGCCGACGCCGGGATCGACGTGGTCAACATGAGCTACTACATCGACCCCTGGCTGTTCAACTGCCGGGCCAACCCCGCCGACTCCAGGGCCGAGCAGCTCGAACAGCGCGGCGTCATCACCGGCATGCAGCGCGCCCTCGACTACGCCCGCAAGCGCGGCGTCACCCTCATCAGCGCCCTCGGCAACGAGTCCACCGACCTCGGCAGGCCCAGGACCGACACCGAGAGCCCCGACTATCCGGCCGAGGCCGAGCGCACCCGCCGGATCGACAACTCCTGCCTGAACGTCCCGGCCGAGTCCAAGGGCGTCATCTCCGTCGCGGCACTCGGCCCCAGCAAGCGCAAGGCCTACTACTCCGACTACGGCGTCGAGCAGACCGACCTCTCCGCGCCCGGCGGCGACGAGCTCGACGGCCGCGGCATCGACCAGACCAGGACCATCCTGGCCGCCGCCCCCGAACACGCCCTCCGAGCCCAGGGCCTGATCTCCCGCGACGGCAAGCCCGCCTCGTCCTCCGTCGTCCGCGACTGCCACGGCGGCACCTGCGCCTACTACCAGTACCTCGCCGGCACCTCCATGGCCGCCCCGCACGCCACGGGCGTCGCCGCCATCCTGATCAGCCGTTTCGGCAAGCCGGGGAAGGGCGGCCTCACCATGCCGCCCGCCGACGTCCAGCGCCTGCTGTACGCCACCGCCTCCAAGCGGCCCTGCCCCTCGCCGCGCCGCTTCGTCTACCGGACCGGGGGCTCCGGCGACGCCCAGACGTGCGAGGGCGGCAAGGACCGCAATGGCTTCTACGGCAGGGGAATCGTCGACGCCGCCAGGGCCGCCACCGTCAGGCCCTGACGCCGTCCGCGCGGCGCGGCCCGCCGTACGGCCGGCCGCCCCGCCGTACGGCGGGGCGCGGAGTTTCGCCGCCGCGGCGCGACGGCGGTTCACCCGCGGGTGACCCCTGGGTGACCCGCGGGTGACCTGCGGGGACGGGGAGGCCGGTTCGCCATCGCCGCCCCCGGCCGGTAGCGTTGAGGTCACCGAGTTTTTCATGCCTGCTCCGGGCAATGTAACGACCAGGTGGTCTGTACCAATTAGGCTGGGAACCGTGACTCGTCGCGCGAAAATCGTCTGCACCCTCGGCCCCGCCACATCCTCACCCGAACGCCTGCGCGAGCTCATCGCCGCCGGCATGGACGTGGCCCGTTTCAACCTCAGCCACGGCAGCCACGAGCTGCACAAAGAGGTCTACGACAGGGTGAGGGAGGCCGCCGCCGAGCTCGGCCGCGGCGTAGGCGTGCTGGCCGACCTCCAGGGCCCCAAGATCCGGGTCGGCAAGTTCGAGGAGGGCCCGATCCGCCTCGGCTTCGGAGACGTCTTCACCATCACCACCGAAGAGGTCCCCGGCGATCGGGACCAGGTCTCCACCACCTACCTCGGCCTGCCCAACGACGTCCGTCCCGGCGACAGCATCCTCGTCGACGACGGCCGGGTCCACCTCGAGGTCACCCGCGTCGACGGCCCCCGCGTCACCACCCGCGTGGTCACCGGCGGCATGATCTCCGACAACAAGGGCCTCAACCTCCCCGGCGTCAACGTCAGCGCCCCCGCGCTCACCGACAAGGACGAGACCGACCTGCGCTGGGCGCTGCGCACCGGCTTCGACATGATCGCGCTGTCCTTCGTCCGGCGTCCCTCCGACGCCGACGTGGTGCGCAACATCATGGAGCAGGAGGCCGTCCGCCTGCCGCTGCTCGCCAAGATCGAGAAGCCGCAGGCCGTCCAGCGGCTCCCCGAGATCGTCGAGGCGTTCGACGGCATCATGGTCGCCCGCGGCGACCTCGGCGTCGAGCTGCCCCTCGAAGAGGTGCCGATCGTCCAGCAGCGTGCCATCGAGCTGTGCCGCGAGAAGGCCCGCCCGGTCATCGTCGCCACCCAGATGCTCGACTCCATGATCAGCTCTCCGCGGCCAACCCGCGCCGAGGCGTCCGACGTCGCCTACGCCGTCATGGACGGCACCGACGCGGTCATGCTCTCCGGTGAGACCTCGGTCGGCCAGTTCCCGGTCCAGGCCGTCGAGACCATGAGCCGCATCGCCTGCGCGGCCGAGAAGCGCGCCCTCAAGGCCACCCACAGCCTCGAACGCCTTCCCGAGACCACCGGTGGCGCCATCGCCCGCGCCGCCGCCGAGGTCGGCGCCATCGTCGGCGCCAAGGCCCTGGTCGCCTTCACCATGTCCGGCGAGACCGCCCGCCGCCTGGCCCGCTACCGCTCGCCGATCCCGCTGCTGGCCTTCACCTCCTCCCCGCACGTCCGCAACCAGCTCGCGCTGACCTGGGGCGTCGAGACGTTCGAGGTGCCGTTCGTCCACCACACCGACGACATGGTCCGCCAGGTCGAGGCCGCCTTGCTGGCCCACGCCCGGCTGGAGAAGGGCGACAAGGTCGTCATCGTCGCCGGATCGCCTCCCGGCTCGCCCGGCTCCACCAACGCCCTGCGCGTCCACACCATCGGATCCGCGGTCTCGAACCTCCCCTGACCGGCCCGAAGACCCGCCGCGCGAAGAAATCCTCCGCGCGGCGGGTGTAGACCCCCTTCTCCCGGGTAGTCAGCCCCCTCCGAAGGAGGGGATCATGGCACGAGACGTCATCAGCATGATCATCGCGGATCACCGCGACATCAGAGCGGTCCTCGGCCGGCTCCGCCGGGAACCGGCGGCCCGCCCCGCCCTGCTCGTCGAGCTCGCCGCCAGGCTCGTCGCCCACGACCGGGGCGAGGAGGAGATCGTCTACCCCGAGATCACCAGGGTGGATCCCCGGGAGGCCGAACACGCCCTCCACGCCACCGCCGAGCACCAGCGTGCCGAGCAGATGATCCTCTCCCTGCTGGACATCGCCCCCGGCGCCGCGGAGTTCGAGTCGCGGCTGGACGACCTCACCGGCGTGGTCACGCGTCACTTCGCCGCCGAGGAGGAGGGGATCCTCCCCGCCCTGGCCGCGGCGCTTCCCCGGAACCGCCTGGAGGAGCTCGGCCACGCCTTCGCCAGGCTCACCGCCGAGGAGATCCGTATCGGCCTCTCCGCGGGAAACCGCTGATCCGGGAACCGGACATGGCCCCGGATGACGTCGGTCCGGTGTCCCGGTCGCGTCCCCGGATGACAAATGCCGAAAAATACGGTCTTGTAGTGTCCTGAATCCTTCAAGAGGATCGGCACAGAGCGCCCGCGCGGCGGTGCGCCCGACGCCGAACGAAGGGTTGCGGATGATCCAGGGCAGTCGGCCGGTGGACCCGGAAGACCAGCATGACGGCGGCGCGAGGAGCGTCGCGGACGTCCGGGGACGCCCGGGACGTCCCGTTCCGATCGCCGACCGGGTCACCGAGATGATCGAGAGCCGGCTCGGCAGGCCGCTCGACCCCGACGAGAACTTCTTCGAGGCCGGGCTCAACTCGATGGCCCTGGTCGAGCTGCACGCGGACATCACCGGCACATTCGACATCGACATTCCGGTCACCGCGATGTTCACCCGGCCCAACGCGAAGGCGCTCGGCCGCCTCGTCGAAAGCGCCCGCGCCGGCGCCCCGGCTCCGGGCAGCCCGGCTCCGGGCACCTCGGCCGGTGGCGTCCCCGCGTCCGGCTCCCCGGCTCCCGGCTCTTCCGCTCCTGGTTCTCCGACGTCCGGCTCCCCGGCGGGCGGGGCTCCGGTGGGCGGGGCTCCGGCACAGGCCGGGGACGACTCCTCGCTGCCCCGCCCGTCCGGCGGCGGCCGAAGGGACGTCCGGGCCCGCATCCGCCGGGGGCCGGGAGCGTCCCGGTGACGGGAAGCCGATCGGTCGCGGTGATCGGCACGGGGCCGCGCGGCCCGCTCTCCGCGGCGTCCGCCGAGGCCGCGCTGGGCGACGCCGGGCACGACCCGTCACGGCCCCCCGGCGTCCTCGCCCTGCACGAGAGCGTGGAGGACGCGTGCCGGGCCCTGCTGTCCGGCGTGTGCGACATCGCGGTCACCCGGGCGGGCGCCGTCCTGGCCGGGCAGGGTCCGGCGGACCGCGCGGTCGCGCTGCGGAGGCTGGGAGAGGCGCTTCTCGACGGCGACCCCGTGCACGCCGTACTCGACACGGACCCCGCGACCGGCCGGCCGGCCGTGGGGGAGGGCCTTCCGCCGGTTCACCCTCCGTCCGGCGCCGGACCCCGCGTGGTCGTCTGGTCCGGGCGCACCGTGGAAGAGGCCGACGCCGTACGGCGAAGCCTGGCCGAATTCTTCGCGGCGCTCCCCGGGGAGCGGTTCGCCGACGCCGTCGCCACGCTCCAGCGGGGCCGCACGCCGCATCCGTTCCGGGGCGCGGTCGTCTGCTCGACCGCGGCCGAGGCCGCGCACGCCCTCGCCACCGCCGCCACGGCCTCCGATCCCGCCCGGGACGGCGCCGGAGTGCGGTTCGTCTTCCCGCCGGGCGGGACCGGGCGGCTGGGCGCGGCCCTGTACGGGGTGGAACGGCTGTTCACCGAGTCCATGGACGTCTGCCTGGAGGAGTTCGAACGGCACGGGATCGACCTCTGCGACGAATGGCTCGCCGGGAAGCGGGACGACGCCCCCGTCACCTTCGCGGTGACCTGCTCGCTGGCGGCCACCCTGACCGGCTGGGGCGTCACGCCCGCCGCCTGCTCGGGAGACGGCGCCGGGGAGGGTGCAGGGGAGGGCGCGGGGGAGATCGCGGCGGCCGCCGTCGCCGGGAGACTGGGATTCGGCGAGGCGGTCGCCCTGGTGGCCTCCGGGGGTACCGTCGCCCCCGAACCCGCGAGGGCGGCCGGAACGCCGGAGACCGGCGAGGCGGGCGGCGGTGGGGTCGCCGTCGCCGGCTCCGTGAGGACGGCCGGAACGTCCGGAACCGGCGGGACCGGCGCGCCCGAGCCCGCCGGGGCGGGGGAGACGTTCACCCTGGTCCTCGGCCCGGCCGCGTCCTCACCGGGCGGGCCGGCGATCGACTGCGGGGACGACCGGCACGGCCTGATGACGGCGCTCGCCCGGCTGTGGACGCTCGGCTGCCGGGTCGACTGGGAGGCGCTCGACCCCGACCATCCCCTTCAGCGGATGTCCGTCCCGGGCGGGTTCGATCCCGCTCCGGCGGAGCCGGCCGCCGGAGAACCGCTCCGGCGGACCGGCCTGCCCGAAGGTCCGGCGGGACGGGCGGGCGGACCCGGAGAACGGGCGGGGCGGACCGGTGAGGGCGAAGGCCCGGCGGGACGGGCGGGCGGACCCGGAGAACCGGCGAAGAAGCCGGGCGGGCTCGCGGGGCTGCCGGAGCCCGCCGAGCCGCCGCGCCCGCCGGGGCCTGTGCCGTACTCGTTCTGGGTGCTGGAGCAGCTGGCGGGCGGGAGCGGCGTCTCCAACCTGGCGGTGGCGTTCCGGACCCGCGAGCCGCTGCGCCGCTTCCCGCTGCAGAACGCCGTCAACCGTCTCCTCCGACGGCACCCCGCCCTGCGCCTGCGGTTCCCCGAGGTGGACGGGGCCCCGGTCCGGCACCTCACCGCGCCGCAGGACGCGCGGATCACGCTGGCGAGCGCGGCGACGACGGAGGAGACGATGGTCGCCGACCTGCAGGCGTTCCTGGACGAACCCTTCGACCTCGCCGGGGACCTGCTGTTCCGGGCGGGCCACTTCACGCTGCCGGAGGGCGGCGGAAGCGTGGTCTGCCTGGTCGCCCACCACATCGTGGTCGACGCGACGTCGATGCAGTTCCTCGTCGAGGAGCTGGGCGCCTTCTACGACGCCCAGACGGGCCAGGCGCCGCTGCCCGCCAGGCTCGCCGGCCCCGCCCCGATGCTGGAGCCGGGCCGGGCGTCGCGGGAGTCGATCGGCTACTGGCTCGACCGGCTGGAGGGCGCAGACCCGGCCGCCATGCCGCTGCCCGGCAGCCGTCCCTCTCCCGAGCGGCCCACGTTCGCCGGGCACACCTGCTCCTGGGAGGTGGACGCGGCGACCCGGCGGGCGCTGGACACGCTGCGGACCCGGCTGCGCACCACCGACAACATGGTGCTGACGAGCGCCTTCCTGCTCGCCCTGCGCTGCCACGGGGCCGGCCCCGACATGGTGGTCGGCGTGCCGGTCAGCACCAGGACCGCCGCGACCCGCGACCACGTCGGCTACGGCGTCAGCACGATGCCCCTGCGGGTGCGCACCGACCCGCAGGAGGGCTTCGCGACCCTGGTCAGGAGGGTGGAGGACGCCTTCTTCGAGGGGGTGGAGCACGCGGACGCCTCCGTCGAGGCCGTCCTCGTCGAGCGCGGGCACGGCACCGGCGACTGGCGGGTGCCGCTCTTCCGGCACATGTTCAACTACCGGCCGTGGACCGACGAGCGGGTGAGCATCCAGGGCTCCGTGCCCGAGTACGTCGAGGACCTCTTCGACCGCAGCCGCCTGGACCTGCAGTGCATCGCCGTACACGAGCCGGACCGGCTCACCGTCCGGGTGTGGCACAGCACGGAGGTCCACGACGAGACCGAGATCACCGCCTTCGTCGCGCGGATGACCTCGCTGCTGCGGCAGGCCGCCGAGGACCCCGAGCTGCCGCAGCGCGCCCTGGAGGCGTTCTCCCCCGGGGACCGGACGCTGCTGGATCGCCTCAACGACACCGGCCGCCGGTGGAGCGGCCCGCCCACGCTGCCGGAGCGGATCGCCGCCCACCGGGGGGACGCCGTCGCCGTCGTCGACGGCGACCGGGAGGTCCGCTACGGGGAGCTGCTGGACGCGGCCGGAGCCGTCAGGGACGCGCTCCTCTCACGCGGGATCGGGCCCGGTGACATCGTGGCGCTCGGCCTCGGACGCTCGGTGGAGCTGGTGGCGGCCGTGCTCGGCGTGTGGGCGGCCGGGGCCGCCTACCTGCCCCTGGATCCGGGCCATCCGGAGCTGCGCCTGGCCTACCAGGTCCGGGACGCGGGGGCCCGCCTGGTCGTCGCCCCCGCCGCGGTCCCCTGGGCGGGGGAGGTCCCCGTCCTGACCGTCCCGTACGGCCCCGTGTCCGGTCCGGAGGCCGTGTCCGGTCCGATGCCCCCGCCCGCCTCCGAACCCGGTCCCGGCTCGGCGCCGGGTTCCGGGACGGGCCCCGGCGCCGAAGCCGCCGATCGCGTGTCCGCGCCGGACGCCGCGCCCGTGTCCGCGCCGACGGCCGGGGACGCGCTCGCGTACGTGATCTACACCTCCGGGTCCACCGGGCGTCCCAAGGGCGTGGCCGTGACCCACGGCAACCTGGCCAACCTCGTCCTGGACTTCGCCGGACGGCTGGGACCGGACGCCGCGGCCCGGGTGCTGTGGTCCACCACCCCCTCCTTCGACATCTCGGCCCTGGAACTGCTGCTGCCGCTGGTCGGCGGCGGCACCCTGGTCATCGCCTCCGACGCCGACCGGCTCCGGCCGCGCGGGTTCCTGGACCTCGTCGCGGCGCGGGACGTGCGCGTCGTGCAGGCCACGCCGACGGCGTGGCGGCTCGCCGTACCGGAGGCGGGCGGCGAGCTGGCCGGGCGGACCGTGCTGTGCGGCGGGGAGCCCCTGCCGGCGGCGCTCGCCAGGGACCTGCTGGCGCTGGGCTGCCGCCTGTTCAACGTCTACGGACCCACCGAGACGACCATCTGGTCCACCGCGGCGGAGATCGCCGAGGCTCCGCGCGATCCGGTGCCGATCGGCGCGCCGCTCGCCAACACCCGGGTCTTCGTCCGGGACGCCGACGGGCGCGAGGCCCCTCCCGGGGTCCCCGGGGAGCTGTGCGTGGCGGGCGACGGGGTCGCCGCGGGATACGTCGACCGGCCCGAGCTGACCGCGGAGCGGTTCGGCGCGCATCCCCGGCACGGCCGCTTCTACCGCACCGGCGACCTGGCCAGGCTCCGGCACGACGGAACCCTCGAACTGCTCGGCCGCGACGACCGGCAGGTCAAGCTGCGCGGGCACCGGATCGAGCTGGGTGAGGTCGAGGCGGTCCTGCACGACCACGAGACGGTCGGGGCCGCAGCCGTGGTCGTCCGCGGCGACACGATGACGGCGTTCGTGCGGCCCGCGCGCGAGCCGGCCGACCGGGCGGTCTGGCGCGAGGAGCTGTGGCGCCACGTCAGGACCCGCCTGCCGGACTACGCGGTCCCCTCGGGGTTCGTGCTCGTCGACCGTTTCCCGGAGACCGGCAACGGCAAGATCGACTACCGGAGCCTCACCGTGCCAGAGGAGGAGCACCCGGCGGCGCCCGCCGCCGTTGCGGGCTCGCCGCTGGTGGAGGGGGTCCTGCGGCTCTGGAGGGAGGCGCTCGGGCGGCCCGGACTCGGTGAGCACGACAACTTCTTCCTCAGCGGGGGACACTCGGTGCTCGCCGTACGGCTGATCGCCCCGCTGGAGGAGCTCGTGGGGCACCCGATCGGGGTGCGCGCGATCTTCGACCATCCCACCCCGGCCGGGCTGGCCGCGTTCGCCGGGACGCTCACCGGGCGGGCCGGGACGCATACCGAACAGGCCGGGACGCTCACCGGGCGGGCCGGGACGCCCGTCCGGGGGACCGAGGAAGAGGAAGGAGCGGGCCGTTGACCGCGCCATGGTTCGTACCGGCCGGGGAACGGCCCGAGGGCCGCGTCCGGCTGTACGCCTTCCCCAACGCCGGGGGAGGCCCGGCGTCGCTCACCGGGCTCGCCGCCGCCTTCCCGCCCGAGGTCGAGGTGTGGGCGGTGAACCTGCCGGGCAGGCAGGCCAGGCTGGCCGAGCCGCCCCGCGACGACCTCGACGGTCTCGTCGACGACCTGGCCCGCGACCTGCTGGCGACCGCGCGCCCGCCGTACGCGCTGTTCGGCTACTGCAGCGGCGCGCTGCTGGCGTACCTGGTCTGCCGTCGCCTGACCGAGCTGTCCGCGTCGGCCGGACCGCCGCCGGATCCCGGACCGCCGCCGGATCCCGGACGGGCGGCCCCCGGATCGCCGCCGGACCCCGGATGGCCGGGCTCCGGCTCGCGGGCGGCGCTCGTCCCGGTACAGGCCGCGGAGCGCCCGCCCCTGCCCGAACGGCTCCTGGTGGGCTCCTTCGCGGCGCCGGACGTCGCGCTCCTGCTGCGCAGGCTGCCGTCCCTGCCGTCGTGGCTGTTCTGGGAGCAGCTGATCGAACTCGGCGGGGTCCCGGCCGAGGTCGCCGAACGCGAGGTGCTCAGGCCCATCCTCGAACCCGCGCTCCGCGCCGACTTCGGCATGCTCGCCGGCTACCGGCACGTCCCCGCGCCGCCGCTGCCCGTCCCCGTGACCGTCCTGTACGGCGCGCGCGACCGCTCGGTCTCCCGGGGCGGGCTGCTCGGCTGGCGCAGGCAGAGCGTCCATCGGCCGTCGCTGCGCGAGCTCGACGCCTCCCACTGGCTGGCCGAGGAGGCCCCCGACCGGCTGGCCGCCGCCATCATCGAGGAGATCGGATGCGTCTGGGCTACAGCATGAGCTACTGGGGCGGGGCCGGACTCGGTCCCGCCGACCACCTCGCCCTCGTCCGCGAGGCCGAGCGGCTGGGATACGACTCGGTGTGGGCCGCCGAGACCTACGGCACCGACCCGGCGAGTCTGATGGCCTGGATCGCGGGCCGTACCGAGCGGATCGGTCTGGGCACCGGCGTGTTGCAGATGTCGGGACGCAAGCCGGTGGTCGCGGCGATGACGGCCGCCACGATCGACCAGGTGTCCGGCGGCCGGGCCCGGCTGGGCGTGGGCGTCTCCGGCCCCCAGGTCGTGGAGGGCTGGCACGGCGAGCCCTTCGACCGGCCGGTGGAGCGGGCACGCGACTACCTGTCGGTGCTGCGGCTCGCCCTGTCCGGGCGGCCGGTGAGCCACTCGGGGCCGACGATGACGCTGCCGCTGCCCGGCGGCCAGGGCAAAGAGCTCTCGCTCGCGGTGTCGCCCGTGCAGGAGCGGCTGCCCGTCTACCTCGCCGCCATGGGCCCCAAGGTGACGGCCCTCGCCGGTGAGCTGGCCGACGGCTGGCTGGCCATCCACTTCCCTCCCGGCCACCTCGCCGAGCGCATGGCCGAGCTGCGCCGGGGCGCCGAGCGGGCGGGCCGGAGCCTGGACGGCTTCGACGTGGTCCCGATGGTCCTGGCCATGGTCGACGAGGACGAGGAGCTGGCCTACGACATGATGCGTCCCATGCTCGCCCTCTACCTGGGGGGCATGGGCTCGCGCCGCACCAACTTCTACAGCCGCCTGGCCCGCACCCTGGGGTTCGGCAAGGAGGCCGAGGCGGTGCAGGAGGCGTTCCTGTCCGGGCGGCAGGGCGAGGCGATGTCGTTGCTGCCCGACGCGCTGGTCGACGCGATGACGATGTGCGGGCCGCCCGGCAAGCTGCGCGAGCGGGTGGCCGCCTATCGCGAGGCGGGGGCGACCGGCCTGGTCGTCGGCCTGGTCACCCCCACCCTGCGGCTCCGCCTGGAGCAGCTGGAGCTGGTGGCGGGGCTGGTCGGCTGACCGGCCGGCCGACCGGCTGACGGCGCGCGGCGCGGCCGGTTCGCCGCGCGGGAATCCGGGGGACCTCTTCCGACGAAGAAGGAGTGAGAGAAGAGGCCGCGATCCCCGGAGGACCGTCATGAGCGAACCCGCCCGCCCGTCCGACACCGGCCCGGCCTCCGACACCGGTCCGGCCCCCGGCACCGGCCCGGCCCCCGACCCCGTCTCCGGAACCGGCCCCGTCTCCGGAACCGGCGCTGCTTCCGGGACCGGCTACGCCTCCGGGGCCGGTATCGGCGACGCCCCGGACGCCGAGGCCGACTGCGTGGTGGCCGGGGGCGGTCCCGGGGGGATGATGCTGGCCTACCTGCTGGCGCGGGGCGGTGCGCGGGTCACCCTGCTGGAGTCCCACGGCGACTTCAACCGCCGCTTCCGGGGCGACACCCTGGCGCCCGGGGTGCTCGACTACCTCCACACGCTGGGGCTGGCGGAGGAGATGCTGGCGGAGCTGCCGCACGCCACCGCCGACACCTTCCGCTGGCACGTCGGCGACCGCGTCTACACCCTCGTCGACTACCGGCGTGCCAGCGACCGCCACCCCTACTACGCGCTCATCCCCCAGGCGAGGTTCCTGCCGTACCTCGCCGGCCGGGCCGCCGCCTATCCGGGGTTCCGGCTGCTCATGCGAGCCCGTGTCTCCGAACTGCTGCGTGACGAGGCGGGCCGGGTCACCGGCGTACGGCACACCGGGCCCGGCGGCCCCCGCGAGGTGCGGGCCCGCCTGGTCGTCGCCGCGGACGGCCGCAACTCCAAGCTCCGGACGCTCGGCGGATTCACCGCCCGCGAGCTGGGCGCGAGCCTCGACATCCTCTGGTTCGCCGTGCCGCGGCTTCCTGGCGACCCGGCCCTGTCGGGTCTCCAGCTGTTCAGCGTTCCGGGTGCGACGCTGGCCGTGCTCGACCAGGACACCCAGTGGCAGCTCGGCTACAACATCCCGGCGGGAAGCTTCGGCGCGATGCGGGAACGGGGCACCGCACCGATCGTCGAGGCCTTCACCGGACAGCTTCCCTGGCTGCGTGAGCGCCTCGCCGCGTTGACCGACGTCAACCAGCTGTCCCTCCTCCCGGTCCGCATCACCGACGTCGACAGCTGGTACCGGCCGGGGATCCTGCTCATCGGCGACGCCGCGCACGTGATCTCCCCGGTCGGCGGCAACGGCATCAACTTCGCGATCGCCGACGCCGCGGAGGCCGCCAACCGTCTCCTGCCCGTCCTCCTCGACCCCTCCTCGTCCCCCGAACTCCTGGACGCCGCCTGCCGCCGGGTCGAGGAGGTGCGCCGGCCGCCGGTCGACCGGGAGCAGCGCATGCAGGTCAGGATCGAACGCGGCGCCCGGGCACGCCTGGAGTCGCGATCGGCGGGCCTGCCGCTGTTCTTCCGCCTGATCGACAGGTTCCCCGCCCTGGCCGTCCGCAGCGGGCGCCGGAGCGTCGCCGCCATCGGCATGCCGTCCCCCGGCCCGGAGATCCTCAGGGAACCGGTCACCGGCAGGACCCCGTGACGCGCCGGAACGCCTCACCGGCAAGCTCACCTCCCGTGCCGATCTGGCCGACGTGGCTCTGAGGGGTGCCGACGGTTCCACGGCCCTTCACCCGGGCTCGTGCCGTGACCGCGGTGGAAAGGAGGGACGAACTTCTGTCCCGTCCGCCGCATCCAATCCATACGTGAACACGATGACCAAGACACTCACCGCCGCCGCCCTGGCCGTGGCCTCCGCCACGACGTTGTCCGCCGCGTCCTCCGCCCACGCGGCCACCGGAAGCGGGGCCGCCTGCCCCGCCCCGAGCAGGGCGGAGATCAGGCGCTCCAACGACACCAGGATCGACGAGCCCCCGAGGGGCGCCACCGCCATCAAAGGCGTACGCGTCGGCCACATCCCCAAGGGCTTCACCTACGGCGGGGTGGTGACCGGCAGGCACGACGGCGTCACCGAGTACGGCTACCAGTGGGGGGACGACCGGGCGAACGCCGACCCCGCACAGCGGAGCCTGTGGGTGCGCGTGCTGTGCTGGCCGGACGCCGAGAGGCTCACGAACCTGAGGCGCCTCCCCGTGACCTACGGAACCTTCACCGGAGACGTGAGGACCGCGACGATCGGCGGCCGCCGGGTGCTGACGAAGGAGGGCGACGGCGCGCTCGGCGCCGGACGGTACGTCGGCTGGGTCGAGCGGAAGGGGGTCGTCGTCACCGTGATGGCCAGCACGCCGCTCGTCGCCGAACTCGGCAGGATCGTCGCCGGTGTCCGCCTGCCCTGACCGCCGGACACCGTTTCCAGACGATCAAGGTCTGGCCGCCCGTCACGGCGGGAGCCCGGAGGGCCACGAGGCCGGACTCCATCTCCGAGGCCCGGTCATGCGGCCGAGGCTTCCTCACCTCGACCGCATGATCCGAACCCCTGGCGGCTCCTACCGCTGCGGCCCGGCGGGGATCTCCTTCGTCCGGGGGATGGGGGAGAAGACCAGCAGCAGGATCGGCAGGATGGCGCCGGCGACGACCGCGACGAGGATGGCGAAGCGCAGGCCGACGGCGTCACCCAGCAGGCCGGCGCCCAGCGCCCCGAGCGGCGCGGGGATCAGGCCGAGGGAGTAGATCGTGCCGATCACCCTGGCCTGCAGGCGCGGCGGAGTGATCGACTGCACCAACGTCATGTTGCTGACGAAGAAGACCTGGTTGCAGGCCCAGACGACGAACTGGGACGCGCCGAGCATCACCGCGGCCGTCCAGACGGAGCCGGAGGCGAACGGCACCAGCAGCAGCGAGCAGTTGCCGATCACCGTGCTCCACAGCAGGGTCGGGCCGATGCCCAGGCGGCGCATCGTCCGCACCGACAACGTCGCGCCGAGGATCGCGCCCACCCCGCCGGTCGCCATGACGGCTCCCACCCACTCCGGCGGCAGGTCGGGGCCGCCCCTGAGCAGGAACAGGATGTAGATCGACTGCATCGCGCCCATGACGAAGAACGAGTACAGGCCGCTGGCGATCGCCAGCGGGCGGATCATCGGCTGCGTCATCACCCAGCGGAACCCCGCCCAGATGGCCCGGTGCACACTGCCGGCCGTCTCGTCGTCCGGCTCGGGCCGCGCCTCGGGACGGCGGATCAGCAGCACCGCCACCGCGGAGAACAGGTAGGAGAACACGTCGATCAGGATCAGCATCGGCGCGGCCATGACCTTCAGCAGCGCCGACGCCGCGCCCGGACCGGCGGTCTGCGCCAGCGACTCGCTGAGCTGAAGCTTGCCGTTGCCCTCCGCCAGGTGCGACAGCGGCACCAGCGAGGGGAAGTAGGAGCGGTAGGCGACCTGGAAGAGCACCGACAGCAGGCTGAGCGCGAACACCACCGCGTACAGCGCGCCCAGCGTCAGGGAGTCCATCACGTACAGCAGCGGCACCAGCGCCAGCACCACGGCCCGGCCGAGGTCGGTCCAGATCAGCACCGGGCGCTTGCGCATCCGGTCGACGTAGACGCCGAACAGCAGGAACCCCAGCATCGGCAGCCGTACCAGCGCGCCGAGCACTCCCATCTCGGTCGCGCTCGCGCCCAGGGTGACGACGGCGATGAGCGGGATCGCCACGTAGGAGATCTGCGATCCGGCCTGGGACAGGGCCTGCCCGGCCCAGAGCCGCAGGAAGTCGTGGTTGCCCCAGAGCGTGCCCCCGCCCCCGGGTCCGGATCCGGCGTGGGCGGGCCCGTCCCCGGCCCGCTCGTCTCCGCCGTGCCCGTCCCCGGCCGCCCCGGAGGTCTCGGGGGTCTCGGGGGTGTCGGCCTCCCGCACGTTCCCGGCCTCCTGGGGGGACGAGTCCTCCCGCGTGCGCTCAGCCTCCGGTGACACCATCGTCGATCCAGCTCCTCACTTTGGCGGCCGCCTCGGCGACCAGGGGTTCGAAAAGGACGACCACGCGCTCGCCGGGGATGGGCTCGATCGCGAGCGTCCCCTTGACCACGGACCTCCAGCCCAGGTCGGGCCGATCGCCGACGGGCGCGAACAGCGCCACGTCCCCGTCGTAGGGCTCGTGGCGGTAGCGGCCGACGGCGTGCGCGTTGGCCCGGAACACCCGCAGGTAGCGCCGCGCCTGCTCGACGTCGGCGGTGTCCGGGGCCAGCCGCCGCTCCCGGCCGGCGGCCTCGATGACCGCCAGCAGCATCTCCTCCGGGCCGAGGCCCGCGAACTCGGCGGCATTCGTCTCCAGCGGCCCGCCGGCCAGCGCGTGCGTCATGAGCGAGGCGTCGTCCTCCAGCGAGCTGGTGATCACCGGCTCGTCGGCGTCGGAGTAGAACAGCACCACCAGCGGCACCTCCTCCCCGAGGGCGCGCAGCCGCCTGGCGATCTCCAGCGCGATGTTGCCGCCGATGCAGAAGCCGCCCAGCACGTACGGCCCGGCCGGCCGCAGCTCACGCAGCCGCGCCACGTAGTCGTCGACCATCTCGGCCATGGTCGGGTGAGGGTCCTCGCCGGAGGCCAGGCCGCTCGCGGCGATCGCGTACACCGGCTGGTCGGGGCCGAGCCTGCGGGCCAGCGGCAGGTAACGGAAGACCTGCCCGCCGAGCGCGTGCACCAGGAAGATCGGCGGCCGGTCGCCGCCGGCGTTGAGCGTGACGATCCGCTGCCCGGCCGACAGGTCCTCCGGGCCGCGCAGCAGATCGGCGAGGCCCGCGACGGTCGGCGAGGCCAGCACGGCGGCCACCGGCAGCTCCCTGCCGAACTCCCGCCGGATCCGCGTGGCCAGCCGCAACGCCAGCAGCGAGTGCCCGCCCAGGTCGAAGAAGTCGTCGAACACGCCGACCGCGGTGACGCCGAGCACGTCCTCCCAGACGGCGGCCAGCCGGCCCTCCACCGGATCCCTGGGCGGCACCCGGTACCGGTCCGGCTCCGGCCGTTCAGGCTCGGGCAGCGCGGCCCGGTCGAGCTTGCCGTTGGCGGTGAGCGGCAGGGCGTCCAGCGTGACCCACGCCGACGGGATCATGTGCTCGGGCAGCCGGTTCCGCAGCCGTGACCGCCACTCCACCTCGGCGCCGCCGGTCACGACGTAGCCGACCAGGCGGTCACCGGCGGCGACGACCACGGCGGCGCGCACCTCGGGCTGGTCGAGCAGGGCGGCTTCGATCTCGCCGGGTTCGACGCGCATGCCGCGGATCTTGAGTTGGTCGTCGAGGCGGCCGAGGTAGTCGAGTTCGCCGTCGGGTCGCCATCGGGCGCGGTCTCCGGTGGCGTAGAGGCGGGATCCGGGGGGTCCGTCGGGGTCGGGGACGAAGCGTTCGGCGGTGAGGGCGGGTCTGGCGAGGTAGCCGCGGGCGAGCTGGACGCCGCCGATGAACAGCTGCCCCGGCGTGCCCACCGGCACCCGCGCCATCCGCTCGTCGAGCACCTCCAGCCGGGTGTTGTCCACCGGCCGGCCGATCGGGACCACCTGCTCGGCCGGGTCGCACCGGTGCCAGGAGACGTCCACCGCGGCCTCGGTGGGGCCGTACAGGTTGTGCAGCTCCACCCCGGGCAGCCGGCCGGCGAAACGGCGCATCAGGTCGGCCGGGAGCGCCTCACCCGAGCACACGACCCTGCGCAGCCCGCCCGCGGACGGTTCCGGCAGGTCCCCGAGCAGGTCCTCCGGCGGGTTCCCCGGCGAAGCCTCCGGGAGGTCGCCCACCGGGTCCGCCGGCAGGTCACTGTCCGCCGGAAGGCCGTGGTCCGCCGGCAGGTCACGGTCGGGCGGCAGGTCACGGTCTGCTGGAAGCCCCCTCAGCAGGTCCTCCGGCAGGTCGAGGAACGCCTCCAGCATCGACGGCACGAAATGCGCCGTGGTGACCCCCTCGCCGGCGATCAGCCCGGCGATGCGGCCGGGGTCGTAGTGGACGCCCGGCTCGGCGACCACCAGCCCCGCGCCGGTGACCAGCGGCCAGAACAGCTCCCACACCGACACGTCGAACGACATCGGCGTCTTGTGCAGGACCCGGTCGGCCGGGGTGAGGCGGTAGGTGTCCTGCATCCAGCGGAGCCGGTTGACGATGGCGCGGTGGGAGACGCCGACGCCCTTGGGCCGGCCGGTCGATCCGGACGTGAAGATCACATACGCGAGGGAGTCCTCCGGGAGCGGCTCGCCGTACCGGTGGCCCTCCGGGAGCGGCTCGCCGTCCCAGCCGTCCGGCAGCGTCACCGTACGGGCGGCCGGCGGGGCCTGCCCGGCCAGGGCGGCGGAGGTGAGCACCACCGAGGCGCCGGCGTCGGCCAGCATGTCCCGCAGCCGCCCGGCCGGGTGCCCCGGCTCCAGCGGCAGGTAGGCGCCGCCGGCCGCCAGCACGCCCAGCAGGGCGGCCGGCAGGTCCAGGCTCCGCTCCAGGTGGACGCCGACCGGCTCGTCGGCCCGCACCCCGGCGTCGCGCAGCGCCGCCGCCACCCGCGCCGCCCGCCGCGACAGCTCGCCGTAGGTGATCCACTCTCCCGCGAAGCCCACCGCCGGGGCGTCCGGGGTCACGGCCGCGCGGGCGAGCACCAGGCCGTGCAGGGTGCCTCCGGCGTGGTCGCGGCCGGTCGCGTTCCAGCGGGTGATCGCCGCGACGTCGGCCTCGCCGATCTCCGGCGCACCGGTGACCGCCTCCAGCACGTGCGCGGCCAGGGAATCCATCTGCCCGCGCGGGAACTGCGCGCCGTCGTAGGAGACGGTGAGCGTCAGCCCGCCGCCCGGGACCCGGACGAAGGCCACCGTGCACGGCACGTCGGTCTGCTCGAAGAACTCCTGCCCGGTGACGGCCGGGCCGTCCTCGGGCAGCCCGCCGTACACGTGGAAGTCCCTGAAATCGAACAACGTGTCCAACAGGGGGGAGCGGCCGGCGAGCCGCTGGATCTCGAACAGCGGATAGTGCCGGTACGGCACGGCCGCCACCTCGGCGTCGAACACCCGCCGCACCAGCTCGGCCCGGTCGGCGGCGTCCAGCCGCACCCGCAGCGGCAGCGTGTTGAGGAACAGGCCGAGAACCTCGCCGCCGCCCTCGCTCTCCGGCCTGCCGTGCCCCAGCACGCCGGTCATCACCTCCCGCTCGCCGGTCACCAGGCCGAGCGCCAGCAGGTAGGCCGTCAGCAGGATCGTGCGCGGCGGGACCCGCAGCTCACGGGCGTCGCGTTCCAGCGCGGCCACCGCGGACGCCGGCACCGGTACGGCCAGCACCTCGGCGGTGCGCGGCCCGTCCGAGGGGAACCCGGGCAGCCGCGGCAGGCGGCTGTCCGGGGCGTCCGTCACCCGTTCCCGCCAGAACTCCCGCGCCTCCTCCGAGGCCACGGCGGCCCGTTCGGCCGCGACCAGGTCCCGGAACGCCGCCCGCGGCGGCGCGAGGCCAGCGGACCGCCCCTCCTGGTCGCCGGGCCGTTCCCGGGAACCGGCGGTGTAGCGGCGCAGGATCTCGGTGACCAGGGCGGCGACGCTCCAGCCGTCGAGGATCGCGTGGTGGAAGCTGAGGCTGAACGCGAACTCGCCGTCGTCCAGCACGTGCGCGCAGGCGCGCATCAGCGGGGGAGACGCCCAGTCGAACCCGGTGCGCTTCTCCGCCTCCCGCCACTCGGCCAGCCGCTCCCGCGCCCCGTCGCCGCGCAGGTCGGCGACCTCCAGCGGGATGACGGCCGTGTCGTGGACGAGCTGCAGCGGCTCGCTGAACCCGGTCAGGTCGAAGGAGGTGCGCAGCACCGGGTGCCGGGCGGCGACCTCGGCCAGCGCCCGCTCCAGCGCGGCCGCGTCGAGGCCGCCGCGCACGGTGATCGTCATCAGGTCGTGGTAGGTGGAGCCGCCGGTGTCGAGCTCGCTGTGGTACAGCATGCCGGCCTGCAGCGCGGCCAGCGGATACGCGTCCTCGATCATCGGTCGCCTTTCCCGAGTTTGGCCAGGTCCTCCGGGCTGAGCAGGCCGAACGCCTCCGTCGCGGGCGTGCCGGCCGGTGCGGGGCCGTCCGCGCGGGTGAGGGCGGAGGCCAGTTCCGCGACGGTCTGGTGGGTGAACAGCCGCTGCAGGTCGAGTTCGTAGCCCCTGCGCCGTAGCCCGGCCACCACCGACAGGCTGCGGATGGAGTCGCCGCCCATGGCGAAGAACCCGTCGTCGCGGCCGATCCCCTCCACGCCCAGCACCTCCCGCCACACCTCGGCCACGTCGCGTTCCGCGCCGGTGCGGGGCGGCTCCGCGGGAAGCCCGCCGCGGCCGTCCGGCGGGGGCAGCGCGGCCCGGTCGAGCTTGCCGTTGGCGGTGAGCGGCAGGGCGTCCAGCGTCACCCACGCCGACGGGACCATGTGCTCGGGCAGCTCCCGGCGGAGCCACTCGCGGGGATCGGGGGAGCCGCCGGTTCCGTCGCGCCAGACCGTGTAGCCGACCAGGCGCGGCCCGGCGGCGTCACGCCACACGCCGACCGCGGACGCCTCCAGGCCGGGATGCCGGGCGAGTACGGCTTCGATCTCGCCGGGTTCGACGCGCATGCCGCGGATCTTGAGTTGGTCGTCGAGGCGGCCGAGGTAGTCGAGTTCGCCGTCGGGTCGCCATCGGGCGCGGTCTCCGGTGGCGTAGAGGCGGGATCCGGGGGGTCCGTAGGGGTCGGGGACGAAGCGTTCGGCGGTGAGGGCGGGTCTGGCGAGGTAGCCGCGGGCGAGCTGGACGCCGCCGATGAACAGCTGCCCCGGCGTGCCCACCGGCACCGGCCGCAGCGCCTCGTCCAGCACGTACAGCCGGGTGTTGTCCACCGGGCGGCCGATCGGCACGGTCTCCTCACCCGGCGCGTAACGGTGCCAGGAGACGTCCACCGCGGCCTCGGTGGGACCGTACAGGTTGTGCAGCTCCACCCCGGGCAGCCGGTCGGTCAGCCGCCGCGCGGCGGCGGCCGTCAGCTCCTCACCGCTGCAGATCACCCGCCGCAGCGACCGGCAGCCCTCGATCCCCTCCTCGGCGGTGAAGGCGGCCAGCATGGACGGCACGAAGTGCGCCGTGGTGACGCCCCGGCTCCGCACGAGGTCGCGCAGGTAGGCAGGGTCGCGATGACCATCCGGCCGGGCGACCACCAGCGCCGCGCCGGTGATCAGCGGCCAGAACAGCTCCCACACCGACACGTCGAACCCGGCCGGGGTCTTGTGCAGGACCCGGTCGTCGGGGGTGAGGCGGTAGGTGTCCTGCATCCAGCGGAGCCGGTTGACGATGGCGCGGTGGGAGACGCCGACGCCCTTGGGCCGGCCGGTCGATCCGGACGTGAAGATCACATACGCGAGGGAGTCCTCCGGGACGTCCCTACCGGGGAACGCCGCGAAGCCGGAACCGGATCCCGGCGCCGCCGTGCCCTCCGCGGTACCCGTCCCGGTGTCCTCGGCGGCGTCCTCCGGGCCGTCCTTCGAGGTGCCGGCCAAGGTGCCGTTCGAGGTGCCCTCCGGGGCGTGCCCGGCGGACGGCATCGGTCCGGGGGCCCGCTCCAGGACCGCGTTGAGCTCCGTCGCGCCGGCCTCGTCCAGCATGAGCCGGACGCGCCGCTCCGGCAGGCCCGGGTCCAGGGGCAGGTAGCCCCCGCCCGCCTTGAGTACGGCGAGCAGCCGCACGGGCAGGTCGAGCGAGCGTTCGGCGTGGACGGCGACCACGGAGTCCGGCCCCGTCCCGCCGGCGGCCAGGCGGGCGGCCAGCAGCGCCGACCGGGCGTCCAGTTCGGCGTAGGTCAGCGTCCCGTCCTCGGACACCACCGCCGGGGCGTCGGGGGTGCGCGCCGCCTGCTCCTCGAACAGGCCGTGCAGCGTGCCGCCCGGATGGTCGCGGCGGGTGGCGTTCCACCGGTTCAGCACCAGGTCCCGCTCCTCGGGCAGGAGCACCTCCAGCTCCGACAGCGGGGTGTCCGGGGCGTCGGCGACGGCGCGGAGCAGCGCCAGGAAACCGCCGGCGAGACGCTCGACGGTGTCCGGCCGGAACAGGTCGCGGTCGTAGACGAACCTGGCCGCCACGCCGTCACCGGTCTCCGCGGCGTACAGCTCCAGGTCGAACCGGGCCGTGGTGGTGCGCAACGCGAACGGCTCCGCCCGCCGCCCGCCGCGCGCCCCCGCCGAGCCCGCCGGGTTCACGGCACCCGCGGCTCCCGGAGACTCCACGGGGGCCGGAGAACCCGGAGAACCCGGGGAACCCGGGGAGCCCGTCCCGGGCACCGCGTCCAGGTAGCTCTGCAGGGCGAACAGCGCCTGCGCCAGCGGCGGGCGGCTGGTGTCCCTGGCCACGTCCAGTTCGGCGACGAGCTTCTCGAACGGCAGCTCCTGGTGGGCGTAGACCTCCAGCACGGCGTCCCGGGTGCGGTCGAGCAGCTCCCCGAAGCCGGGGTCGCCGGACAGGCGGGCCCGCATCGGCAGCAGGTTGACGAACAACCCGACCATGTCCTCCAGCTCGGCCAGGTCCCGCCCGGACAGCGGTGAGGCCACCGCGAAGTCGCGCTGCCCTGACCAGCGGGCGAGCGTCGCCTGGAACGCCGCCAGCAGCGCCATGTAGAGGGTCGCGCCGCGGGCGCGGGCCCGCTCCGCCAGCCCGGCGACGAGGCCGGCGTCCAGCCGCAGGTCGTGCCACGCGCCCCGGTGCGCCGGCCGTACGGCCCTGGGCGCGTCCGCCGGCAGGTCCAGCGCGGGCAGCCCGGCCAGCTCCTCGCGCCAGAAGTCCAGGTGCCGCTCCAGGTACGGCCCGGCCAGCCGCTCGCGCTGCCGGAGCGCGTAGTCGCCGTACCCGGCGCGCGGCTCGTCCCGCCTGTCCGGCCTGTCCGGCCTGTCCGGCCTGTCCGGCTCACCCGGCCGCCGCGCCTCGCCGAGCAGTTCGCCGAGCAGGATCTCCGCCGACCAGCCGTCGGCGACGATGTGGTGCACGGCGACCACCAGGACGTGGTCGGCGGGCCCGAGCCGCAGCAGCGTCACCCGCAGCAGCGGACCCGCGGTCAGGTCGAAGGGGCGCTCCGCCTCGGCGTCGGCGATCCCGCGCGCCTCCTCGGCGGAGGCGGCCTCGGCGACCCGCAGTAGGACCCGCGCGTCCGGATGCCCGGCGGGGACGATCCGAACCTCCGGCCGCCCGTCCGGGGCGGCGGGGAAACGCATGCGAAGGCTCTCGTGCCGGGTCACGGCGTCGTCCAGCCGGTCCTGCACGGCCGCGGCGTCCACCGGCCCGCGCAGCCGTACCGCGGCGGGCAGCACGTACGTCGGGGTGCCGGGGGTGAGCTCCTCCATGAACCAGATGCGTTCCTGCGCGAACGACAGCGGCGGCGCCGTGCCCTCCGGCCGTCTGGGCAGGGCGGGGGCCGCCCGGCGGTCCCCGGCGGGCGGGTCCGGCTCGCCGTCCTGACCGTTCCCGGCGAGCAGGTCCAGCTCGCGGGCGAGCCGCCGGGCCGACGGATGGGTGAAGACGAGCTTGAGCGGCACGTCCAGTCCCGTCGCGGCCGAGAGCCGGGCGACCGCCCGGGTGGCCAGCAGCGAGTGGCCGCCGAGCCGGAAGAAGTCGTCGAGCGCGCCGACCTTCCCGGCCCCGAGCACCTCGGCCCACACCGAGCACACCAGTTCCTCGGTGGCGGTGGCCGGGGGCAGGTGGTCGTGCCCCGCGCGTGGCCCGGGAGCGGGCAGCGCCGCCTGGTCGACCTTGCCCGACGGGGTCAGCGGGATCCGGTCCACGGTCACGACCGCGCCGGGCACCATGTACGGCGGCAGCTCCGCCGCCAGACGCGCGAGCAGCCCGTCCTCCGCCTCCGCGAGACGCGAAGCCTGGGGCACGGACGCCTCCGCGAGACGCGACGCCTCCCGGGGCACGGATGCCTCCCGGGGCACGACGTAGGCGACCAGGCGGCGGTCGCCGGGGGTGTCCTCCCGGACCGTCACCACCGCCTGGGCGACCCCGGGGAGGGCCAGGAGGCGCTCCTCGATCTCACCGGGCTCGATCCGGTAGCCGCGGACCTTGACCTGCCGGTCGACGCGGCCGAGGATCTCCACCCGCCCGTCCGGGCGCAGCCGCGCCCGGTCACCGGTGCGGTAGAGACGCGACCCCGCAGGGCCGTACGGGTCCGGGACGAACCGGGAGGCGGTCAGCGCCGGCGCCCCCCGGTAGCCGCGTCCCACCCCGGCTCCGCCGACGCACAGCTCGCCGGCCACCCCGACCGGTACCGGCGAGCCGTGCTCGTCCAGCACGTGGACGCGGCCGCCGGTGAGCGCGTGGCCCACGGTGGGCCGCCGGGACGCCTCGGAGGGATCCAGCTCCGCGGCGGTGGCGATGATCGTCGTCTCGGTGGGGCCGTAGCTGTTGACCAGGGTGACCCGCTCGCCGTGCTCGGCGTACCAGGCGGCGAGCGCCGGGGCGGGCAGCGGATCGGCGCCCAGGATGAGCAGCCGCAGCGTCTCGGGCCACGCGACGCGGGCGGCGGTCAGCTCCTGCCAGTAGGAGGTGGGCAGGTCGATGACGGTCAGCGACCGCCCCCGCGGGGTCCGCAGGAAGTCGGGCAGCGGCTCGTCGGGGGCCAGCACCAGCTCCGCCCCCGAGGTGAGCGCGGGGTAGACCTCCTCGGCGTGGGTGTCGAACCCGGCGGAGGCGAACTGCAGCACCCGGTCACCGGGCCGGATGCCGTACTCGCGGCGCATCCACGCGACGCGCGCGTCCAGCGCGCGCCGTTCGACCTCCACGCCCTTGGGCCGGCCGGTCGACCCGGAGGTGTAGATCACGTACGCCAGGGCCGCCGAGCCGGCCGCCGATCCGGTCACCGGCGGGACGGCGGACATCGGGGCGGGGGAGGGGGCCGCGGGCGGCGGGCCGTCCGCTGCGCCGCCCGGGGCCCTCCCCGGAAGGTCGTCCGCTGCGCCGCCCGGAGTCCTCCCCGGAAGGTCGTCCGCTGCGCCGTTCAGGATGGCCCCCGGCGGGCCGTCCGCGACGCCGTCCAGAGTGATCACCGGCAGGTCGTCGCACTCGAGCAGGCCGTCCTGGGCGAGCAGCAGCGACGCCCGCGCGTCGCGCAGCATCCAGCGCAGCCGCCCGGCGGGATGGGCCGGGTCCAGGGGGAGGTAGGCGCCGCCCGCCTTCAGTACGGCCAGCAGGGCGACGATCAGCTCGGGGCTCCGACGGGCGCACACCCCGACCACCGTCTCGGCCGTCACCCCGGCGGAGACCAGCCGCGCCGCCAGCCGCTCCGCGCGGTCGCGCAGCTCGCCGTAACCGAGCCGCCGGTCGCCGTGGCTGACCGCGACCGCGTCCGGGGCGAGTCGCGCCCGCTCGTCGAACAGGTCCAGCACCGCCGCCGCGCCGTCCGCATGATCCGCGTCCCCCGTACGGCCCGCGCCGGGCCCGCCGCGCGTGCCCTCCGCGCCCCCTGGGTCCACCGCGCCGTCCGCGCCGCCCGCGCTGTCCGTGTCGTGCGCGGCGGACGCGCCGGTCCACCGGGAGGACGGCAGGGACGCGGTGACGGCCGGGACGCGGTCCTCGGGCAGCAGCATCGCGGCGCGCAGCCGCGACAGCGGGATGTCGCGGTCGTCGACCACGGCCTCCAGCATCCGCTCGTACCGGCGCAGCATCCTGGAGACCGTGCCGTCCTCGAACAGGTCGGCGTTGTAGGACAGCATCGCGTACAGCGAGCCGGAGCGCGGCGTCACGTCCAGCATCAGGTCGAACTTCGCCTGGCGCGCCCCCGGGTCGAACACCTCCGTCTCGACCCCGGCGATCTCCAGTTCCGACGCCTCCCGGTCCTGCATCACGAACATGGCCTGGAACAGCGGCGTGGTGCTCAGGTCACGCTCGACCCGAAGCTCGTTCAGCAGCCGCTCGAACGGGATGTCCTGGTGGGCGAACGCCTCCAGCACGACCGTCCGGACGCGGCCGAGCAACTCCCGGAAGCCGGGGTCGCCGGACAGGTCGCCGCGCAGCGCGAGCGTGTTCGGGAAGAACCCGACGACCCGCTCCAGCTCGGGACGGTCCCGCCCGGCGATCACCGAGCCGACGCACACGTCGTCCTGCCCGGAGTGCGCCCCGAGCAGCGCCTGGAACGCCGCCAGCAGCACCATGAACGGCGTGCACCGCTCCTCGGCGGCCAGCCGTTCCAGCCGGGCGGTCAGCCCGCCGCCGAGCCGCCGCACCGCGTAGCCGCCGCTCGACGAGCGCACCGCCGGCCGGGGCCGGTCGGCGGGGACGTCGAGGACCGGCACCCCGGCGAGCCGCCCGCTCCAGTAATCGAGCTGCCTCCGCACGGCGGCCTCGTCCACCCGCTCCCGCTGCCAGGCCGCGTAGTCGGAGTAGCGCAGCGGGACGGGCGGCAGCCCGGCCTCGCGCCCCTCCAGCCGGGCGGCGTAGCAGTCGGCGAACTCGCGCAGCAGGATCTTCAGCGACCAGCCGTCGGCCACGATGTGGTGCAGCACCACGCACAGCACGTGGTCGGACGGGGACATCGTGATCAGGTGGACCCGCAGCAGCGGCCCGGCCGCGAGGTCGAACGGCCGGTTCGTGAGGTCGGCGACCAGCCTCGTCGCGAGGCCCTCCCGCTCGGCCGCCGGGGCGTCGCCGAGGTCGAAGACCTCCGGCTCGACCGGCTCCGGCGGACCCGCCTCCTGCACGGGGCGCCCCTCGCGGACGGTGAAGCGGGCGCGCAGCGTCTCGTGCCGCTCCACCAGCCGGCCGAAGGCGTGGCGCAGCGCGTCCACCGAGACCGGCCCGCGCAGCCGCTGCACCATGAACATGTTGTAGGAGGCGTCGGCCGGGTCGAGCCGCTGCAGGAACCACAGCCGCTCCTGCCCGAAGGACAGCGGCGCCGGACCGCCGGCGTCCGGCCGCGACGGGATCTCCTCCCGCCGCGGCGCCGCCTTCCCCCGCAGCTTCTCCTCCAGCGCCGCCCGCTGCTCGGGACTCAGCCGCGCGAGCCTCGCCCTCAGATCACCGTCACCCATCCGCCGGGTCCTCCAACGCGGCCAGCAGTTCCTCCAGCTCGTCGTCTCCACTCATCCGCAGCTCCAGCAGGGCCAGCGCGTGCTCGGCCACCGTGGTGGCCTCGAAGCAGCGCCGCAGCGGCATCTCCACGCCGTAGCCCTCCCGGTAGCGGGTGACCAGCGACACCGCCAGCAGCGAGTGCCCGCCGAGCTGGAAGAAGTCGTCGTCGACGCCGATCCGGTCCCGGCCCAGCAACTCACCCCAGAGCACGCACAGCTCCTCCTCCAGCGGGGTGCGCGCCGCCGTGTACGGCGTGCCGAGGTCCGCCCGTCCCGCACCGCCCGGCGACGGCAGCGCGGCACGGTCGAGCTTGCCGCCGGGCGTCAGCGGGACGTCGTCGATCCCCACGAACGCCTGGGGGACGAGCGCGGCGGGCAGCTTCCCGGTCAGGTGCCTGCGCAGGTCGGCGGTGAGCGCGCCGGGATCGCCGGCCCAGTCGACGTAGGCGACCAGGCCGCGCCCGCCCGGGGCGTCGTCGCGCAGCGCCACCACCGCCCGCCGCACCTTCGGGTGCTCGGCGAGCAGCGCCTCGATCTCACCCGGCTCGACCCGCCAGCCGTGCACCTTCACCTGGTCGTCCAGGCGTCCCAGGAACTCCAGGTCGCCGTCGCCGTTCCATCGGGCCGCGTCGCCGGTGGCGTACATCCGCGACCCCGGCGGGCCGTACGGGTCGGGGACGAACCGGTCGGCCGTCAGGCCGGGCCGTCCCGCGTAACCCAGCGCGACCTGCGTCCCGCCGATGTGCAGGTGCCCCGGCACGCCCGCCGGGACCGGCTGGAGGCGGTCGTCCAGGACGTACAGCCGGTTGCCGGGCATGGGCTGGCCGATCGGCAGCGTGTGCCGGGACCCGCCCGGCTCCACCCGCCAGGCCGACACGTCCACCGCCGCCTCCGTCGGCCCGTAGAGGTTGTGCAGCTCCACACCGGGCAGCCGCTCGGCGAACCTGTCCGCCAGGCGCGGCGTCAGCTCCTCGCCGCTGCAGATCACCCGCCGCAGCGACCGGCACGACTCGATGCCGGTCTCCTCCAGGAACAGCGCCAGCATCGACGGCACGAAGTGCATCGTCGTCACCGCGTGCTCCTTGACGAGGTCACGCTGGTGACCCGGGTCGCGGTGCCCGCCGGGACGGGCCGCGACGAGGACGCCCCCGGTGACCAGGGGCCAGAAGAACTCCCAGACCGACACGTCGAAGCTCGCCGGGGTCTTCTGCATGACCGCCTCGCCCGGGGCGAGACCGAACCTGCGCTGCATCCAGGCGAGCCGGTTCACCACGCCCCGGTGGGTGTTGACCACCCCCTTGGGGCGGCCCGTCGACCCCGAGGTGTAGATCACGTAGGCGGGGTGATCGGGCCCGGTCACCGGCGCGGGGGCGTGCGACGGCCCGTCCCCCCAGTCGCCGGGCTCGTCCAGCAGCACCGGCTTGACCGCCCCCCGGGGAAGCAGGTCACGCAGGTGACGCTGGGTCAGCAGCACCCGGGCTCCGCTGTCGGTCAGCATGAACGCCAGCCGCGCCCGGGGATACTCCGGGTCCAGCGGCACGTAGGCCCCGCCGGCCTTCACCACGGCCAGCAGGGCGACGACCAGATCCGCCGACCGTTCGGCGCAGACCGCCACCGGGGCGGCCGGGCCCACGCCGATCCGGCGCAGCCAGTGGGCCAGCCGGTTGGCGCGCTCGTCCAGCTCGGCGTAGGTCAGCGTGACGCCGCCCGCCACCACGGCCGGGGCGCCGGGCGTCCTGGCCACCTGGGCCTCGACGAGCGCGCCCAGCGTCGCGCCGCCGTCCGCCAGGCCCGCGTCCACGGGGTCCGTGACCGCGATGTCCGCCTCCGGGCCGGCCGTGCTCCCGGCGTCCGCCGTGTCCGCCGCGTGTCGCGGGGAGCCGGCGTCCGTTCCCGTGCCGAGCGCCAGGATCCGCTCCCGCTCCTCCGCGGTGAGCAGTGGCAGCCGGGAGATCGGCGTGCGCGGATCGGCGACGGCCCCCTCCAGCAGCGTCTCCAGGTTCGCCGCGAACCGGTCCATCGTCGCCCGGTCGAACAGGTCCGTGCTGTACTCCAGCCGGGAGTGCAGCAGCCCCCCGCGCATGTTCAGGTCGAGCTGCAGGTCCACCTTGGCGGTGCCGTTGGCGATCTGGCCCTCGTTGGTGTCCACCGCCAGGTTGAACATCACCTGGTAGATCGGCGGCACGCTCAGGTCACGCGCCGGCTGCAACGCCTCGACCAGCCGCTCGAACGGCAGCTCCTGGTGGTCCAGGGCGTCGGCCACCGTGTCGCGCACCCTCGCCACCGCCTCGGCGAACGTCGGGTCGCCGCCCAGGTCGGTACGGAGCGCCACGGCGTTGACGAACATCCCGATGACCGGCTCGGTCTCCGGCAGCAGCCGCCCCGCGATGGGCGTGCCCACCACGATGTCCCGCTGCCCGGACCACCGCGACAGCACGGTCGCGAACGCGGCGAGCAGCACGACGAACAACGTCGCGTTCAGCTCCTTGGCCAGCCGCTCCACCCCCGCCGACAGCTCCGCGGAGAACACGCCGAGCCGCATGTCCCCGTGGTAGGTACGGCGGCGCGGACGCGGCCGGTCCGCGGGCAGCGCCAGGTCGGCCGGTATCCCGGCGAGCCGCTCCCGCCAGTGGGCCAGCTCTCCCTCGACGAACTCCCCGGTCAGCCGGCCGCGCTGCCACGCCGCGAAGTCGGCGAACTGGATGGGCAGCTCGGGAAGCCTCGGCTCCCGGCCCTCGCCCAGCGCGTCGTAGCACTCCTCCATCTCGTTGACGAAGATCAGGCTCGACACGCCGTCGAAGACCGTGTGGTCGAACACGCAGACCAGCCGCAGGTCGTCGCCGGCCATCCGCACCTGCCGCAGCCGCCACAGCGGCGCCCGGTCCAGCGCGAACGGCTCGGCCGCGTCGGCCTTGGCGAGCCTCGCCAGCTCGGCCTCCCGCTCCTCGGCCGGCAGGTGGGTCAGGTCGGTCTCGGTCAGCCGCACCTCGGGGGACTCGCCCGTGACGACCTGCACCACCTGGCCGTCGCGGAACTCGAAGACGGTCCGCAGCACCTCGTGGCGGCGCACCACCCGGGCGATGGCCCTCTCCAGCCGGCGCGGATCGACCGGCTGCCGGGCGCTCATCGGGATGAGCATGCCGATGTTGTAGACGGCCAGGTCGGGTTCGAAGCGGGCGAGGAACCACATCCGCTCCTGGCCGGAGGACGCCGGGAAGACGTCCACCGCCTGCCCGCTCACCTCGCCCCCTCCACACCCGCGTCCACGCCCACGCCCGCGTCCACACCCACGCCCGCGTCCACACCCACGCCCGCGTTCGTCCTCGCGTCCGCGCCGGTACCCGTGCCCGCACCTGTTCTCGCGTCCGCGCCCGCGTCCGCACCTGTTCCCGCGTCCGCGTCCGCGCGGGCGGCCATGGCCTCGCGCAGGCTCCGCGGCCGCATGTCGGTCCACACCCGCTCGATGTGGGCCAGGCACTCCTCCCTCGACCCGGTGAAACCCTCGTCGTGCCAGCCGTCGGGGTTGCCCCGGCCGGCCGGCCAGACGGAGTACTGCTCCTCGTCGTTGACGACGACCTTCGTGTCGGCGGTCTCGGCGCCGGCGGCGTTCGTGTCCATGACTGACTCGCTCACTGCTGCTCGCTCCTGCGGGGAAGCCGGGGGATGACGGTCTGGCCGGCGGGCGCGGACGGGGCGTCCGCCGCCGTGGCGGCGCGGGTCTGCTCGATCAGCGCGGTGACCCCCGCGACCGTGGGCTCCTCGAACAGGCTGCGCATCGGCAGCCGCACGCCGAGCTCCTTGCGGATCAACGCGATGAGCTGCACCGCGATCAGCGAGTTGCCGCCGAGTTCGAAGAAGTCGTCGTCGACGCCGATGCGTTCACCGCCGAGCACCTCGCCCCACAGCCTGGCGACGGCGGACTCGACCTCACCGCGCGGCGCGACGTAGTCCTCGTCCGCCGCCCGCGCGGGCCGCTCCGCCACCGCCGCCGGGTCCAGCTCCGTCTCGACCGTCTCCTGCGTGACCGAGCCGACGTTCGCCAGATAACCGGCCAGCGGCGTCGCCGCGACCACCACCTGCGGCCCCAGCGGTACGGCCAGCAGGCGGCGGAACGCCTCGGCGCCGTCCGCGGGACGGATGCCCATCCCGCCCGCCGCGTCCGCCTCGGCCGCCGCGTCCTGCCCGCCCCGCCCGACCGGCGCTTCCGGCGTCGGCGGCCCGTCCGGGACGCCCTCACCGGCCGCCGCGCGCTGCGCGCCCGCGTGGGCGGTCACCCCGGCCACCACGGCGTCGGTGTCGATCCGCCGCAGCACGTAGTCGGACATCTCCGCCAGGACCGTGCCGTCCATCCCGATGAACGTCACGTCCACCGCGAGCACCTCGTCGGTGTCGCTGTCCCGGAACCGCATGTGGCTCCAGAACGACCTCGGCAGCCGGTCCCGGACGGTGATCCGCCCGTACCCGAGCGGCAGGTAGTGCCCCTGGATGTCCACCCAGGTGAAGGACGTCGCGCTGTCCATCATCGCCGGGTGCAGCCCCCACCGGTCCAGATCCAGCGCCACCAGGTCGTCGGCCTCGAACAACCCCAGCGCCTCGTTCCGCCCGACGCGGCACTCCCGCATGTTGCGCCCCCAGTGCGGGCCGAGGTCCAGCAGCCCCGACAGCGGCACCCCGCCCTGGTCCGCCCCCGCCGGAGCGCACCGCGCGGAGATCGCCGCCACGTCCACGTACGGCGCCGGCCCCGGATCGACCCGGGCCGCCGTGCCCCGCGCGTGGACCCGCTCCCGGCCGCCGATGACGCTGCGCACCTGGAACTCCGCGCCCTCCGCCTCCGGGGCGAACACCACCCGGATCTCCGCCGACGCGCCGTCGGCCACCGACAGCGGCTCGACGAACACCACGTCACGCAGCTCCACCACGCCGTCGGACGGCGGCAGCACCGCGTCGCTCGCGCACCGGGCCATCTCCACGTGCCCCGTGCCCGGCAGCACCGGCACACCGGAGATGCGGTGCTCCTCCAGCACCCAGTGCGTCTCGGGGGCGAGGTGCCCGCCGACCCAGCCCAGACCGTCACCGTCCGGCTCGTGGCGCGCCGTCAGGATCGGATGGTCGACCGCTCTGATCCGGTCACCGCGCTGCAACGCCACGAACCCGGCCGGAGCGGCGACCTCGGCCGCCATGCCGACCTCCAGCCACCTGCCCCAGTTGACCGACACGACCGACGCCGCGCGCCAGCCGTGCTCACCCCTGGCGTGCGCGTCCAGGAAGTTGTTGGCCGCGCAGTAGTCGACCTGCCCGAACCCGCCCGCCACCGCGGTGATCGACGAGCACAGCACGACGGCCTCCAGATCGAGGTCGCCGAACGCGTCGCGCAGCGCGAGCGTCCCCGCCACCTTGGGCGCCAGCACCTCCTCGGCCGCCGCCCGCTCCTTGACCTCGGCCATGCCGCCGCCGGGCAGTCCCGCCGCGTGCACGACCACGTCCACCCGGCCGAACCGGGCCAGCACCTCGTCCCTGACGCGCCGCATGTCGTCCGCGCGGGTCACGTCGGCCGCGAGCACCGTCACCTCCGCCCCGGCGGCCTCCATCCGGCGGATCGCCGCGATCGCCCGGCCCTCCCGGCCCGCCGGGTGCGCGTCCCACTCCGACCGGTCCGGCAGCCCGGACCGCGACAGCAGCGCCAGCCGCACCCGCGCCCGGGACGCCAGGTCGGCGGCCAGCGAGATCCCGATACCGCCCAGACCGCCGGTGATCACGTAGACCTGCCCGTCCCGCGGCCCCGCCCCGGCGCCCGCCGCCCCGGCCACGACCTCCGCCGCACTCGGGGCGTCCGCGGCCACAGCGCCCGCCGATCCGGCTCCGGAGCCCGCGGTCCCGGACGCGTCCGGCACGGCGGGCACCTCGACCTGCTCGTAGTGCCGCAGCCAGCGCCGCCCGCCCCGCAGCGCCACCGACGGCAGCAACCCCGCCTCGTCCGTCTCCGGCCGCCTGCCCAGCTCCGCCGCGGCGTGCCGCGCCCAGTCGCCCCGCCCGCCGGCGTCCACGTCGACGTGCCGCACCCGCAGCCACGGCGTCTCCAGCGGCACCACCCGGGGGAAACCGGCCAGCGTCGCGTGCTCCGGCCGCAGCAGGTCACCGCCGACGACGTCCTCGGTCCCCGAGGTCACCAGATCCAGCTCCACCTCACCGGCGGGCTGCGCCGCCGTCAGCGCCTGCACCAGCGCCAGCACGCTGAAGAAACCCCGGTCCTGCGCCCGCCACACCTCGCCCGCGCCGTCCGCCGGGCCGCCGCCGGCCGCCCAGGCGTGCACCACCCTGCCCGGCACCGCGCCCAGCTCCGCCAGCAACGCGTCGTAGTCGGCCCGCTCCGCCGGCCGTACGGTGAAACCCGCCTCCGACGCCGAGAACGCCGCACCCGGCCGCACCTCGGTCACCTCGGCCCCCGCCGCGCGCAGCGCCGTAACCAGCGCCGCCGAACCCTCGTCGGCGAACACCAGCGCCCGGCCCACCGGCGCGGACGGCACCGGCACCGGCGCCGCCTGCCGCCACACCGGCACGCTGAACCACTCCGGCAGCGGCAGCTCCCCACCGGCCGGCGCCGCGTGGTTGGCCACCCCGCCGACGAACGCCCCCTGCGGATCCGGGTCGATCCACGCCCTGCGCCGCTCCCACGGATAACCCGGCAGCGACACCCGCCGGCCCGGATCGCCGAACTCGCCCGTATCCACGCCGTTCACCCACAGCGCCCCGACGGCGGCCGACAGCACCCGCACGTCGTCGCCCACGTCCTTCGGACCCGGCAGCGACGCCAGCGGCGCCACCCCGCCCTCCGGGACCTGCGCCTCCGCCAGCCCGGCGAGCTGCCCGCCGGGACCGCACTCGATCATGATCCACTCGCCGTCGGCGAGCAGGTTCGCCACACAGTCGCCGAACCGCACCGGCTCCCGCAGGTGCCGCGCCCAGTACGACGGGTCGGTCGCCTCCTCCGCCGTGATCCACGTGCCGGTCACGTTCGACAGGAACGGCAGGCCAGGCGCCGACCGCTCCACCGAGGCCACCAGCTCACGGAACTCCCCCAGAACCGGCTCCATCATCGCCGAGTGGAAGGCGTGGGAGGTGCGCAGCACCACCCCGCCCACCCCCTCTTCCTTCAGCTCGGCCGCCAGCTCCTCGATCGACGCCGACGGCCCCGCCACCACGCACGTCCCCGGCCCGTTGACCCCCGCGACCGACACGTCGTCCGGCAGCAGCGGACCGATCTCCTCCGGCATCAGCCGGACCGCCAGCATCGACCCGCCCGGCAGCCCCTGCACCAGACGCCCCCTGGCCGCCACCAGCCGCAACGCGTCCGGCAGGCTGAACACCCCCGCCAGCGTCGCCGCGACGTACTCCCCGACGCTGTGGCCGATCATCGCCGCCGGCTCCACGCCCAGCGACCGCCACAGCACCGCCAGCGCGTACTCCACCGTGAACAACGCGGGCTGGGTCAGCTCGGTCCGCCGCAGCCGCTCCCCGGCCTCCTCACTCCCGTCGAAGACCAGATCCCGCAGATCCTCGCCCAGCACCGGCAGCAGGATCTCCGCGCACTCGTCCACCGCCTCGGCGAACACCCGCTCCGTGCGGTACAGCTCCGCGCCCATCCCCGCGTACTGCGAGCCCTGCCCGGAGAACAGGAACGCGACCCCCGGGGTGCGCCGCGACGCCGTACCGGAGATCACCCGCCGCGGATCGGCCAGCGCCGCCACCGCGTCCGCCACGTCGGACGCCACCACCGCCAGCCTGCGCGGCAGCTCCCTGCGCCCCACCCGCAACGTGTGCGCCACATCGCCCATCCGCAGGTCCGGATGCTCCGCCAGATGCCCGGCCAGCCGCTCGGCCGCCGCCGCCAGCGCCGTGTCGGTCCGCGCCGACAGACGCAGCAGATGCGCCGCCCGCGCCCCCTCCGGCCCGCCGGAGTCCTCACGCCCGGCGACGACCGGGGCCTCCTCCAGCACGATGTGCGCATTCGTGCCGCCGATCCCGAACGAGCTCACCCCCGCCCGCCGCGGGAAACCGTTGCGCTCCCACTTCGTCGGCGCCGCCGCCACGTAGAACGGGCTCGCCGCGAAATCGATCTTCGGGTTCGGGCTCTCGTAGTGCAACGTCGGCGGGATCAACCCGTTCTCCAGCGCCAGCACCGCCTTGATCAGGCTCGCGATGCCCGCCGACTGCCCCAGATGCCCGATGTTGCTCTTCACCGAGCCGATGCCGCACCACTGCCGGTCGGCCGTGTCCTGCTGGAACACGCTGCTCAGCGCCGCCACCTCGATCGGGTCGCCCAGCGCCGTACCCGTGCCGTGCGCCTCCACGTACGTCACCGTGCGCGGGTCCACCCCGCCCACCCCCAGCGCCTGCGCGACCACGGCCGCCTGACCGTCCATGCTGGGCGCCGAGAACCCGACCTTGCCCGCTCCGTCGTTGTTGATCGCGTTGCCCAGCACCACGGCCCGGACGTTGTCACCGTCGGCCAGCGCCTCCGACAGCCGCTTCAGCACCACCACCCCGCCGCCGCTGCCCCAGATCGTGCCCGCCGCCTTCGCGTCGAACGCCCGGCAGTGACCGTCGGGGGAGACGATGCCGTCCTCGTCGTAGACGTACCCCTGCCCCTGCGGCAGATCCAGCATCGCGCTGCCCGCCAGCGCCATGTCGCACTCGCCGTTGCGCAGCGCCTCCGCCGCGACGTGCACCGCCACCAGCGACGTCGAACACGCCGTGTGCAACGTGTAACTCGGCCCCCGCAGGTCCAGCTTGTACGACGCCAGCGTCGCGCAGTAGTCCACGTGGTTGCCCACCATCACCGCCAGCCAGCCCGCGTTCGCGTGCGCCTGGGCGTTGCTGCGGATGTTGATCCACTGGTAGAAGTCCGAACCCGACCCCGCGTAGACACCGATCTCACCCGGATACCGGAACGGGTCGTAACCCGCGTCCTCCAGCGCCGTGTGCGCCAGCTCCAGGAACAGCCGATGCTGCGGATCCCGGATCTCCGCCTCCCGGATCGACATGCCGAAGAACGCCGCGTCGAAATCCTGGTGGTCGTCCAGCATCATCGCGGCCGGAACGAAGTTCGGATCCTCCAGCACCCGCTCCGACACGCCCAGCGCCCGCTGCTCCTCCAGGGTGAACCGCGTCAGCGACTCCACCCCGTCCGAGAGGTTGCGCCAGAACTGCCCGGCGTCCCCTGCTCCCGGCACCCGGCACGAAAGACCGATGATCGCGATCGGCTCCACCGTGGGTTCCTCGGCCATGCGTTGGGTCCCTTCCATCTCACTCACGAGCTCTCCTGCGGCCCGGCGGGCCTCACGTTCTCCGTGGCCCGCCGGCCCGGCGGTCCTCTCGGGGCCCCTTCGGGATCTCTTCCGGGGCCCTGTTCGGGGATGCGGTCTCTACTCCGGCCTGCTGCTGCGGCTTTCCTCTCCCGCCCCCGCGGCCGGACACGGGGAGCCGGAGGCGGGCGGCCCCGCCGTACGGCATCGGCGTACGGCGGGGCCGCCCGCCTCAGTCAGGTCTGCGGGCCCGCCCCCTCATCCGGTCCCGCCGTACGGCCAGCCGCCGCGCGGCCCGGTCCAGGCCCGGACTGTCGCCCCCGCCGTCCAGATGCGCCGCCAGCGCCCGCACGGTCGGATGACGGAACAGGTCCACCACCGGAACCTCCCGGCCGAGCACCCCCGCCAGCCGCACCTGCACCGCCGCGATCGCCAGCGAATGGCCGCCGATCTCGAAGAAGTTGTCCGTCGCCCGCACCCGGGGGACACCGAGCACGGCCCGCCACACCTCGGCCACCGCCCGCTCCGTCGGACCCGAAGGCTCGGCGCCCGGACCGCCACCCGCACCGCGCCCCGGCCCACCGGCCGCACCGCGCCCCACGACACCGGCCGGACCACCGCCGGAGCCACCGACGGGCCCCTGGGAGCCACCGGAGCCGCCGGGGCCGCCGAGACCACCGGCACCAGCGGCCGGGCCGCCACCGGGACCACCGGCAGGACCGCCGGGCCCGCCTGCCGCGCCGTGACCCCGCTGGTGGCCCCGCCCCGCGGACACCGCCGCCGGACCGGGAACCCGCAGCCGCAACGCGGCACGGTCCACCTTGCCGTTCGGCGTCAACGGCAACGCCGCCAGCACCTCCACCCCGGCCGGCACCGCGTGCTCCGGCAGCACTCCCCACAGATGCTCCAGCAGCCGGGCGGACGACACCCCCGGCCTGACCGGAACGGCGTAGCCGTACAGCACCGCCTCCCGCCCGCCACCGGAACCGGAGCCGCCACCGCCGCCGCCCACCGCCACGACCGCCGCCGACCGCACCGCCGGATGAGCCGCCAGAGCCGCCTCCACCTCGCCCGGTTCCACCCGGAAACCACGCACCTTCACCTGGTCGTCCCGCCGCCCCGCGAGCGTCACCGTCCCGTCCGGGTTCAACCGCCCCAGGTCACCGGTCCGGAAACCCTCCGCCGTGAACCGCGCCCGGGTCAGCTCGGGATCGAGGTAACCGTCCGCGAGGTTGGCACTGCGCACCACCACCTCGCCCAGCTCACCCACCCCCGCCCGGCCACCGTGCCCGGCCAGCACCAGCAGCTCGCTGCCCTCGACCCCCCGCCCGGCCGGCACCGGCTCCGCGCTCTCCACCGCACCGGGCGGAACCTCGTACCACGCGTGCGCCTGCGGCGTCTCCGTCGTGCCGTAGAACGCCACCACCCGCGCGGAGGGCGCCAGACGGCGCAACCGCACCGCGTCGGCGAAGGTGAGACGATCACCTCCCGTCGCGACCAGCCGCACGTCCGGCAGCACCGCGCCCGTCCCGCACAGCATCCGCGCCAGCTGCGGCGTCAGATGCAGCACGGTCACCCGGCGCTCACGCAGCCACCCCGCCAGCCGCAACGGATCACGCACCGTCGCCGCCTCGGGAACGCACAACCGCGCACCCGCCACCAGCGGCACGAACAGGTCCCGCAACGCCGGATCGTGCGCGAGCCCCGACAGCAACGCGAAACGGTCGGCCGGCGACACCGCGAACGTCCCCACGTACCAGTGCGCGAAGTGCGCCAGCGGCCGCTCACCCGTCACCACCGGCTTGGGCTCACCCGTCGTGCCCGACGTCAACGACAGATACCCCCGCACCGGACCCGGCTCCGCCTCCGGCACGTCCGTCTCCGGTACGTCCCCCTCAGGCGACACCGCCGCCCACCCGGCAGGCGGCACGATCTCCCGCAGACCCGCGGGCATCGGCAGATCCGCGTCGTCCGGCACCCCCGGGCAGCGCAGCACCGCCACCGCACCCGCGGCCTCCACCTGACGCGCCAGCACCGCCACCGGATACGCCGGATCGAGGACGACCCACCTCGCCCCGCTCACCAGCACGCCCAGCAGCACACCCGGCAACTCCGGAACCCGCGACGCCAGCACCGCCACCGCCCGCCTCGGCTTCACACCCGCCTCGCGCACCGCCCCGGCCACCCGGTCCCGCAACGACACCAGCGCCGCGCCGTCCAGCACCCGCCCCGAACCCTCCACCACCGCGTCCGCGCGCAACGACTCCGGCAGACCGGGCCCGTCCCACACAGGCGGCGACCCGGACCCCACCGGCTCTCCGTCCGCCGGGTCCGCCGAGTCCTCCGTCGTCCGCGCCATCCGCACCGGCCGATCCGGACGCGCCAGCAGGTCCCTCAGCAGGAAGGCGTAACCCTCCAGAAGGGCCTCCATCCGCGCCGCCGAGAACAGATCCGGGTTGTAGACCAACTGCAGGGCGTAACCCCCGGCGGACTTCGGCCCCGGCCCCGCTTCAGACCCCGGCCCCGGCTCCTCCGCGACGTACAACGTCAGGTCGAACAGCGAACCCGGCAGGCCCGCCGCCAGCGGCTCCGCCGTACATCCCGGCAGGTCCAGCTTCGCCTCCGCGAAGTCGTACATGTTGAACAACACCTGCGTCACCGGGTTCCGCCCCAGATCCCGGGGCACCCGCAACGCCTCCACCACGCGCTCCAGCGGCACGTCCCCCCGCGCCACCACCTCCGCCAGCTCGTCCCGGCACCGCAGCACGGACTCGGCGAAGGAGGCGTCGCCGTCCTGACGCAGCCGCAGCGGCAGCATCCGCACGCACATCCCCACCAGCTCCGCGAACGCCGCGTGCCCCCGATCGGCGTACGGCGTACCGACCAGCAGATCCCGCTCACCGGTCAACCGGGCCACCAGCTCACCGAACGCCGCCAGCAGCACCGGGTACGGCGTCACCCCCAGCTCCGCCGCCAGCCGCCTGACCCGCCCGCCCAGCCCGCCGTCCAGCCCCGCCCGCCGTACGGCGCCGCGGAACGTCTGCACCGGCGGACGCGGCGCGTCCCTCGGCAGATCCAGCACCGTCGGCGCGCCCTCCAGGTGGGCACGCCACCACTCCAGCCCGCCCCCGGCGGCTCCACCCGCGGAAGCCCCGCTCCCGGAGGCGTCGCTCCCGGAAGCCCCACTCCCGGAGGCGTCGCGCTCGGAGTCGCCGCTCCCGGAAGCGCCACCCGCGAGGAGCCCGGCGCCGGAGGCTCCGCCGTCCCGCGCCCGCGCCCACCGCACGTAGTCGCCGAACGAGACCCCCACCGGCTCCAGCGCCCCGCCCCGGTAGGCCACACCCAGATCCCGGAAGAACACATCCTGCGACCAGCCGTCGAACACGATGTGATGCACCGTCACCGCCACCACGTGCTCGTCCGCCGCCAGCCGCACCAGCCTGGCCCGCAACAGCGGCCCCGCCGCCAGGTCGAACCGCTCCCGCGCCTCACGGTCCAGCACCCGCGCCAGCGCCGCCTCCCGCGCGTCCGCCGCGAGACCGGACAGATCCTCCACGGGCAGCGGCACCGGCCCCGCCGGAGCCACCGACACCCGCGGCACACCGTCCTCCGCCGGGACCCGCCACCGCAACGCCTCGTGCCGGGCCGTCACCGCGCCCAGCGCCCGCTCCAGGGCACCCGCGTCCAGCGGCCCCCGCACCCGCTCCGCCATCGCGATGTTGTGCGCGGGAGTGTCCGGCGCCAGCCGCTCCACGAACCACATGCGCCGCTGCGCCGCCGACAGCATCGGCCCCACGGCCGCACCGGCGGCCGGCACGCGCGGCGCACCCGCCACCCTCGCCGCCAGCGCGCCGTACACCCGGGCCGAATGGACGTCCTCGACCGAGATCTCCCGTCCCAGCTCCGCCCTGACCGCCGCCACCAGCCGCATCGCACGCAGCGAATGCCCGCCGGCGGCGAGGAAGTCGTCGTCGGCCTCCGGCGGCGGAGCCTGCAGCACCCGCGACCAGATCGCCGCCAGCCCGCCGTCCCTCCCGGACCCGGCGGACACCGGGCCGTGCGCGGCCCGCAGCGCCCCCAGATCCACCTTCCCCGACGCGTTCAGCGGCAACGCCGCCACCCGCACCACCCTCGTCGGCACCATGTACGGCGGCAGCCGCAACGCGCAATGCTCCCGCAACGCCACCAGATCCGGCGCGTCCAGCGGCGCCACGTACGCCACCAGCTCCCCGGGCGCGTCCACCACCGCCTGAAGCACCCCCGGGTGAGCCCGCACCACCGACTCGACCTCGCCGATCTCCACCCGCTGCCCCTGGACCTTCACCTGCCGGTCCAGCCGCCCCATGAACGCGATCCGGCCGTCCTCCTGCCAGGCCACCCGGTCACCCGTCCGGTACAGCCGCGCCCCCGGCTCCGCCGAGAACGGATCCGGTACGAACCGCTCGGCCGTCAGCCCCGGCCGGCCGAGGTACCCCCGGCTCACCTGCGGGCCGCCGATGTGCAGCTCACCCGGCACCCCCACCGGGCACTCCCGCATCTCCTCGTCCAGCACGTGCGCCCGGCAACCGGCCAGCGGACGGCCGATCGGCAGCGGCCTGTCCCACACCCCCGACAGCTCCGCCCCCACCACGCACACCGTCGTCTCCGTCGGCCCGTACCAGTTGTGGAACCGCGCGTACGCCGACCACCGCGCCACCTGCTCCGGCCCCGGAGGCTCCCCGGCCGTCACCAGATCCCGGAGACACGGCAGCCGCGCCGGATCCACCAGCGGAAGCAGAGCGGGCGGCACGAACCCCCACGTGACCTCGTGCTCCTCCAGGAACCGCTGCAACCGGCCCGGATCCACCCTGTCCTCGTCCGGCACGAGCTGCACGCACCCGCCCGCCGTCAGCGGCGCGAACATGTCGAGCACCGACACGTCGAACCCCAGCGCCGAGAACGCGATCGACCGGCACGAGGCGTCCAGCCCGAAACGCGCCACCGCCGCCGTCACGAACGCCACCGCCGAGGCATGGTCCACCACCACGCCCTTGGGACGGCCCGTCGAACCCGAGGTGTACAGCACGTACGCCGCGTCGCCGGGCCGGGCGTCCCCGGAGACCGGATCCCGATCGACGACCGGAAGCCCGGCGGGGGACGGCTCGGCGGGGGAGGCCACGATGTCGGGAGCGACCAGCGTCCGCCCGCACCCCCGCAACAGGGCACGGCCGTCGTCATCGGCCACGACCACGCCGATCGCCGCGTCCTCGATCACCTCCTGGAGCCTGCGACGCGGATGCCCCGGATCCAGCGGGACATAGGCGCCGCCCGCCAGCATCACGCCGAGCGCAGCCACCGGCATGAGCGGGGTGCGCCGCAGGCACAACCCCACCCGGACCTCAGGGCCGACCCCGAGGGTCCGCAGCCGGGCCGCCAGCGCGGCGGCCGAGGAAAGCAGATCACGGTAGGTGAGAAGGGCGTCCCACTGGCGGACGGCCGGGGCGCCGGGGGAGCGGGCGGCCTGCGCGGCGACGAGATCGCACAGGGTGGTCCGAGGGGAGACATGGGGTGGTCCCGACGTCCACTCGACCGGAACCGGGGTCGCCGGCGGTGCCCCCGCGGACGTTCCCGCGGGCGTCTCCGCCGGAGACGAGACGTGTCGCGTACCTGGCAACGAGGCGGACGAGGGGTCCTCCCGCATCGCTTCGAGCATCCACCCCCCATAGTCCTAAACAGGGGTTTTGCCCCGTAAAGTATTAGCAGCGGTAAGGCACGTTATTCCTATGTTTCCGGGGTAATCCGCGTCAAGAGATGAATCTTCAAGCACGCTCGAATGCCGGTTTCGGCCCCGTGCGAAGACTCCGGCGCTCGCGAACGGCTTGACATAATCGCAGGTCACAGCGGAGTAACGCGGAGAGTCGGGCCGGTCGGCCCCGTGACACCGCCCCACGTCTCACCTGTCGGACACCGAGCGCAGTAGTGGGCTACGAAGAGCAAGTGACCGAAACCCATATTTCGGACATAACCATATTTCGCCATATTTCGGTCTTATGCCCCTGAGGTCCCTCCCGGCCCGCCGACCTCGCCGAACCCCGAACCGCCGGCCGGCAGAGCGAAGGCGGGAAAGACCCATCACGTGCTCGCCGCATATGACACCGCCCGCCGGGGCGAGTCCCCGCCCCCCTGACGGGACTCGCCCCGGCGGACGCCTGGACCGGCGTCCGGCGGACGCTCAGACCGGCGGGCAGTTCTGCGGGCCACCCGAGGCCAGGTCGGCGAGCGAGCAGACCGAGACCTTCGGGTGGTACGGGCCCATCACGGCGGCGGCGGAGGCCGAGTCACCGTCCTCGGGAACGTTCTGGACGGCCTCGGCGAAGTCCTCGTCCACCACCATGTTGCGGAGCAGGACGGTGTGCGCGGCCCTCGGCTGCGTCGTGGAGAACGGCAGGAAGGTCACCCCCGGAATCCTCTCGATCGCCGCGCGCTGCGACTCCCTGCCGATCACGTACGTGTAGTGGCCGCTGGAGTCCAGCACGGTCTCGTCATCGCTGCGGCACCCGTAGCTGACCGCCCCGTTCGGCAGCTTGTTCACCACCACCGGGAGCAGCGGGAAGGTCAGGTTCGTACACATGGACCAGTAGCGCACGTCCTTGTCCGTCCCCGGCCACGGCGAGGGGTGGGAACCGGCGGAGGCACGCGGCGCCCTGCCCCGGACGACGACGACCTCGCGGTCGGCCGGCGGGGGGACGGTCGCGCTGAGGTAGGCGGAGTCCGCGTTCGGGAAGCCGCCGACGCGCCGCGTGTCGAGCTTCACGCGAGCGAACCTCATCGGCTCCGGCTCGGTGAGCGGCGGATCCATGCGGAGCCCTTCGAGCAACGCCGTCTGCTCGTGCGTGGCGGTGTCGGTGCTCTCACACCGGGGCACCGGCTTGGAGACACCGTCGCGCTCGAAGGTGACCGAAGGCAACGGCACCCGCGAGAAGTCACCGTCAGCCGGCAGGTAGGCCCTCAGGAGGACGTAGCCGTCCGCGCCCTCCGCGGTGCCCTCGGGAGCGAGGGGAAGCGTGTTGACCTGACCCGGAGCCGCGTCGGAGCTCACGGTCACCGTGTAACGCCCGCCGGGCTCCGCCTGCTGCCGCCACGGGTTGACACTGCCGGGGTCCGGGTCGATGAGGTGGTCGGGCAGCGACGAGCCGACACCGTTGAACGTGAACGACCCTCCGCCGTCCTTGTAAACGTTGAACGAGGTGTACCGGCTGTCCGCGTACTCACCCGAGAGCCTGATCCGCAGGCGGTCCTGAACCGTGAACGGCAGGACCCAGTACGACGCCGCGGTGTCGGGAAAGAAGACGTTGACGGTGTCCGCGCTCACCCGGAGCTTCCAGGAACAGTCCGGCGTCACCGGCGGTGCGGCGGTCGCGGCGGCGGCCTGCGGGAGCGGAGAAGCGATGAGCGCGCCGACCCCCAGCGCTGCGAACAGCCCTCGAAAACGAAGAGAGCCCCGAGGGCCGGATTTCGTGCTGGTCATGTGAGATGTCCCCCTGTTTGCGATAGGTGTGTTCGACGGCACGGGAAAGCCGGAGGCCTGATGCCGGAACCCCGGTGCCGGATCTTCGGTCCGGAGCGGGGTGAGCCGCTCGCGTACGGCGGGGAGCATGACGCACTTTCTTGGCAGATCTCTGGCACGGCTCACGGCGGGCCTTCGGCATGCCACACGGCGGGCCTTCGGCACGCCCCACGGCGGTCTCCGGCACGGTCTACGGCAGGGACCGCCGTGAGGCTCGGCGAGCCCGGAGCCGACATCGGAAGGACGCTCGCCGGGTCGCGTCGGTAAGCGGGCGGAGAGGGGAGCAGAGGCGGGCGGTCGCACCTCGACGCGCGTTCCGCGGCCATCGACCACGAAGGGTGGGCCGCCCGCTCCCGGGGCGGAGGGCCGGCCGCGCGGCACCGGCCACGTGCGCTCCGGAGCTTCGGTCTTCCAGGGCTTCGGGGCTCCGGCATCTCGAACCACCGGAATCCCGGCCGCCCGGACACCGCCTCAGTGCTTCAGCCTCAGTACTTCGGCCCCACGAACTCGTCCAGTCGCGCGACGGCCTCCCGCCTGGCGACGGAGATGGTGTTTGGCTTCGAATAGCGCCACTTCACATCGAGGAGATCGAGCGCCTCCTCGCACAGCCGGAGGATGTCCCGCGACTCGTTGACGAAGAGGTAGCGGGGGTATTCGTAGTAACGCGTCTCGTTGCCAGACTTCCCCTTCACCCTGTTGACCAGACGGCAGCCATCGGAATGCATGAGGCCCCGGACGAGGCTGCCGGGATTCGCGTCGACGATCTGCTGCTGCCACTCTTCCAGCTTGATCAGCCGATCCTGCTTCTTCCCCGGGCCATGCTGTGGGAAGAGGTGAGGCCAGTGCTTGGAGAAAGAGTTGATCTCCGTGCAGCCCTGACGGGAGAGCCTGCGTACCTTGTTGTCGGGCCTGACGGCGAGAAGCGCCTCGGCGCATTCCTCTTGGAGCCCGGGCCAGGAATCTGCGCATATGATGCGTAACGACCAGACGCCTTTAGTCTTATCGCCGATTGGGCTGATATAGCCGTCCCCAAGGTAAAGGCCCAGAAGATAGGCGTACGCTTCGCGTGGTTCAGGAAGCGTAGGGACCGCCTCGCATCGGGGGCAGGAGGCCACTTTCATAGTGGGGCGGTCTGGATCGTCTCGCCAGCCTTTGACGGTGGAACGTGAGATGCCGGTCTGGCGACTGATCGCGCTGATCGTCTCTCCTGTCTCCAGGAGTTGGCGCACTCTTTCACGTACCGTGATGCTGTACATACCCACAGTGTTCCATCTGGGTACGACAAAACCCTCCGACTGCCTGAGTCGGAGGGTTTTCTGTGCCCCGAGTGGGATTCGAACCCACACTACACGCTGTTTGAGAGCGCTCTCTCTGCCGTTGGAGTACCGGGGCGTCCCGCTATGTCCGGATTGTTTGTGCGGCTCGTCAGCTTACTCGGAAACGAACAAACCGTGAGTACCGGCGTGGTCCCAATCTAGCGGACGTCGGTACCCTCTTGCTCGTGAGTACGCAGCGGCGAGTGGTGATCGCGGAAGACGAGGCCCTGATCCGCCTCGATCTCAAGGAGATGCTGGAAGAGGACGGTTACGCCGTGGTCGCCGAGGCGGCGGACGGTGAGGCCGCGGTGCAGCTGGCGGCTGAGCATCGGCCGGATCTGGTGATCTTGGATGTGAAGATGCCGGTGCTGGACGGTATCTCGGCGGCGGAGCAGATCGTGGCGCGGCGGATCGCGCCGTGTTTGATTCTGACGGCGTTCTCGCAGCGGGATCTGGTGGAGCGTGCGCGGGACGCGGGGGCGATGGCGTATCTGGTGAAGCCGTTCACGAAGTCGGATCTGGTGCCGGCGATCGAGATGGCGGTGAGCCGGCATGAGGAGATCGCGGCGCTGGAGCGTGAGGTCGGGACGCTGTCGGATCGGCTGGAGACGCGGAAGTTGGTGGAGCGGGCGAAGGGGTTGCTGATGGCGCAGCATGGCTGGTCCGAGCCGCAGGCGTTCCGGTGGATTCAGAAGGCGTCGATGGATCGGCGGTTGAGCATGCGTCAGGTGGCGCAGGTCGTGGTCGATGGTGTGTCTCAGGGGGTGGGGGAGGAGTCGGGGGCGTCGGAGGGTTGATCCGCCTGTGGTGGGTTCGCGGGTGGGGTGGTCGTCGTCGCGGGTGCCGGATGCGGGTCCGGGTCTGAGCTCGGGTCCGGGTCCGGGTCCGGGTCCGGGTCCGGCTCCAGGCCCGAGTCCGGGTGCCGGGTCTGTGTTCTGCTGTCGGGTCCGGGCGCCAGGTGTCGGTTTCGGGGTGTGTTCGTAGGTCGTGGGGCCTGTGTGTCTTCCGGTTTCGGGGGGTGGGCGGGCCTTTCGCGTGCTCGGGGTGATCTTCTGGTGGGGTGGCGAGCCGGGGTGACCTTTGCTTTTGCCTGGTAGCCGTAAAGGATCGGTGTAATAACGAAACGGTTACGGAGGCGCTTCCTGTATCGACCCGTGACATGGGCTGGCTGTACTAACCGTCAACAACCCCCTGGCCACTCCGTCAGGGAGGGCATCTGTGAACCCGGTCCCGACACGGGGGTCCGGGCGAAAGGAAGGCAACTTTGCGGCCTAGGACTGCTCGCCTCGGTGGAGTGCTCGCTGCCGGTCTGGCGCTCTCTCTCGGTCTCGCTGCCTGTGGTGACGGTGGCTCGAGCGCGGAGCCTTCGGAGGGCGGCTCCGGCGCGGCCTCCGGCTCGGTCAAGATCGGTTTCATGGGCGACCTGACCGGACCGAACTCCGGCATCGTCATTCCGCCGAAGAACGGCGCGAAGCTCGTGTTCGATGAGTACAACAAGACGAACCCGGCGACGAAGATCGAGCTGGTGGAGTACGACAGCCAGGGTGACGGCTCCAAGGCCGTCGGTCTGGCTCAGCAGGCGATCAAGAACGACAAGGTCGTGGGCATGATCGGCCCGGCCTTCTCGGGTGAGTCGGCGCAGGTGGGCCCGGTGCTGGAGGAGGCGCAGCTGCCCAGCGTCACGGCGTCGGCGACGAACACGAAGCTGGCTGCGAACGGCTGGAAGTACTGGCACCGCATCCTTCCGAACGACAGCGTTCAGGGTCCGGGTATCGCGGACTTCATGGCTGGTGCGGCGGCGTCGAAGAACGCGTTCGTGATCGACGACAAGTCGGACTACGGCAAGCCGCTGGCCGACGCGGTGAAGGCGCAGCTGGAGACCAAGGGTGTGAAGGTCACCACCGACTCGCTGGACCCGCAGGAGAGTGACTTCTCCTCGGTGGTGAACAAGGTCGCGGCGACCAAGCCGGATGCGATCTTCTTCGGTGGTTACTACGCGGCGGGCGGCAACCTGCTGAAGCAGCTGCGTGACAAGGGTGTGAAGGACGCGAAGTTCTTCTCCGGTGACGGTTCGCTGGACAAGGGCCTGATCGACGGCGCCGGTGCGCCGAACGCCGAGGGCGCGCTGGTGGGCTGCCCGTGCTACATCGCCACGGCGGATGTGACGGACGAGAAGGTGAAGAAGTTCGCGGACGCCTACAAGGCGGCTTACAGCGCTGACCCGGCGATCTACGCGGCGGAGGGTTACGACGCGGCGTCGGTCTTCGTGGAGGCGGTGAAGGCGGGCAACACCACCCCGGACAAGATCAACGAGTTCCTCAAGACCGTTGATCTGGCGGGTGTCTCCAAGCAGGTGAAGTTCGGGGACAACGGTGAGGTCGTGGCCAAGGACATCTACATGTATCAGGTGAAGGACGGCGCGATCACGCTGCTGGGCAAGGCGACCGAGGCGAAGCTGGGCTAGCGCCGGCGGACGAGAAGAGTAGGTAGTCGACGTGCGGGGAGCGGGAGCGCCGAAGTGCGGTCCCGCTCCTCTTGTGCGTCCGGCCGGGTTCACGAGGCCCGGGCCGGTGACGTGGGCTACCGGCAGTGCAGGCGACCCCCGCTGGAAGTGGTAACCCCCAAGTGTTCAGTGACTTCATCAATCAGTTCTGGCCGGCGTCGATCGACGGTCTGGCCTTCGGTTCGATTTATGCTTTGATCGCGCTGGGCTACACGATGGTGTACGGCGTGCTGCGGTTGATCAATTTCGCGCACTCCGAAGTGTTCATGATCGGTACGTTCGGCGCGATGTTCGTCCCGTTCACGTTGGGCATCGACTCGGCGCTCACGGGCGTCGCGCTGGTGGGTGTGATCCTGGCGATGGTCGTGGCGGGCATGCTGGCGTCGGCGGGTACGGCGATCGCGCTGGAGCAGGTGGCCTACAAGCCGCTGCGTAAGCGTGGTGCGTCGCGGCTGGCGGCGCTGATCTCGGCGATCGGTGCTTCGATCTTTCTCCAGGAGTTGTTCGCCCTGGTGGTGATTCCGGGGGTGTTCAACCGTCCGGAGCGGGGCCGTATCCAGATGGGTCTGCCCCGGTTGATGGAGCGGTCGGAGCTTTTCTCGATCGCGGGTCACACGGTGCGGGTGGACCAGGTGGTGGTGATCGTCGCGGCGGTCGCCATGATGGTCGCGCTGGATTCGCTGGTGAACCGGACGAAGATCGGCCGTGGTATCCGTGCGACCGCGCAGAATCCGGAGGCGGCCACCCTGATGGGGGTGGACATCAACAACGTCGTCCGGATGACGTTCCTGATCGGCGGCGCGATGGCGGGTGTGGCCGGCGCGCTTTATTTGATCTCGTATGAGAACACGAATTACTACATCGGGTTCCTTTTCGGTATCAAGGCGTTCACCGCGGCGGTGCTGGGAGGTATCGGCAACCTGCGTGGTGCGCTGGTCGGCGGGATCGTGCTGGGTCTGGTGGAGAACTACGGTGCGATCCTCGTCGGTTCCGACTGGAAGCACGTGATCTCCTTCACGATCCTGATCCTGGTCCTGATGTTCCGTCCCACCGGAATCCTCGGTGAATCACTCCAGCAGGCGCGCGCATGAACAAGCAGACTTCCTCGGCGGGTTTCCGCCATCAGTTGAGCCACTTCGGTGACGTCGTGCACGACCGCTGGCTGCGGGCGCCGGGCTGGCAGCGGTGGATCGTGTATCTGCTGCTGATCGTCGCCGCGGTGTTGCTGCCGTCGGAGAGCATCGGCGCGTTCATGTCGCCCGGCACGGACTGGGCGACGATCCTGTTCTTCCCGATCGGCACGTACGTGGTGCTGGCGATCGGCCTGAACGTGGTGGTGGGCCAGGCGGGCCTGCTGGACCTGGGCTTCGTCGCGTTCTACGCGGTGGGCGGCTACGCGATGGCGTTGCTGGGCACCAGGATGGGCTGGGACTTCTGGGTGATCCTGGTGGTGGGCATCGGGATCTGTGCCCTGTCGGGCGTCACGCTGGGCGCTCCGACGCTGCGGCTGCGCGGTGACTATCTGGCGATCGTCACGCTGGGCTTCGGTGAGATCATCCGGATCACGGCTCGTAACACCGATTCGATCGGTGGCCCGACGGGCATCAGCGGCATCCCGCATCCGCCGAACCTCAGTGACACCTTCGAGTTGTTCGGCGTCAAGGTCTTCAAGTACGGCGTGCTGGATCCGAGGCCGTACTACTACCTGCTGGTGGCGCTGGCGGTCGTCGTGATCATTCTGGTGAAGCGGTGGGAGAAGAGCCGGGTCGGGCGTGCGTGGGCGGCGATCCGTGAGGACGAGGACGCGGCCGAGGTGATGGGCGTGCCGACGTTCCGGTTCAAGATGCTGGCGTTCGCGATCGGCGCGTCGATCGGCGGTGCGATGGGTGTGCTGTGGGCGGCGAAGTCGGTGTCGCTGAACCCGAACGACTTCCTGTTCCTGCTGTCGGCGACGATTCTGGCGGCGGTGGTCATGGGCGGCGCGGGCAACCTGCCGGGCGTGATGCTGGGGGCGTTCGTGGTGGCGTGGCTGCCGGAGCGTTTCCGGGAGCTGAAGGACTACCGCATGCTGATCTTCGGTGCGGTGCTCGTGGCGTTGATGATCTTCCGTCCGGAGGGGCTGCTGCCGTCTCGGCAGCGTAAGGCGGAGCTGAAGGAGGGCTCCGGCGGGATGGGGACGCTCGGCGCCGAGGTGCCCGGGCCGGAGTCGCATGGTGAGGAGGTGGCCTCCAGGTGAGCACCGAGGTGAGCACTGGGGCGAACGCGGAGGCGGGCCGGGAGGGCCGTCGCGCGCTGCTGGAGCTGCGGGGCCTGACGATGCGGTTCGGCGGCGTCACGGCGCTGAAGGACGTGAACCTGACGGTCGGTGAGGGGGAGATCTTCGCCCTGATCGGCCCGAACGGCGCGGGCAAGACGACGGTCTTCAACGTGGTGACCGGGGTGTACCGGCCCACGGAGGGTCAGGTGCTGTTCGGGGGTGAGAGGATCAGCGGCCTCAAGCGCTTCAAGATCACGAAGCGTGGGGTCGCCCGGACGTTCCAGAACATCCGCCTGTTCCACAACATGACGGCGCTGGAGAACGTGATGGTGGGCTCCGACGTCCACCACCGCGCGGGCATGGTCAGTGTGGCGCTGGGCCTGCCGTGGCACCGGCAGGCCGAGCGGGAGGGCCGGGCGCTGGCGATGGAGCTGCTCGACTTCGTCGGGGTCTCCCATCGGGCGCACGACTACGCCAAGAACCTGCCCTACGGTGACCAGCGGCGGCTGGAGATCGCCCGCGCGCTGGCGACGGACCCGAAGCTGCTGCTGCTGGACGAGCCGGCCGCGGGCATGAACCCGGCGGAGAAGATAGCGCTGCAGCAGCTGATCCGGGACATCCGGGACGCCGGCCGGACGATTCTGATCATCGAGCACGACATGAGCCTCATCATGGGCATCAGCGACCGCATCGCGGTGCTGGACTTCGGCCAGAAGATCGCCGACGGGCTGCCGGATGAGGTGCGGAACGACCCCCGGGTCGTCGAGGCGTATTTGGGGGCTCCCGCAGATGCTTCTTGAGGTCAAGGACATCCACGTCCACTACGGCAAGATCGAGGCTCTCAAGGGCATCTCGGTCGAGGTGAACGAGGGCGAGATCGTCACGCTCATCGGGGCGAACGGGGCGGGCAAGACCACGACCCTGAAGACGATCTCGGGCCTGCGGGGCCTGACGTCGGGCAGCGTCGTCTTCGACGGCAAGGACATCTCCAGGATGCCGGGCCACAAGCGGGTCGCGGCGGGCCTGGGGCAGGCCCCCGAGGGCCGCGGCGTCTTCCCCGGCATGACGGTGCACGACAACCTGCTGATGGGCGCCTACACCCGCTCGGGTGACTTCTCCGCGGACCTGAAGGAGGTCTACGAGCTGTTCACCCGGTTGGCGGAGCGCCGCAACCAGATGGCGGGCACGATGTCCGGCGGTGAGCAGCAGATGCTCGCGATCGGCCGCGCGCTGATGGCCAAGCCGAAGGTGCTGCTGCTGGACGAGCCGTCGATGGGCCTGGCGCCGCTGATGGTCCAGCAGATCTTCTCCATCATCGAGGAGATCAACCGCCGGGGCACCACGGTGCTGCTGGTGGAGCAGAACGCCCAGCAGGCGCTGAAGCTGGCGCACCGGGCGTATGTGCTGGAGACCGGGAAGGTGGTCAAGAGCGCGCCCGCGGCCGATCTGCTGAACGACCCGGCGGTGCAGGCCGCCTACCTCGGTGGCGGCCTGGGGCACGACGCGGCGGAGGAGCCGGCCGTGTCCGGGGGGCCGGCGGCGGAGGAGCGGGCCGTGCCCGAGCGGACGTCCGGGGAGCCGGTCGTGCCCGGGGAGCGGCGCGACGCGCCGGAGGCGTGACGTCCCGCCGGGCCCGCGGTGCGGGCCCGGCCGTGGCTCGCTGACCCCCGGAGGTCTTCCGGGGGTCAGACATCCCTGGATGTGGAATGTCAAGCCGCAAGGTCCTGTTGCCGATGT
>NZ_JBEZNH010000047.1:0-69643 GCF_040653115.1 Streptosporangium sp. NPDC048047 | reverse complement strand
GGCGCCACGCCTGCTAGCTGGGGAAACTCATACACCACCTCCGTGGACGCAACCGGGGCGATAGTCCTTGTGAAGTGCCTCGACGAAGAAGGCCACTCCTCCTGGGCGTTCAGGACCACGGACGGGCTGAGCGATGAGGAACTCCTCGGCGCCCTGACCGTCCGGACCGATCTCCTCCGCCGCAAGCTCTACCACGACTACACCGGTGACGACGATGACGACTGACACAAGGCCGATCACCTGACGACGGCGCCGGCCTGGGAAGTGCATCACTCGACGGAGGCCCGAAGAGCGGAAGCAGGCTGATCAGAGGCTCCTCGTGGGGGTGGGCCTCTCGGACGGCATTGACGACGCGCTCGGCGTCCTCGAGCTCACAGGCCGTCTCTATCTTGGTCTCCGCACCGCTGGAGATCTCCCCGATCCGGCCCGCGTACGGCTGCGCTCCCTCGACGGGCCGCCATCGGCCGGCGCCCCAGCGCACGAAGAGGCGTTCGGCGGTCAGGTGGGTCGTCCCTTGGACGATGCTCCGCGGGACGCGAACGGATTCACCGGGTACCTGCCACACGGCTGGGGTCAGACGCTGGAAGTTCTGCGACAATACGACCTTCCGCCTTCAGGCGGAACAATCATCCTGCTCGCCTGATCGAGACCGTGGTCAGGCATGTATGGGCAGCGGCGCGGATATGTGTCCGTGGCCACACGCACTCGGCCGGTGGCAGCGAGGCCGACCGCGGTCAGATCGGGCACGAGCCTCGGCGTCGCTGAACGCCCGGTGGCGCCGATCGGGGCGATCCGCCGTTTCGTGTGGCCGTTCATGTGGCGGTGGTCGCAGTCGGCGACGCTTACCCACCCTGCCCATTCACCTCAAGAGTGACGCCTGGCTTCTCGGCCCAGAAGGCGAGCCGTCCCGCGATCCGCTCCACCCGCGCGAACGGCTCCGGGTAGGACCAGACCACGTCTTCGATCAGGCCGTCACCGGTGTCCACCGACCAGTAGACGGCATCACCCTTGAACGGGCAGTGCGACGTCGTCATCGACGACCGGAGCAGATCCATCTTCACATCGTCCGGCGGCAGGTAGTACCGCGGTGGGCAGCCTGTCTCGGTGAGTACGAGCGGCCGAGAGGAGGTCGCGACGACCGAGTCCTTGACCCGTACCACGACATGGTCCGACGTAGGCGTGACCTCGATGTCATGTCCTCGTGTCTTCATACGTCAATCCCATCAAACATCTCCGGTGACGGCCAACGCTCACCGGCAACGCGCGATTCGTCCCGGCACTGTCCGCGCCGCTGTGCGGCAACACGGGAGGGCATGCCTCACCGGCACGCTGTGTGGCGAAGATGCCACGCATATCACATGAACGGACTCCGAGCCGAACGGACGCATCCTCCACCGGACGGCCCAGCGGCATGAGCGGGTGTTGCCGGTTGGCGGCTGCGACGTGTAGGACGGCTCTTGTCGTCACATCCGCACGCCCGAGGTGCCGGGAGCCGAATCATGGATGATCGTTTCAACGTGGTCGTGAGCACAGGATCGCTGAAGGTGGCGGACGAACACGCGGTGCATTTCCCTCATCGGTGGACGCCCGAGGGCGTGAGCGTCAGAGCGGATTTCACCGGAGGACATCTCCTTCACCTCGCGGCGGCGGGATGCGTCCTCAACGACCTTTACCGGGAGGCCGCCGCACTGGGAATCGAGCTCCTGGGAGTGCGCGTTTCCGCAGCCGGCGGCTTCGACATCGAGAGCTGGCGGTCAACCGGCATCACCTACACCGTCGACGTCGGCTCCACTGCTTCAGCCGAGAGCATCGCCCACCTGATCGACATCGTGGACTCCGTCGCCGAGATCCCTCGCGCCATCCGATGGGGTGCCACCGTACAGAGGATCAGCTGATGACCGTGCAGGAACATGACCGACGAGGACTTCCGCACCGCTACGGCGACATGAACACGCGGTCGGCGGCAGAAGGGCACGCCTGAGCACCATGAGTCGCCCGAACCGCTCGGCTTGGCGGAACTGGAGGGGCACCCGGATTCCAGGCCCTGACAAGACCTTCGCGAATGTCGGCCGTTTGCCGTCCGAGCGGGGCCTTCCGCCAGAGGCTGCTTTCGGCAGACCTTGTTGTTGAATTCCGCCGCTGTACGACCGTGGAAAAGGCCCTCCGGAATGATTCCGGAGGGCCTTTGTCCTGCTGCGCGGCCGAGAGGGCTCGAACCCCTGACCTTCTGATCCGCCGCCGGTTCGAGGCCGTTGAAAGCGGTTCGCCGGGTCGTCCCGCACATGAGCGCCGTCGCCGAGGCGGTGGTCATGGACCGTTGCGGGACGAAACCCCTGACGTGCACTGTCGTCTCCTTGATGGGCATGGGCCGGTGGTGTGGAGGGTGGCCGGTCTCGCCCGCGCGTTCCGGACATATCGCCAGCTTCTGGGCAAGCTCCGTCCCAGCCGACGGCAGCTTTCGCCTTTTCTACTGAATGCCGAAAAATCTATATTTCTCCCTCTATGTATTGATTTTTTCGATCGGCTGACCAACGCTGATCGGGACGCCCGGTCATGGAGGGAGTAAGAATGCCTGTAACCCTGGAACGCTCTGAGGAGATCGTCTCCGCGTGGCGCAGCGGAGCCGACGTCGAGGGCTGGGACAACCCGGCCGGTCCGCTGTTCATCGGTGACTACGCCGAGTCGGAGATCACGCTGACGGCCCTGGACACCCGGCTGGCGAGCTCGTGCACCTGCAGCCGCTTCTGCTGCTGATCAAGGAAGGATGATCCGAATGGCCGGGGACTTCGACCCGTCGCTGGACTTTTTCACCGCACCGGCGCTGGTCGGGCTGTCCGCCACGCTGGGATCGATCCCCGGCCTAACGGAGGCGGAGGCCCGGCTGATATGCCGGGGAACCGCCGAAGCGCTGGAGGAGACCGTCCGCCTCAAGGTCAACAGGGTCCTGCTGCTGGAACTCAACGCCGCCAGGATCACCGGGAGGCTGACCGCCGAGACGCCGCAGCTGCGGTGGCAGGAATGGAAGGCGACGGCCGCGACGCCCGAGTTCTGGCTGTCCCTGACCAGGCACTACCCCACGATGCCGTCCAGGCTCGGCACGATCATCGACAACAGGTGCGCCGCGGCCGTGGAACTGGCCCGCAGGTTCGCCGCCGACCGCGCGGCGCTCACCGCACTGCCCGGCGGTCTCCGAGGCGAGCTGGTCGGAGTCGACTTCGGGGCGGGAGACAGTCATCGCGGAGGGCACACCGTCGCCGTCCTGCACGGCTCGCAGGGCAAGGTGGTCTACAAGCCCCGGTCCCTCGCCGTGGACGAGGCGCTGGCGCGGCTGATCGACCGCCTGGCACCCCGGCTGCCCGCCGGCAGCCGCATCCGCGTACCCGACGTGCTGATTCGCCAGGGGTACGGCTGGGCGGAGCACATCCAGCACCGCTACTGCGCCGACGAGACGGAGCTGCGGTCCTTCTACCGCGGTGTCGGGCACTGGCTGGCGCTGATGCGGCTGATCGGCGGCAGCGACCTGCACATGGAGAACCTCATCGCGGCCGGTCCCGCGCCCGTCGTCGTCGACTGCGAGACGCTGTTCACCCCGCACGTCCCGGCCAAACCGTCCGGATACGGCGACGCCGTCGACCAGGCGACCGACCTGCTCAGCGGATCGGTGCTGCGCACCGGACTCCTTCCCGGACGCGGCGTCTCGCTCGCCTGGCGCGGCGTCGACATGTCCGCCGTCGGAGGCCTGCCTGGCCAGCAGCCGTACACGCAGGTGCCGGTCGTCGTCGAGGCGGGCACGGACATGGCGAGACTGGGGATGGAACGGGTCGAGCTGGGAGCGGTGAGCAACCACCCGAGCCCCGATCCGATCCTCGTCCGCTACTGGGACCTGGTGCTGTCCGGATTCACCGAGCTGGTCGAGCACCTCGACATGCTGGATCGGCGGGATGAGCTCGCCGGGCTGCTCACGGACTTCGCCGACCGTCCGATCCGGGTCGTGCTCCGCGCCACCGAGGCGTACGCCGAGCTGGCCCGCATGCTGTGGCACCCGGCCTCACTGCACGACGAGCCGACCGCGATGGGCAAGGCGGCGGGGTTGCTGGCCCAGCATGCCGAGAACCTGCCCGGCGCGCCATCGGATCCCGAGGTGATCGACGCCGAGGTGGCCGAGTTGCTGGTCTGCGACATCCCCTTCTTCGCCACGACCCCTGCTCGCGGCCGTCTGGACGGCCCTGGCGGAACCTCTTATGGAGACGAGCGGGACCTCATCGCGGACGCGCTGCGGCGCTGGCGCGACCGCGACGCGGCCCTGGACCGCGAGGTGATCCGGTCCGCTCTGGTCAGCGCCTACCTCAACGAAGGGTGGATGCCTGCCAACAAGCGTATGACCGTGCCTTCCATCCGGCACCAGGACCTCGAGCGGCGCCGGCGTCGGATCGCGGCCGGGATCGCCCGCAACATGCTCGACACAGCGGTCCGGGGCGACGACGGCACCGTCACCTGGACCGCGCCGGTGCTCACCTCCGACGGCTGGTTCGTACAGTCGCTGTCTCCCGACGTGTACGGCGGGGCGTACGGGGTCGCCATCACTCTGGCCGCCTACGTGAGTGAGACCGGGCAGGGCAGGGCCGACGAGGTGCCGGGGCTGGACGGGCTGCTCACCGATATCCTCCATACGATCAGACTGGCCGAGGAGCGCGACGCGGAGGCACGCCGCACCGGGCCGCGGCGCCGCCCCGCCACCCCAGGCGGCTATGTCGGCATCGGCTCGCAGATCTGGAGCTGGCTGCTGCTGCGCAGGCTGGGCGCCGTCGGCTCGGAGGAGGCGGTCGCCCGGGCCGGCGCCCTGGCGGGGCAACTGCCCGAGGCGGTGGCCGCCGACGGGGTGTACGACCTGCTCACCGGCATGGCAGGCGCCATCGTGCCGTTGCTCCGCCTGTCGGAACAGACCGGTGACCAGCAGTGGTCCACGCAGGCCGACCGCATCGGGGAGCGCCTGCTCTCACTGGCCCACATCGACGACCGGGGAGCACGCTGGCCCAGCACCGCGTTCCCACAAGGGTTGGGCGGGGTCTCACACGGAGCCACCGGGATCGCCTGGGCGCTGGCCCGGCTCGCCGACAGCGCCACGGCCGGCGCCGCGGACTTCCGCGCCCTGGCAGACAATGCCTTTCTGTACGAGGAGTCACTGTACGACCCGGCGGAGAAGGGCTGGCGTGACCTGCGCGAAATGGATGACCATCGCGTGACCTCCAGCGCGTGGTGCCACGGAGCCGCCGGCATCGGCCTCGTCGCAGCCGACCGGCTGGCCCGCGAAGGTGACCCGCGCTGGGCGGACGTGCTGCACCGGGCCGCCGCGGCGTCCTGGTCGAGGGGCATCGGCTGGAACCACACGCTCTGCCACGGAGACCTCGGCAACTGGGAAATCGTGCGCCACGCGATCGATGTGGGTGTCGGGCCCGAGGGGCTGACTACGGAGTACCTCGCCGCGTACATGATCGGCAGCATGGAGGAGCACGGCCCGGTGAGCGGCCTTTCACGTGACGCCTTCAGCCCAGGTCTGATGCCGGGAGTGGGCGGCATGCTCTACCAACTACTACGCCTGTCCCCCGACACTTCCCTCCCCTCCGTCCTGCTCCCCGACCCGGAGAACTGACCGCCCCGTCTCCCCTCCTGCCCGCCCCGGTGCTTCTTGCCGCGGTGCGCTCCTTTTGCCCTGCTCGGTGACCGGAGAACTGCTGAGGGCCAAGCACAGGTGGGCGGAACGCCGACAGAGCGAGAGCCAAGAAGCCGTGCGCCTCCGAACTCTTCACCGTCCTCCGCGAGCACCTCACGACCTTCGGCGCCGGTCCGGACGGGCGGGTCTTCCACGGCGCTCACGGTGGCGTGCTCGCCACCACCATTCAGCGGATCTGGGACGAGGCCCGCCGCGCCGCCCTCAGCCCGGAGGAGTACGGCTCACCGCCGGCGAAGCGCGTCTACGACCCCCGTCATGCGCGCCCATCCACCTGGCTCAACACCGGCACCTCGCCGAGGCGGGTGGCCGAGTGGGCAGTCAACAGCGTGGAAGTGCTCCTGCGCACCTACGCCAAGTGCCTCGTGGCCAGAACGAGGTCTCCATGCGCCGGATCAGCGAAGCTCTGGGCTGAACCTTCGGCACGTATTCGGCACGATCAACCGGAGACAGCCGACGGCAGCCGGACACCAACAGCTGATCCAGAGCACGAAAAAGCCCAGGTCACCGGCTGATGACCTGGGCTTTCGCCTGGCGCGGCCGAGAGGACTCGAACCCCTAACCTTCTGATCCGTAGTCAGATGCTCTATCCATTGAGCTACGGCCGCTCGCTGCGTAAGTAACTATAGCGGGTTCCGTGGAGTACCTCGAACCAGTTGTCCGCTCTCCTCCGGAAGCACCTCCGAGCGCCTCTGAGACACCCCCGAGCGCCTCCCGAAGAGCCCTCGAAGCGCATCACCGGCTCGTCCCGCAGGCCGCCTTCCACCCCCGGCCGGTCCCCGTGTGCGCCGACCTGCTTCCGGCCGGGGCCTCCGTCCACACCGGCCGGAGCTCACACCCGCCCGGACTCCCGCGGTTCCGCCGGGACGTCCTGCGCCTCTTTCCGGTCGTCCTTCACCTTCTTCGGGAAGAGGGTGTAGCTCACCGGCCAGATCAGGGCGATCAGGATGATCCTCGGCAGGCTGAGCATGAAGTCGTTCAGGGCGGCGGTCCGTGAGGGGTCTCCGACGATCCAGGCGAGGCCGAGCAGCAGGCCGCAGGCGATGCCGCACGCGAGGACGATCCTGAGCCAGATGCCCCATTCGTAGCGGGCCCGCGCCATGCCTCCGGCCGGCGGCTTCCACGGCTCGGGGCCTCCGGCGAACCGGTGGGCGAACTTGGCGTCGGCCCACTTCACGGTCCGGTGGCCGAAGACGACCGAGTACGCGAGGTAGGCGGCGGCCAGGCCGTGGCGCCAGTCGGCGGTGGCGCCGCCGCGCATGTCGATGACGGAGGCGGCCAGCAGGACCACGTCAAGCAGCGGGACCCCGATCAGCAGGGCCGTGCTGAGCCGCCGCATGCGCCAGAGATAGCGCGTGACGAGCCCCAGTCCGAGAAGGACCCAGAACCCGATCTCGCACCCGATGATGACGGCCAGAATCATGCCTCCAGCATCGCCGCCCCGCGCCCGCGGGACATCGTCGCTGGTGAGGAACTACCGTACATACTTGTATGTACGGCCAAGCCGCCCCGTACGCGTATGTCCACCACGCGGCCCGGATGGTGAGATGAGAGGCATGAGACGGGACGACGTGCTGTGGGCCGTGGCATCGTTCCTCGGGGGCGTCGCCCTGCTCGCCGCCGGCGTCTACCAGCACCGCTGGGCGCCCGCCCCGCTGTTCGCCGTCCCATTGGCGCTCACGTGCCTGGGCGTCGCGGTACGGCGGAGCAGGCCGCTGCTCGCGCTCGGCCTCGGGGTGGTGGCCTTCGCCGGTGACTTCGCCATGGGGTTCTCCCTGGGCACCGTCATCGTGGTCACCGACAACATCTACGCCGCCGTCAGGTACGGCCCCCGTGCCCTGGGCCGGTGGATGCTCGGCATCACCTCGGTCTTCGCCGTCGTCGCGGGCGTGACGGCCGGGATCCTCATGCGTGAGGTGGAGATGGCCGCGGTGATCCTGGTCCAGTGCGCCCTCGTCGGGACCACCCCCGTCATCACCGGAATGATCATCAGGCAGCTGGAGGAGCAGGCCGCGGCTGAGCGCGCCAGGGCCGAGCAGGTGGCACGGCTCGCCGAACTGGACCGGACGGCGGCCGTGCAGGCCGAGCGGGCGAGGATGGCCAGGGAACTGCACGACATGATCGCCAACCACTTCAGCGCGATCGCCATCCAGTCCACCGCGGTGCTCTCCCGCGCCGACCTGGACGGGGACACCGTGCGGACGGTGCTGGAATCCGTCCGGGAGAACAGCCTCCAGGGCATGACCGAGATGCGCGCCATGATCGGTCTGCTCCGGGGGGAGGACGAGGAGGCCGAGGCCGTCCGGCGGAGGGTGGCCGAGGCCGGCGAGCTGGCCGAGCGGGCCCGGGAGGCGGGCATGGAGGTACGGTTCCACGTGGACGGCGAGGCCCGCGACCTGCCCGCGCCGGTGGATCTCGCCGGATACCGGATCATCCAGGAGTCGCTCACCAACGTGCTGAAGCACGGTGGGAAGGCCGCCGACGTGGTGGTCGGCTACCGGCCGGGTGCGGTCACGCTGACCGTGGACAATCCGCTGGACGACGCCGGGCGCCCGCTCTCCGGCGAGGACGTGATCACGGGCGCGGGCGCGGACGCGATCACAGGCACGGGCACGGGTGCGGGGGTCGTCAGCGCCGGCGCGGGGATCATCGGCATGCGGGAGCGGGCCGCCCTCGTCGGCGGCGAGTTCGAGGCCGGGCCGTACGGCGGCGGCTGGCGGGTCCATGCCCTGCTGCCCACCGAGGAGTTCGCATGACCATCCGGATCCTGGTCGCCGACGACCACGCGGCGGTCCGCGCGGGGATCGTCCTGATCCTCGGCGGTCACGGCGACATCGAGGTGGTCGGGCAGGCCGCGGACGGCGAGCAGGCCGTCGCGATGGCGCGCGAGCTGCGGCCCGACGTGGTGCTGATGGACGTCCGGATGCCGAGGCTGGACGGCGTCTCGGCGACGCGCGAGCTGAGCGGGGTCGCCGATGTGCTGATCCTGACCACGTTCGACCTCGACGAGTACGTCTTCGGGGCGCTGCGCGCCGGAGCCGCCGGCTTCCTGCTGAAGAACACCGACGCCGACGCGCTGGTGGACGCGGTGCGGGTGGTGGCCCGGGGCGACGGGCTCATCTCGCCCTCGGTGACCCGGCGGCTGATCTCGGCCTTCGCCACGTCCGTGCCGGAGCACGAGCCGTACGACCTGGGGAGCCTGACCCCGCGTGAGCGCCAGGTGCTGGCGTGCGTCGGGCGGGGCCTGTCGAACGCGGAGATCTCCGCCGAACTGGACATGGCGGAGGCGACCACGAAGACCCATGTCAGCCGGCTTCTGGGCAAGCTGGGACTGCGCAGTCGCGTCCAGGCGGCGATCCTGGCCCGGGGACTCCCGCCGGAGGCGTGAGGGGCACCCGGGCCGGAGCCCGCCGCGCGGACCTCCGCGGCCCCCGGCCGGTCCGGGATCCGCCGGCCCCGGCCGCGCCCGGACCGGCCGGGGCATCCGGAACCGCCGACGGCGCCCGGACCCGCCCGAGCGCCGGAGCTCAGTCGTTCTCGGCGGGGACGTAGAGGGAGAGGGTCTCCGCGACGCAGGCGGGTCTCTTCCCGCCCTCGACCTCGACGGTCATGCGAACCTTCGCCAGGTAGCCCGCCGGGGTCCCCTTGACGTCGAGGAGCTCGGCTCCGGCCCGGATCCGTGCCCCGACCGGGACCGGCGAGGGGAAGCGGACCTTGTCGAGCCCGTAGTTGATCCCCATCGCCAGGCCGTCCACCCGCACCAGTTCCGCCATGAACGACGGCAGCAGCGCCAGGCTGAGGTACCCGTGGGCGATGGTGGCCCCGAACGGGCCGTCCTTCGCCCGCTCGGGGTCCACGTGGATCCACTGGTGGTCGTCGGTCGCGTCGGCGAACCCGTCGACCCGTTCCTGGGTGATCGGCCGCCACTCGGTGTGTCCCAGGTGCTCGCCGCGGGCGGCCTTGAGCTCCCTGACATCGCTGAAGATCCTCATGGGCAGAACGTTATTCCGCCGGGGGCACGGCGAGAAGGTTCACGACCGTGAACTCCTTGCCGCCGCCCTTCCCGGTCGTCGAGCAGGCCTTGATCTTCCCGGTCGGGGTCGGAGCCCCCGACGGCCTGGGGATGGAGGACGCGTCCTCCATCTTGCACTCCCTCACCTGACGCCGGCCCTCGTCCCAGTAGATGATCGAGGTGGGCGAGGAGGAGATCCCGGTGCCGATGCTCCCGCCGCCGGACGGGTCCCGCCTGCCGACGCCCGCCGTACGGCCGGTGACCGGGTCGTACACCGCGGCCAGCGGTATGCGGGCGTCCTCGGTCTCCTCCCCCGCCGCGTCGCGGCCCGTGACCCCGGAGAGGCCGAAGAACCCGAACCTGCCGGCGAGGGGCATGTACTCCATCCTGCCGGACAGTCCCGGAAGGGTTCTGCGGTCCGAGCCGTCCGTCCGCTGGACCATGGTCTCCTCGCCGCTCGCGCCGAAGCACCAGGCCGGGCCGCAGCGCAGCCCGCGGGCGCCATCCGGGGCGTTCACCGCGACCGTCTGCCCTGTCTCCAGGTTGAAGAGCTTGGTCTGGTTCCTGTCCCAGTCCTCGCCCTCCCGTCCGTTGGCGACGTCGAACGCCCACGGCCAGGACAGCAGGTGCAGACCGTCCGTATCGGCGACGTACTCCGGGGACCCGCCGGCCAGCGGCATGCGGTAGACCCCTCCGGCCCGCACCGACCAGAACACGGAGTCCGCGGTGACGCCGATCCGCTCCACGTGGGCCTGAGCGCCCGTGACCTCGCCGACCCGCCGCGCCGTGCCGCCGCCACGGGGGACGACCCAGAAGTCGGCCCACTCGTCGCTGTCGTTGGGGGTCTCCCCCCACCACACGATGGAGTCGGCCCCCACCTCGACGTCCTGCGCGAAATAGCCCTTCACGCCCGGCGGGACGGGCATCTCGGCGAGCACGGTGCTCCTGCGCGCCACGGTGTCGTAGACCTCCAGCCGGCCCGCCTTCTCGAACGACGACTCGGCGGAGAGCAGCAGCTCCGTGGCGCTCAGCCCGGTGATCGGCCGGTACTTCCAGCCGTCCGCGGCCTTGGCGGGGATGGTGGACACCGCCTCCGGCCAGACCTCCGTGACGGGCCGCACGTCCGCCTCCGGCTCCTCCTCGGCCGCCCGGGAGGGATCGTCCGCTTCGGCGGAGGACGTGGCGGCCGGCTCCGACGGGCCGGCCGCCACGCCGGTGATCGGGGCGCTTTCCCCGCCCCCGCTGGGGAAGGCGCCCCTGGCCACCGCCGTACCGCCGCCGATCACCGCCACCACGCCGGCCACCGCGAGCACCGACTGCGCCCGCCTGCGTGTCCGGCGCCTGCGCCGGTCGGCGATCACCGTGAGCACGTCCCCGGCCGGCCCGGGCGCGTCGTCCGCGGCTCCGCGCAGCGCGCGGACCAGATCCTGCTCGTCTCTGTCCTTCATCACACTCGCCCCGTCTCGAGAGCGGTGACCCGCACCCTGAGTTTGTCCAGCGCACGGGCCGCCTGGCTGCGCACCGTGCCGCGTGAGACGCCGAGGAGCTCGGCGATCTCCTGGTCGGAGAGGTCCTCGTAGTACCGCAGGACCAGTACGGCCCGCTGCCTGGGCGGCAGCCCCTTCAGCTCCTTCCACAGGCCGGTGTCGTCCCCGACGCGGTCGTCGGTGTAGGCCCCCTCGGGGACCGCCGCGACCAGCCGCTCCCTGCGCAGCCGCCGCCAGACGCTGATGTGCAGGCGGGCCATGGTCGTGCGGACGTACCCTTCCGGGTCGTCGCGCTTCCTGATCCTCGGCCAGGCGTCCCCCAGGCGCATCAGCGCCTCCTGCGTCAGGTCCGCCGCGTCCTCGGCGTTGCCGGTGAGCACGTAGCCGTACCGGTACAGCGCGTCGGCCCGCGCGGCGACGAAATCGGTGAACTCCACATCCCAGGGACGCCCGGGGGACCGCATCTGTTGCATCCTCTTCTCCGCGGTCCTTCGGCGTGCCGCCGAAAAAACTTGAACCGGGTATGAATTCATACTAGGTACGAGTTACTCTATGGGCATGGCGGGATTGAGGGAGCGGAAGAAGGAACAGACCTGCCGGCGGATCACCGCGGCGGCGATGCGGCTGTTCGCCGAGCGCGGGTTCGAGGCGGTGACGGTCAACGAGATCGCCGAGGCGGCCGAGGTCGCCAAGGCGACGCTGTTCGCGTACTTCCCGACCAAGGAGTCGCTCGTCCTGCGAGGGGTCGGCGAGGACGACCCGGCGGGAGCCGTGACGGGGCGTCCGGCCGGGACGTCGCCGCTGGAGGCGCTGCGGGCGCACTACCACGGGCTCGCCGCCGTGCCCGTGCCCGCGGACGCGATGGACCGGGACGAGCTGATCACCCGGATCAGGGTGATCACGGAGAGCCCGGCGCTCACCGCCGCCGCCGGCGCACTCCTCTACCGCCAGCGCCGGGAGCTGGCCCGCGCGCTGGAGGAGGAGTACGGCGAGCCGGTCGCGGCCCTGACGGCCGCGCAGGTCACCGCCTCCGTGCAGACCGTCCAGGAGACGTTCTTCGGCCGCCTGATGGCCGGGGCGTCGCCGGAGGAGGCCGGCGCCCGTCTCGCCGGGGACATCGACCTCGCCTTCGACCTGCTGCGACACGGCATCGAACGATCGGAAGGACACTGACATGCGCGCACGCGGCATCAACTACGACACCGGGTTCCTTCCCGGCCCCGATTTCAGCCGCAGGGCTTTCGACGCCGAGACCGTCCGGCGCGACATGGAGGTGATCGCCGGCGAGCTGCACTGCGACGCCGTACGGATCTCCGGCGGCGACCCGGAGCGGCTGGGCGTGGCGGCCGGGCACGCCGCCGCCGCGGGACTGGAGGTCTGGTTCGCCCCCTTCCCCGTGGACCTGGAGCCCGGCGCGATGCTCACGCTGTTCGCCGACTGCGCCCGCCGCGCCGAGACCGTACGGCGGGGCGGCGCCGAGGTGGTGTTCGTGGCCGGGTGCGAGAGCAGCGCCTTCGGCGCCGGGTTCATCCCGGGCGCCGGCTACCTCGACCGCCTGGCGAAGCTGATGACCGCCGACATGACGTGGTGGGCGTCGTTCCACGAGGTCATGGAGCGCTTCAACGGCTTCCTCGCCGAGGCCGCCGCGACCGTCAGGGCCGGATTCGGCGGGCGGGTCACCTACGCCTCGGGCCCGTGGGAGTTCGTCGACTGGAGCCCGTTCGACATCGTCGGCGTCGACGCCTACCGCGACGCCCGCAACGCCGGCTCCTTCCGCGCCGAGCTGCGCGAGCGGTTCGGGCACGGTAAGCCGGTCGCGGTGACCGAGTTCGGCACCTGCCCCTACCGGGGCGCGGCCGACCTGGGCGGCATGGCCTGGCGGCCGCCCCGGGACGCGGTCCGCGACGAGGGTGAGCAGGTCCGGTACTTCACCGAGCTGATGGACGTCTTCGAGGAGGAGGGGGTGGACACCGCGCTGTGGTTCACCTTCGCCGGTTTCTCCCATGTCGGTGACCGGGACCTCGCCTCCTACGGCGTGGTCGGCATGCTCGACGAGACCCGGTGGCGGCCCCGCGAGGTGTTCGGCGCGATGGCGTCCCGCTACGCGCGGGCCGCGCGCCCCGCCGTACCGTGAACGGCCGCCGGAACGTTTCCCCGCGCCGTGAACGGCCGCGGGGACGGCCCGCCCTCCGGTCCGGGGGCGCGCACGGGGACCCCGAAAACCAGGGATCAACGCACGAATGCCCCGAAAGTCGATATCAGCATTGAAAGGCCGATCGGCTGCGCATTACGCGCCGGCCGACGGGAAGGCCGGACTGCTTTTCCTACCGATGTGACGCGCGTTTAACGTTCGTCATCTGAATCAACACCCTGTCGTGTCTGGCGTCGGGTATCTCCTGACCGGTACCGCTCCCGCGGCCCGGACGGACCTGATTTCCCATACGCCACGAACGACATGGAATGAAATGATATCGAGCAGCAGTAGATACGGCCCTGAGAAGGGGTACGGCGGGCACGCCCGAGCCTGGACCGTCGCGGTGACGGTGACCGTCCTCCACCTGGCCGCCCCGCTCCACGCGCCCGTACAGGCCGCGACCGGAACGGACGGGGCCGCCACGACCTGGGACACCGGGACCGCCGCGGTCCACCGGACGGCCCGCGGCACGGGAACCGTCGGCATCGCGGACGCCGAAGCCGCCGAATCCGCCGGGGCGACCGGCCTCACCGGAGCGGCCGGAATCCTGGGAACCGGCACGGTCTCGGGCGACGGTTCCCAGTCGGCCGGAAGCACGGAAAGCGGTGGGATCGGGGAGGAGGAAACCGGCATGTCCGTGGGCGCGGAAGCCTCGGCGACCGAGGACGCGGAGGTCGTCATGACCGGGGGCACGGAAGACACGGCCGGGGACATGGCGGCCGGCACGGCCGAGGGCGCCCAGGACCTCGCCCTGGACTTCCTCGCCGGGCTCGCCGCCGGGGATCGAGCCGAGACCGCCGACGACCTGGCGGAGGCTTCGGATGTTTCGGAGGCCTCGGAGACCACAGTCCACGACTCGGACCTGGCCGCCGTACGGCCGTCCCCCGGCGCCGGGGACGCCTTCGCCAGGGAGATCTGCCGGGGCCGGAAGGGATACGTCTTCAGGAACGGCAGGTGCCGTCGCCCGGCCATGAGATCGGGGAACCCCCAGGGACAGCCCGTCCCGTCCAGGCCCCCGGGCCCATCCGGCGCCCAGGGACCGCCCGGACCCCAGGGCCCGCCGGGCCGGCCCGGACCCCAGGGACCGAGTGCGGGCGTCGCCATGGCGTTCCAGGGCGGCACCGCCTTCTTGGGCGCCCCCCGCAGCGACGGAGCGCTGCTGCTCCGGGATCCGCGGACGACCCCCCGCTGGTTCGACCTCTCGTCGGTGCCCGGTTATCCGGGCGGCGTGGTCGGCCTCAGCATGTCGAGCCTGGGGAACGACCTCCACCTGACGGTGCGGAACGCGAACGGCAAACTGGCCTACACCTCGTGCGTCGTACAGCCCACCCCGGGGACGCCGGGGAACCCCAGGTGGCCGGAGAACTGCATCCCGTTCATCGACCTGACCCCGCCGAACTGAGCGACACCGCCGCCCGGTGGAGCCGTCCGCCGGGCGGGCCCGGCACCGTCGGACAGCGGCGAACGCCGGAATATACGATTCTTCTCCTACAATCAGGATAATGCACTAAAACAGTGATCAGCGAGCCATAGTTAGAAATCCCAGCCATGTCACTGGATCAGCATGGTTGCCGGGCATCGGCCGACAGAAAACACCACCGTTTTCCAGGAAATATCAGGAAAACGGCGGTCAGGCGGCAGACCGGTGCAGATTACCGACAGAACGCCTGAAGCTTTGTTTACCCTCGCCGAACCGTTCCAATATGACCTACACCCATTTTCTGGGTATCTGCCGAACAGTGCCGCCTGTCATGGCACTGAGAGATACACCCCTCCAGAATTGGAACGGCATGGAAAACAGAGGATTTTCTCAGAATAAAAGGCGTATGCCGGTTTCCTCCCATCGCGGGCGTCTCACGGGCCTGGCTCTCGCCGCGACGGCGGGCGTCCTCACGATGGCGTCGAACCAGATGCCCGCGAACGCCTACGGAGGCCCTCCGATATACGAGAACGCCGAGAAGGGCATCGTCCCGCACGCCCGGCACGTCTCCGTGGGGCCACGTTCCTGCGCCTGCCCCGGGGGTTGCCGAGGATGCCGGAGAGGGTTCGGCTGCGGCGGCCACCGCGGATGCCGCGGACCGCGCGGCTTCCGCGGCCCGGTGGGCCCGGTGGGTCCCCGGGGCCTGGACGGCAGGCCCGGAGAGTCGATCGTCGGTCCCCCCGGACCACCCGGACCACCCGGGCTGCCGGGACTCATCGGCCCCGCAGGACCGGCGGGGCCTGCCGGACCCGCGGGACCGATCGGCCTCACCGGACCTGCCGGACCCGCAGGACCTATCGGACTCACCGGACCTGCCGGACCGATCGGACTCCCCGGACCGGCCGGACCCGCAGGACCCGCAGGACCTATCGGACTCACCGGACTGACCGGACTGACCGGGCTTACCGGTCTCACAGGCCCTGCCGGGCCGGCCGGACCGGCGGGTCCCCAGGGGCCTGCCGGACCTCAAGGGCCTCCCGGGCAACCCGGCGCCGCTCTCGGTCCGGGGCAGGGGCCACGGGGACCGGCCGGGCCGGCGGGGCCGCAGGGACCGGCCGGTCCGCGAGGGCCCGCCGGTCCGGCGGGAGTGTCCCCGAACTGCACGCCGAGCCTCACCAGCTCGACGTCCGTCACCTACTGCCAGATGACGGGCGTCGCGGAAGGCGTCATGTGGCTCGCCGGGCGTCCGCGGCCGTTCCCGGCGTCCATCAGCCCGGTCTGCGGGTACGGAGCGGTCGGGTTCATCGAGTACCCCAGCGTCGCCTGCCTGCACGCCGGCGGCGGTTCCTTCGGAGTGATCGGCTCCCCCGGTCAGGCCGGCACGGCCGTCTACCCCGGTAGGGCCGTCACGACCGGTACGGCCGTCATCGTGGGGCGTCCCGGCGCCTGGCATCCTCCGTCCGTCGCGTGCCCGGAGGTCACCGTCCCGATCCCTGTCGCCGTCCCGGTCGCGAGTGCCTCGACGGTCTGCTGCGTGACCGTCGCCACCGCGTCCTGCTAGCGAGGCCCGTTCCGCAGGGTCCGGGAACACCTCGCGGGCTCCCGGACCCACCCCAGGCAGGCCGGCGGTGAGGGCGGAGGGCTCCGGCACGTCCGGCCCTCCGCGACCCCGCCGGCCGCTCACACCCGGTCAGCCGACGACCGGGTCCTCCAGGACCTGAACGAGGACACGGCTCTGGAAGCCCCCGACATCGGGGCTGGACAGGTGGGCCATGGTCACCAGCGCCTTCCACAGCGCCCAGCCGCGTGCCCGCCGCCAGGCGTCGTCGGGCAGACCGGCCGCCTCCCGGAAGACCTTCCGCTCGTCACCGGCGAAGTAGGTCCAGGCCATGACGAGGTCGCAGGCGGGGTCGCCGACGCCGGAGGTGCCGAAGTCGATGACCGCGGACAGCTCCCCTCCGGTGGTGAGCAGGTTGCCTGCGGCGACGTCACCGTGGAACCACACCGGCCGGGACGGCCAGGCCGAGGTCAGCGCGTCGGCCCACACCGCCTGGCAGGCGGCGACGTCGACGACGTCCCCGAGCGTGCCGAGCGCCTGCTCGACCTGGTCGCCGTAGGCGCTGGGGTGACAGCCCCGGAAGAAGGAATGGCGCCCGGCGGCGGGTCCCCCGCGTGCCGGAACCTCCCGGAGCGCGGTCAGGAAGCCCCCGAGATCGCGGGCCAGCCCGGTCCGGTCGACGTCCGCCGCGTCATCCAGGGTGTCCCCGGGGAGCCAGCGCCGTACCGACCAGGGGAACGGGTAGTCGTCCGCCAGGCGTCCGACCGCGACCGGCACCGGAACGGGCAGCGGCAGGCTTCCGGACAGAAGGGGCAGGCAGCGGTCCTCCTTCTCGACGGCGGCCACGTAGCCCTCGGCGCTGGGCAACCGTACGGCCAGTTCCTCGCCGAGCCTGAAGGTCCGGTTGTCCCAGCCCTGACGGTCGACCGGCCGGACCGGGAGGTCGCCCCATTCGGGGAACTGCCCGGAGACCAGTGTGTGCACGAGTTCGGCGGTTATGTCGATCACGGGCCCCAGTCTGCGGTCCCTCCGTGCCGGCCATCCACTGCTTTTCCACGGCCTCTCACGTGCTCGCCGTACCGCCGCCGTTCCCGGTCCGGGAGGCGCGGTCGCCGGGTGGACGACGCCCCGTCCGGCTCACCAGGTCTTGCCGGCCTGCTCGCGGATCGTACGGTTGATCCGGTTGAAGAAGTTGGTCAGCGCGATCTCCAGATTGATCGCGGACAACTGCTTCTCGTCGAAGTGCGCGGCGGCCGCGTCCCAGATCTCGTCGGTCACGCCCGGCGCGCCGTCCTGGATCCGGGTGGCGGCCTCGGCCAGCGCGAGGGCCGCCCGCTCCGTCTCGGTGAAGAAGGGCGTCTCACGCCAGGCGGCCACGCTGTGCAGCCGCTCGTCCGTCTCTCCCTGCTTCTTGGCCGACGCGACCCCGGCGAAGACGCACGGGCTGCAGCCGTTGATCTGGCTGACCCGCAGGTGTACCAGGCCGAGCACGAGCGGGTCGACGCCCCCGGCGTGAATCGCCTTGTGGAGGCGCTGGATCGCCGTCATCACGTCGGCGTCCGCGCGGCTCTTCATGCGTGCTTCCATTGGCCTTGCTCCCTCATCGGTTACCTGTGCCCGTCCGGGCCCGTCATCCCCATGACGGAGTGGATCCGAGGGAGGTAACGACATGTCCGGCGCCAACCCGGCGGACCCGGTGGACGAGGCGTTCGAGGCCCAGCGCGACCGGCTGCGCGCGGTGGCCCACCGCATGCTCGGATCGCACGCCGACGCCGAGGACGTGGTCCAGGAGGCCTGGCTGCGGCTCCGCCGGCAGGACCCGGCGACCATCCACAACCTCGCCGGCTGGCTGACCACGGTGGTCGGCCGGATCAGCCTCGACGTCCTGCGTTCGCGGCAGGCCCGCCCCGAGGCGTCCTACGACGACCGGTTGCCGGAGCTCGTCGTGACGGCCGACGACGGCCTCGCGCCGGAGGACGACGTGACGCTGGCCGACTCGGTCGGGCTCGCGCTCCTGGTCGTCCTGGAGTCGCTCCGGCCGAGCGAACGGCTGGCGTTCGTGCTGCACGATCTGTTCGCGGTGCCGTTCGACGAGATCGGCCGGATCCTCGGCAGGTCCGCCGACGCCACCAAGATGCTCGCCAGCCGCGCCCGCAGGAAGGTACGGGGGACCGGGCGGCCGGCGTCCGCCGGACGGGAACAGCGCGAGGTGGTCCAGGCGTTCCTGGCGGCGGCCCGCCACGGCGACTTCGAAGGGCTGCTGCGCGTGCTCGACCCCGAGGTGAAGCTGACCGTCGACACCCCCGGCGGTGTGGTCGTCGTCCTCGGCGCCACCCAGGTCGCCGCCGGCGCGCGGCTGCGCCGGCAGCAGGCCGCACGGGGACGGGCGGTGCTCGTCAACGGCCTTCCCGGGTTCGTGTCCTGGTTCGAGGACGGCACCCCACTGTCGGTCATGGCGTTCACCGTCGTCGACGGCCGGATCGCCGACATCGCGGTCGTGGCCGATCCGGCCAGGCTCGCGTCGATGGATCTGCCGGATCCGGGGTGACCCACCGCCGAGACGGTCGCCGCGGGAGGGTCAGGGCCGAGGCGGGACGCGAGCGCGGTGCCTGACCGCGCGACCAGCCGATGGACCGGGCGCCGATGACTTCCGGGCGGCGGTGTCGTCTGAAGCGTCAGCGGCAGGCCACGGACGGCGTGGCCACGCGGGTGCCGCGGTCCGGGGGCGCGCACGTTCCCCGGCGAGCACGGCCCCCGGACGACCCGAGACCATGGAGTTCTGATCATGCGAAAGCTGATTGCGACAGTGTTCAACTACTCCCTCGACGGCCTCCTCGCCGACGAGGGCACCGATTTCTGGAAGTTCTGCTTCGACCTGCCCGAGAACCGTGAGCCCGACGACCCGGCGCAGCTCGACTTCCTCCGGAGCGCGTACGCCCACCTCATGGGCCGCACCGCCTACGAGAGCATCAGCCAGGCCATGACGGCGTCCACCGACCACCCGTTCGCCGACATCCTGAACTCCGGGCGCAAGGTCGTCTTCTCCCGGACCCTGAAGAAGGCCGGCTGGGCCGATACCGTCATCGCCGCCGGTGACACGGCGGAAGAGATCGACAGGCTCAGGCTGGGCGGCGACGGCCACATCGTGGTCTGGGGCGGCGTCGGCCTCTGGCGGTCGCTCATGCGGCTCGATCTGATCGACGAGTTCCAGCTGAGCGTGTTCCCCTACGTCGCGGGCGAGGGCACCCGGCTGTTCGACGGCGACCCCGGGTCCTATCGGCTCGACCTGGTCTCCAGCACCGCCTCCCGCAACGGGATCGTGGACCTGCGGTACCGGCGACACCGCTGACCCGGCGGCGGGACGCGAGCACGCGCATGGGCGCCGCTCTCCGGGGCGACGGGTGACAGGCGGGTGACACAACTGCAACCCGAACCGCAGCTTCAGCGGTGTCCGGGCAACAGAAAGGCCCTCTCCCGGAATCTGGGAGAGGGCCTTTGACCTGCGGAGGCTCGGGGATTTGAACCCCGGATGGGCTGTAGACCCAAACCGCATTAGCAGTGCGGCGCCATAGACCTGACTAGGCGAAGCCTCCTGGTTGCCGTGTGGCTCAGAACAGCGTACCGGCCATCAGGCAGTGCGGCAAAGCGGTTGGCGGGCGAGCCTCCGGGAAGGCCCGGCCCCGCGAAGGATCAATCCCAGGGGAACCGCCCGGGCCCCGGCGAGAGATGGACCGGTCGAATCGTCCACAGCTGTGGAAAACTTGATCCACAGCTGTGGACAGAGGAATGAATCCCCAGCTCAGAACGGATCGGGGGCTGGGGATTCCATCCGACGCGACGTGGGTTCCCGGAGGGTGGACACGGTGCGCCCCTCCGGGATGCGCCCCCTCCGCGGTGCGTTCCCACCGCGGTGCGCCCCCTCGGGAGACCTGACGGGCGCGGCGCCTCTCCCCGGGGAACCGGGCGGGATCGGACGGCCGGCCCGGACGGGTCAGGCCGGGTTGGCCTCGCCCTCGATCTCGATCTTGACCTTCCGGCCGACAAGGACGCCGCCGGTCTCCAGGGCCTGGTTCCAGGTGAGGCCGAACTCCTCACGGTCGATCTCGGTCGAGATGGAGAAGCCCCACACGTCCTGGCCCCACGGGTTGGTGCCGGCGCCGCCGTACTCGACGGTGAGCTCGACCTCCTTGGTGACGTCACGGATGGTGAGGTCGCCGACGACGGTGAACTCGTCGCCGGAGTGGCCGGTCACCCGGGTGCTGCGGAAGGTGATCTCGGGGTACTTCTCGGACTCCAGGAAGTCGCCGCTGCGCAGGTGGACGTCGCGGTCGGCGTTGCCGGTGCCGATGCTCGCGGCCTGGATCGTGAGCTCGGCCGACGACTCCAGGGGGTTCTCGGCGACCGTGACCTTGCCCGTGAAGTCGGTGAAGTTGCCCCGGGTCTTGCTGACCATCATGTGCTTCACGACGAAACCGACGCGGGTGTGCGCGGCGTCGAGAACGAAGGTGCCGGGGGCGGGGAGCTGCAGCCCTTCCCAGGTACGAGTGCTCATGGTCTACTCCCGAGTGGCTATTGCGGCGCGGATGTTTGAGTAAGCATGTTTCTACATGAGGAATATTCATCCCGTCAACTACCTTCGGATACAGTGAGAGCGTGATCCCCTTTGACGACTCCCGCCTCACCGCGATGGGCCTCCTCGCCGAGGTCCACGGCGGACTGGCGGCGAAGACCCGGTCGACCTTCGCGGCGGCGGGGCTGTCGGACATCGACTTCGAGACGCTCCTCCGTCTGGCCCGCTCGCCCGGCGGACGCCTGCGCATGAGCGACCTCGCGGCCCAGACGAACCTCTCCACCAGCGGCATGACCAGGGTCGTCGACCGGTTGGAACGTGACGGCCTGGTCGCCCGGCAGGCGTGCCCGGAGGACCGCCGGGCCTCCTACGCCGCGATCACCGACGCGGGCGCCGAACGGCTCGCCACCGTCGTCCCGCGGCACCTGGACGACATCGAGACCTGGTTCACCGGCCTCCTGCCCCCCGCCCGGCTCGACGCCTTCCTGGACGCGCTCAGGGTCATCCGCGACGCCGTACGGCCCTGCGCCACGGCGGGCGTGGAGGACCACACCGGATAGCCGCCCCGGCGCGCAGACTCCGCCCGGACCGCACGGACCCCGGCCGTACGGCGAAGCCGCCGGCGGGCCCCCGGCGTCGGTCATGACCGCGGCCCGGACCTGCGCTGCTCGGGGATCGTGAGGTCGCCGCGGAGCTTGGCCATCGCCCGCGAGACCGTGCTCTTGACCGTGCCGATGCTGATCCCCAGAGTCTCGGCGATCTCCGGCTCGGTCATGTCCTCGTAGTAGCGCAGCATGATCGCCGCACGCATCCGGGTCGGCAGCCGGCCGAGGGCCTGCTCCACCCGCTCGGGCAGCGGCGCGCGGATGCCCGCGAGGGCCGGCTCGGGGACGTCCTCCGACGGGTACTCCTCCAGCTTGCGCCGGCGCCACCAGGAGATGTTGATATTGATCATCGCCCGCCGCACGTAGCCGTCCAGGGCGCCGCGGTCCTGGATGCGGTCCCAGGCCAGGTAGGTCTGGGCGAGGGCCGCCTGGAGCAGGTCCTCCGCGTCGCTGTGGTGGCCGGTCAGCTGCCGGGCTGCGCGCAGCAGCGCGGGGCCGCGAGCAACGACGTACTCGCGGAACTCCTCATGGTTCCCGCCGGTCACCGCGATCACCAGCCCGCCTGCGGTCAGGGTGCGTGTAGTCGCCAGAATCGCAGCCCGCGCCCCTGATCCGGCTGAACCGGAACCCATGTTTCATACGGTCAACGGCAAAAAACGAGTTCGGCGGGAACCTCGGTGTACTCGTGCGCCGCGCTTGGTTTCATCCCGTTACGGGAGGTAACGCGTTGCATCGAGGATGGGAATTTTGATACCCGGTCGGAGTCCTGCCGGTTCCAGGGGCCGAAGTCGGCGCCCGGCGACCGGCGGTCGTGTGAGGCTAGCTCCGGAAGACCTCACCTGAGCATGGGAGTGGCGATGCCATACCGCAGCGTTGACCGCCGCCGGGTCCTGGCGGCGGCGGCGCTTGGCCGGAGCCTCGACGAGCCGGGCCCCGCCCCGGACGGGGACGGCGTCTTCCAGGCGGTCACCGGAGAACTGCTGGACGTCAGCCCGCACCTGATCCTCATCGAGACCCCCGAGGGACACCACGAGCGGCTCGTCATCGCACCGTGGGCGACCGCCTGGCGCGGCGAGAACGTCGCCCCGGCGGACCTGCCGCGGGGCGCCAACGTGATCATCAGGGCGTTGCGGTCCGGCCGGGTCGTGGACCGGATCTGGGCGGACATCACCCGGATCACCGGGGTGATCCAGACCATCGGAGCCGGGAGCCGGGACCAGACGGTGGAGCTGTACTGCGGGCCGCACCGCGGACGCCGCACGATCGTCGTGCCCTACGGCGCCTCCGGCCGGCTCCGCGTCCGGCACCCGAAGTTCGAGCCGGGCTATCTCTTCGACGCCATCGGCGTGCGGGAGGACGGCGTGGCCAAGGCCCGGCTGCCGGCGACCTCGCAGCCGCCCTACCGGTGGACGGCGGTGCCCAAGCCTCCGCCCGGTTACGGCGCCACGCAGTCACGCATCTCCGGCACCGCCACCTGGTCGGACGCCTTCGACTACGCGGAGCGCGGCGTGGCCTATCCCATGCTGGAGCGTTCCGACGCCGACTGCCATGACACGGGAGTGTCGTGCACCGGGCTGCCCTACCTGGCGCTGGGCTCGGCGCTCACCGTGCGCAACGTGTGCGCCGGCCGTACCTCGGTCCTGCCGCTGGTGGCGTGCGGCTGCATGGCCGGGAGGTTCTGCGACCGGTGCCTGGAGTGCGGCACCTCCCCGCGCGGCCGGATCGCGGAGCTGTCGGCCACCTCCTTCGTGGAGCTCGGCGGCGACCTGACCAAGGGGTGCTTCAACGCGCGGATCGGACTGGGATGACGCCGTGATGACATGGACACCGACCCGGACCACGGTGACGCCGGGATCCGGGATCGCCGGGATCCGGAGGGACGCCGGGCCTCAGGAGGACACCGGGCTTCAGGAGGACACCGGGGTGACGCCGTGATGACGTGGACGCTGACGATGATCGCCGTGGCGCAGCTGCCGGTGCTGTGCGTCCTGCTGGCGGCGGGCGCGCTCGCCAAGCTGTGGACGGCCAGAGGCGACGCCGAACCGGGCGCGCTGGGCAGGCTCGGGCCAGCGGTGCTGGTGCCCGACCGCTGGCGGGCGCCCGCCATGCTCGTCTGCGCGGCCGGGGAGGCCGCCCTGCTGACCGGCCTGCTGGCGAGCGGGCACGCGGCGTTCCGCTGGGCGACGGCCGGGTTCTTCGCGATGTCCACCTACGTCCTGTGGGAGCTGCGGCGGCAGCGCCCCGACGTGGGGTGCGGCTGTTTCGGCGAGGTCAGCGCCGCGCCGGTGGGACTGCGCTCGCTGGGCCGGACGACGGTGCTGACCGCCATGGCCGCCGGGACGGTCTGGGCCCCGCCGGTCTCCGGCTGGTCGCTGCTGACCGCCATGACGTGGCCGGACGCGCTGGCCGCGGCCGGAGGGCTGGTGGTGCTGGCCGCGCTGTCCCCCGAGATCGAGGAGGCGACCGCCCGGATCCGGCACCGCGCCCCCTGTGAGCAGCGGCCGATGCCCGCGGAGCAGGCGCTCCACCGGCTGCGGACCAGCACGGTCTGGCGGGCCCACGAGCGGCTGCTGGCCTCCGGCGAGCCGGTCGACAGCTGGCGGGAGCTGTGCTGGCGGTTCTTCGTCTATCCGGGGCGCAGCCGTACGGACGAGCCGGTGGACGTGGTCTTCGCGGTCTATCTGAGCGGGAGGCACCCGGCGGTGCGGATGGCGCTGGTGGACGCCGCCGGGCAGACGGTCGACATCGGAACTCTGACGGAATCTAGCCCTGTATCGGCACGTGGTTAGAGAACCCTAGATTTTTCTAGGGCGCGGTCGATGGAGGTCTATACGGCTCTCTAGCTTCCCCACTAGAGAGCCGTATAGGGGTCTAGGACCCGCCTTGAGTATATCGAACACATGTTCAGACGGGTTGGGAACGCAGGAACTTTCCGAAATGCGGCACGGTGAACGCGATCAGACCGCGCTCGGCGCTGTAGATCAGGCCCTTCTTGATGAGGCTGTCACGGGCCGGGGAGAGACTGGACGGCTTGCGGCCCAGGCCCTCGGCGACCTCGGCCGTGGCGACCGGCTCGTCGCCGATCGCGGCCATCGCGTGCATGTAGTCGCGCTCGGCGGGGGTGGCGCGTTCGTACCGGCTGCCGAAGAAGCCGACCGCGAGCTCCGCCTCGGCCTCCGGCGCGGAGACCTTGATGTCGTCGGCGGTGATCGGGCTGCGCAGCGCCACGTCCCAGGCGACCTTGCCGTACGCCTGGACGAAGTACGGGTAGCCGTCGGCCGCCTCGTAGAGGGCGTCGAGCGCCTCCTGGGTGAACTCCACCCCCTCGTCCTCGGCCGGGGCGATGAGCGCCTGGTCGGCCGCCTGGCGGTCGAGCCGGTCGATCCGCGCGTAGCGGAAGAGCCGCTCGGAGTAACTCTTGCTGGCCGACAGCACGCTGGGCAGGTGCGGCAGGCCTGCGCCGACCACGATCAGCGGGCCGCCGCTCTGGGAGAGCTCGTGGCAGGCCACGCAGAGCGCCGAGACGTCCGGCGGCTGGACGTCCTGCATCTCGTCGATGAACAGGGCGATGCCGACGCCCAGATCGGTGGCGACCCCGGCGGCGTCGACGAACAGCTCGGTGAGGTCGATCTCCAGGTCGCCGGAGTCGGCCCGGCCCCGGGCGGCGGGCACGTCGATCCCGGGCGACCAGTGCGAGGTGCCCTTGGCCGCGGTCGGGTCGCGCATCGCGAACGCCTTGAGCACGCCGAGGAACTCCTCGATGCGGTCGGGGGCGCGATGCCGGGGCGCCAACTCCCGGATCGCCAGGTGCAGGGCGGCGGCCACCGGGCGCCTGATCGACTGGTCGGGCCGGGCCTCGATCTTCCCGGTGCCCCACAGCCGCTGCATGGCCATCGATTTGAAGGTGTTGAGGAGGACGGTCTTGCCGACGCCGCGCAGGCCGGTGATGACCATGCTGCGCTCCGGGCGGCCGCGGGCCACCCGTTCCAGGACGATCTCGAACTGCTGCAGCTCACGGTCGCGCCCGGCGAGCTCCGGGGGGCGTTGCCCCGCACCGGGGGCGTAGGGATTGCGCACGGGGTCCACGCTCTCGGACTTTATGACGGGATATAGCGGCCGACGTAGATTTCCGTAGAAAGAGCTACGGCGTGTCGCGCGGCGGCGGGCGGCGGGCCGCCGGATCGGGGTGCGGGTCACCGGCGGCGTCGCGAGCATGGCCATGACGCACCCCTCCCACCTGGGCGAACGCCATCCGAGTGAGCGTCCGAACCCGTGTTCGATCCAGTGCCTCCGACTGTAGCGCCCCTTCGAACACAGGAACGAGGTTTTCCACGGAAAGGCTCGGCCAAGAAGTACGGCGGGCCCGTCCGGGCCTCCGGAACCGGCCCTCATCGCAGGTACGGCGGGCCCGTCCGGGCCTCCGAGACCGGCCCCCATCGCAGGCACGGCGGATCCCCCCGGACATCCTGGACCGGACCCCGCCACAGGCGGAGCGGGTCCTCCGCCCGGACGCCCCGCGACCAGGCCCCGTCGCGGGCACGGCGGATCCGCCCGCAGTCCCGCGACCGGACCCCGCCACGACGGCCGCCCACCTCGTGTAGCAGGCTGGCCACATCGGAAACCTCGACGTCTCACCTCGATACGGGGGCGATCAGATGCCAACCACCCGGTCCGTCGTCCGCGTCCGGGCGACCGGCGCCGTCCGCGTCCGGGCGGCCGTCGCCGTGACCGCCGGCTGCCTCCTGGCGGCCTCGTGCGGCACGTCCGACACACCGCCGTCGGGCTCTCCGACGCCAGGTTCGTCGTCCACCACGCCCGAGCAGGTCGCCGTGAGCCCGACGCCGGCTCCGAGCGCGACTCCGGGTGAGAGCGCCCCGGCGAGCGAGAGCCCTTCGGCGAGCCCGAGCCCGACCGGCCCGCCGGAGTTCTCGGCGAAGGTCTCGAAGGTGACCCGCGACCAGCTGCCCCACTCCTGGCGGCCGGGCTGCCCGGTCCCGGTCGGCGACCTGCGGATGGTCACGATGACCTACTGGGGCTTCGACGACAAGCCGCACACCGGCAGGCTCGTGGTGCACGAGAGCGTCACGGACGACATCGTCACGGTCTTCAAGCGCCTGTACGGCTGGCGGTGGCCGATCTACAAGATGGTGCCCGTGGACGCCTACAAGGGCGACGACTTCGACTCGATCGACGCCGACAACACCTCGGCCTTCAACTGCCGCCCGGCGACCGGGTCCAGCAGCTGGTCCCAGCACGCCTACGGCAAGGCCATCGACATCAACCCGCGCGAGAACCCCTACATATACGGGAACGGCTCGGTGGCGCACAAGAACGCCCGCAGGTTCGTCAAGCGCCCGCTGGACGAGCCCGGGGTGATCAACCCGGGCGACCGGGTGGTCAAGGCGTTCCAGCGGCTCGGCTGGGAGTGGGGCGGCTACTGGAGCGGACCCAGGGACCTCCAGCACTTCAGCAAGGGCGGCGGCTGAGGCCGTCCCCGCCGCCGCGAAGACGCCCGGGGTGAAGAGGCGGACCCGGGCCGTGCCGTACTCGCTCCTCGTTTCTTATTTGCATATGCATATTCTGTTTATGCATGTAGGGTGTCGCCAACGCTGAGGAGGGAGCGGCCCGATGACGATCGACGACGACGTGTGGATCGGGGTGGTGCGGCTGCACGCACGGGTGGAGCACGAGCTGTCCGCCGCGCTCCAGCGCCACGGGCTCGGCCTGTCCGAGTACCGGGCGCTGTGCCGCCTGTCCACCGCGCACGACGGCGAACTGCGCATGCAGGAGCTGGCCGACCTGCTCGGGCTGAACCAGAGCTCGGTCACCCGGCTCGTCGGACGACTGGAGGGCGCCGGGCTCACCAGGCGAAACCTGTGCGCCAAGGACCGGCGCGGGGTCTACACGGTGATCACCGAGGAGGGCCGGTCGCGCCGGGACGCGGCGAGCGGCACGTACGTGGAGACGCTGACCGCCGCCCTCGACCGGGCCTCCGCCGCCGGACTCGGGCTCACGGTCGCCGCCCTGCGCGCCGCCGTGCAGCCCGCCTGACGCCCCGCGAGCCCGCACGGTCCGGCGTGTCCCGGTGTCCCGGGCCGACCGGGACGCCCCGTGAGCCCGCACGGTCCCGGTGTCCCGGCGCTCCCGGTGTCCCCGGGCCGGGACCGGAGCGACGGGCATCCCCCACCTGGGGCATCATGGACCCATGGCTGCGGGTGACGGCGACGGGTGGGCCCGGTGCGACCTCGGTCACCGTCACTGGGGTCTGCACCACGCGGCCGGCCTGCTCGCCGTCCACCACGACGATGACGGGACGCCCCGGATCCTGATGCAGAAGCGTGCCGCGTGGAGTCATCAGGGCGGCACCTGGGCGCTGCCCGGCGGCGCCCTCGACAGCCACGAGGATCCCGTCCGGGGCGCGCTCCGCGAGGCTCACGAGGAGGCCGGCCTGACCGGCGACGGCCTCCGCGTACAGGGCCTGTACCTCGACGACCACGGCGGCTGGTCCTTCGCGACCGTCATCGCCGAGGCGTCCGGGCTGCTGGAGGCGTTCCCCGCCAACGGCGAGAGCGTCGCACTGCGCTGGTTCACCCCCGAGACGATCCCCTCCGGGAACCTGCATCCCGGCTTCGCGGCGACCTGGCCCGAGATCAGGCGGGCGCTCGCACCGCTCACGGTCGTCCTCGACGTCGCCAACATCGTCGGCGCCCGCGCCGAGCACGGATGGTGGAGGGACCGCGCCGGGGCCGCCGCGAAGCTGGCCTCGGAGGTCGCCGCGCTCGGCACGTGCGGGGTGCGGGACGTGCCCGCGCCCCTGCCGCCCCTGGAGCGGTGGTTCCCCCGCTTCGTCATGGTCGTCGAGGGAGCCGCCCGCGGCGTCGCGCCCGTCCACGGGGTGACGGTCGTCGCCGCCCCGGGGAGCGGCGACGACGCCATCGTGCGGGCCGTACGGGAGGTCCCCCGCTGGCGGCGCGTCCTGGTCGTCACCGCCGACCGGGAGCTGCGCGGGCGCGTCACCGCGGAGGGGGCCCTGGTCACCGGCCCCCGCTGGCTGCTGTCCCGGCTCTGACCCGGCTCCGATCCGGCTCCGATCCGGCTCGGACCCACTACGATCCGGCTCCGGCCCGCTCCCGGCTCGACCCGCTACGACGCGCTACGACGCGCTACGACGCGCTACGACGCGGCCGGACGCGCCGATGCTCCACCCGGCGCACGGCGCGGCCGGACGGCGGTGGCGCGGTCAGGCGGGCCGGGCCGGTGGCGCTCCGGCCGGAGGCTGCAGGCCCGGCGGCTGCAGGCCCGGCGGCGCGGTGATCCGTACGGCGGGCACCGAGGCGCCGGCCGGCACCCGCGGGACCAGGTCGCCGGTGGCCCGGTGGAACAGCCAGTAGCTCACCGCCGCGACCACCGGGAAGAGCAGCCGGACGGCCGGCGGGACATCGAGGACGAGCAGGCCGTCGTTGATCGAGTGCAGCGTCGCGGCGACCGTGAACGCGCAGGCGATGGTGACGGTGACGACGACCCGCCCCACGAGGTGCCAGACCTCGAAGGCGACCGCGCACACCATCCCGGTCCAGACGAGGTGCCCGAAGGGGGTGGTGAGACCTCGGGTGAACAGCACCATGCCCGCCCCGACGGCGCTGTCCTTCTCGACGTTCTTCCAGGCGTAGGACATGGACTCCATGACGGCGAAGCCGGTCGCGCACGACAGGCCCAGCGCCACCCCCGCCGCCTTGGTGAGGTGGCGGCCGGTGAGCGCGAGCGCGAGGATCGGGACGAGTTTGGCCGGCTCCTCGATCCAGCCGACCCGCAGGATGTCCAGGCTCGCGCCGTCGGGGATCAGGAGGGAGTCGAAGTATCCGCCGAGCAGCAGGGCGACGCCTCCGCCGAACAGGAACATCCCCACCAGCGTGACCCCCGGGACGCTGGTGCCGATTCCGGTGCGGTCGTGGATGGCGACGAGCAGGGCCATCGGTCCCGCCGCGGCGCCGTAGAAGAAGGCGGCGGGCCTGACCGCGTGGTTGCCGACCGCTTCCATCATGATGATGAGCGCGGCCGACAGGGCCGTCATGGCGAGCCACACCTTGAACCAACGGTGCCGGTGAAACCGCAGATGCTGTCGCATGTGAAGTAATTCCCCGAGTGGAATGTCCTAAATTCGGATGGTTAGTCCATCTTTAGGGAATCATGGACTGAGCCACGATGGCCGCGCCGATCACCATGAAGACCACCGGAACGAGCCACCTGCCCGACCGCTCCACCAGGGCGATGACCTTCCGATGCGACCCGAGCCACGACGCCGCCGCGCACCAGACCGCCACCAGGACCGCGAACACGGCGACGGTGACGGCGACGGCGCCCGGCCCGATCGTCCGGAACAGCGGGGCGTAGACCGAGGCGTTGTCGGCGCCGTTGGCGACGGTCACCCCGGCGACCGCGAGCGGGCCGGAGGCGATCGGCTCGGGGTCGCCGCCGTCACCGTCCTTCCTACGCAGTCGGACGAGTCCCCGGACCCCCATGCCGAACGGCACCAGCCCGAGCAGTCCCACCCACCGGTCGGGCACCACGGTGAGGCCGAGCGCCGCCACCGCGGAGACCGCGACCAGCGCGGCGATGCCGGCGTACTGGCCCGCGACGATGTGCCGGGGACGGAGCGCGCCACCCGCCCGGGAGGTCAGGAACAGCACCGTCAGGATGACGATGTCGTCGATGTTGGTCCCCGCGAAGACGGCCGCGGCCGCACCGATCGTCTCACCCACCGGCGCATTATTCAGCCCCTGCGGTTCACCCGCCGACCCGTTCGCCGGTTTCGCCCGATTCCCCGGACGGATGACCGGGACGGGGTACGATCGCGTCCGTCCGCTTTCCCCTCCCCTCCGGAGACCTCACGTGGGCCACCCCCCGCGGTACGGCCGGCCCTCGGACGAGACGGGCCGGGGACTCGCGGTGATCGTGCTCCTGGCGGTCGGCCTGGTGATCGGCGCCGTCGTCACCATGGTGACGGTGCTCGACCCGCCCGCCCCGGTGCGGAGCGCCTCGGCCACCGGCGGGGCCGCGCACTCCGAGGAGGAGGTCCGCCGGAACGTCCAGCCCATCCTCGACGCCTACGCCAGCGGCTCCTACGGCGACTTCTGGGACCTGTGGAGCACCGGGGCCAAGGATCTGATCGAGCGCGAGGACTACATCCGGCTGTTCCGGCTGTGCCCGCCGCTCACGGACGACGCCCCGTCCGGCGACCCCTCCTCCGCCGGTCTGCCGCCGGGCGCCGCGTTCACGATCGGCTCCGTCGAGGTCCACGGCGACGACGCCACGGTCCGGGCGGTCCGGTCCGGCACCACGACGGGTTTCGGGTTCCGCTTCGAGGAGGGCTCGTGGCGGTACGCGCCGTCACCGCAGGAGCGGGAGGAGTACCGGACGAAGACGGCCGACCAGATCGCGCGGGAACGGCAGGGCGCGGGGCTGTGCGGCGCCGCCGTACCGGACCCGGCCGATCCGGCGAGCCCGGCGGATCCGTCCCCGGGACCCGCGCCCGATTCCTCCCCGGACCCCGCGGACCCGTCCACCGGCCCCTCCACGGATCCGGGGGATCCCCCCTCCGGCCCTCCCACGAACGGTTCCTCCTCGAACGCCCCCTCTTCGGATCCGGGGGGACCGTCCTCCGGACCTTCCTCGGATCCGGCGGGTCCCCCCTCCGGGCCCTCCTCGAACAACGGACCTTCCTCGGACGGCGGCCCCTCCTCCGATCCGTCGGCGCCGCCGTCCGATCCCACCTCCGCGCCGCCCGCCCAGGAGTCCTGACATCCCGCCGAGGTGACCGGCACTGCCCCTTTTGTCCCGACGGCCGGCCATCGGGCTGGAAGGAGAGTACTGCCATCAGGAGGTTTCACAGCTAATGTCAGATGTATGGCCCATCCCCTACCGGACTGGCAAAACGGCAAAAGCCCGGATACGCCAAAACCCGACGACCAGGATGTAACCATGCAGGAGTCGCAGCCCGTCCCTCTGTGGCTGGCGCATCTTCACCACAGAAAGGTGCAACAAAGAGTAATTCCCCCAGACCCCAACACCTCTATCACGATAGAGCTGGATAAAGCAGCTTATGAGGCGCTTTCTCATAAAGCGCGGGCGACCGGCAGCAGGATCTCGGATGTGATCAACGCCGCCCTGCAGCGCGAGATCGGCAACAAGCCGCAGGTGATCACGTTGATGCAGCGCTGGAACCTCCACCGTGAGGACCTCGACCGGGCCGCCGACGCCCTGGGCGTCGAGCAGTTGACCGAGACCGAGTGGGGACAGATCGGCATCCGGCGAGTACGGAGGGGCTGAGCATGCTGCCTGGACGCGTCCTCGACGTCAGCGCCCTGATCGAGATCGCGGTGGCGAAGACCGAGTACTCGCGGAGCATCGCCGCCATGTGCCTGTTCCGCGGCGGCGGGATATGCATCCCCGCCACCAGCCTCGCGGCCGTGCTGTCGATCTCTCCGATATCCACCCAGGTCGAGCTGTTCGAGCTGGTCACGACGCCCGGCGTGGTGGTCGACGACTTCACCTACGGAAAGGTGGGCGATATCGCGGAGATCCTCGACGGTTCACGGGACATCACCGCCGGGCACGCCGTCTGGTGCGCCCGGAACACCAAGTGGCCCATCCTGACCGACCGCGGCGAGGAGCTCTCCCAGTACGACCAGCACATCATGATCGACCCCCTGCCCTGAGGACGCATCGATCCCTGCCCCGGAGCGGGCACGGCACCGGCGCCACCGGCACCCCTCCGCCGTGCCGCCGCGATGCCGGGGCGCGTCACCCGTCGAGGACGCCGCGGCGGCGTGACCGCAGCCCGATGCCCGCGGTGAGGGTCAGCAGGAAGCCGGCCACCACGAACGTCCGCGCGTCGGGGCCGGCCTCGCCGCCGCCTCCGGTCGCGGCGGCTCCGAACGGGGTCTCGTCCACCCCTCCGTCCGGCTCCACCGCTTCCTCGGCCACGGCCGTCACCGGATCCGGGGTGCCCGAACCGGAGTCCGCCGGTTCGTCGACCGTGGTCACCGTGACGGTGGGGGTGGGCTCGGGCGTCGGGTCCGGGGTTCGGGTCGGGTCCGGGGTCGGGGTGGCCTGAGGGGGATCGGTCGGATCCGGAGTCGAGGTCGGGTCGGCCGGCTGCCCGTTCCCCGAGGCGACGGGGAGGGAGTAGGTCTTCAGCGCGTCGCCGTTCAGCACGTCGCACATGATGAACGGGCTGTTGGACACGGTCCCGAAGTTGATGGCTCCCGGCTTCACCGTCGCGGTGCCCGCGTTCCTCGGCGTGGTCTTGAGGGAGACCCACCCCTCCGGCAGCTGAAGGGCCTGGTCAGCCCTGAGGGCACCGAGGCCCTCCGTCCCGGTGGCGGAGGTGAGGTTCTCGATCCCGCTGATGGAGGCGTACGCGTACAGCCTGGTCCCGGCGGGCAGTCCCACGGGGGGCACCCTCAGCACACCGGTTTCGTCGGCGTAGGTGCCGCGCCATCGGATGGTCGTCTGCACATTCACCCTGGCGTCGGACGGCATCTCCATCTCGACCCTGACCCTGACGTCCTGCTTCTCACCGCTGGGAGCGACTTCGCACCGGTATGAGACGACGTCGGTGGCCAGGACCGCGGCCTGCCGTACCTCGGAGACCGTCCGCCGCGCCTCGGGGGCCGCGGCGTGCGCCGGTGGGCAGAGCAGGACCAGGCCGCCGGCCACGGCGACGGCCGAGAGAGCGGGACGGATGCGCAAGACATCTCCTGTGGTGACGGGGGGACACAGGAGAGACGAGGCATGGGGACGTCCGGTTGACAGCGCCGAGCCCTTTTCATCCCACTGATATCAGCGGAGAAGTCCGAAAGGCCCTTCGAGCGATCGTTCATCGGAATGCCGACGGTAACCCCCGCGGTGGACCCGCGATCCCCCTGCGGAGGGACGACCCGATGAAGCGGCGCCGGACACCATGTGACCCGTCCCCCGCGACGGCCTCCGGCACTCGCGGGCGGCAGGGGGGCTGAATCGGCGCCGGGAACGGGGATGGCGCACCGCCGATCACGCATGCCGGGTCCTCACGTCCCGTGGCGACGGCGCGGGCCGTGGGATCCGGACGCCCTCCGTCGTGCGCCGGACGACGACAGACCACTGAGCAAGAGGACATGAGATGCCCAAGAAGGTTCTGCCCACCACGATGGCGGCGGCCGCTCTGGCCGCCCTGACCGTGCTTCCCGCGGTCCCCGCGGCGGCGGCGGCCACCGCGGAGGTGACGATCCGCGTCGATCGCTCGTACACCGAGACCATTCAGGAATGGCGTGGCATCCCCTTCACCTGCCCGACCAACCAGGTGCTGACCGGCCGCATGCACACCGGCGACGAGAACGGCCCCACCACCTACTACTGCAGCTGGATCCTGGTCAACGGCGAGCAGGCCCAGGTGCTGCTCGGAGACTGGAACACCGGCCAGCGGGAGAGCCGGTCGAACTTCGTCGCCCCGCCCGACCAGGCCATCGCCGGCAGGTGGCACACCGGCGACGAGAACGGCACCACGAAGTACCGCACCGCCGCGATCTACTGGCAGGGCAGGCAGGTGCGGCTCACCTCCCCGGTGTCGAGCGGCTGTGCGAAGGAGAGCAACTGCTACTCGGAGGCGGGCGCCGGCCGGGTCATGACCGGCCGCTCGCACACCGGCGACGAGAACGGCTCCACCACCTACCGGTACTCCTTGGTCACGTTCGAGGGCTGAGGTCTCCCGCCCGCCCCGGAATCACCTCCCGCGGGCCGATCCGCCGGGCCGGGGCGGGCGCACCGTCCCGGCCCGGTGTTCCCCGGCGACCGATCGGCCCCGTTCACCGGGCGGGAAGCCGTCGCCGTCCACCGGGAACCGGGAGGCGAGAACAGGAGGCCGAGGGATGTCCCCGGCGTGTCGTTCTCCGTCCGCGGGGGCACCCGCCTCTTCCGATCCGTTGACAGCCCGACTCTTCGCCGGTTACGGTCTGGACCGTAAATCGAAGAAGAGGAGACCGGGCGTGCGGACGACGGCGGAACTCGAGGAGCGGCTGGCGCGGCCGGGCGCCGGGCTCGTGGAGGATCTGGGCGGGCTCGACGGCGACATCCTGATCCTGGGCGCCGGGGGCAAGCTGGGGCCGAGCCTGGTGCGGCTGGCGCTCAACGCCGGCCGGGCCGCGGGAAGCGGGCGGCGGGTCATCGCCGTGTCACGCTTCTCCGAGCCGGGGCTCGCCGATGCGCTCGCCGCGGAGGGGGTGACGGTGGTGCCCGCCGACGTGGCCGACGAGCGGGCGCTGCGCGACCTGCCGGACGCCGAGAACGTCGTCTTCCTCGTCGGCGCCAAGTTCGGCACCCAGGGACGCGAGCACACCACCTGGTTCACCAACACGTACCTGCCCGGCCGGGTCGCCGACCGGTTCCGGGGCAGCAGGATCGCCGCCCTGTCCACCGGGAACGTCTACCCGCTCGTCCCCGTCACCGGTGGCGGCAGCACGGAGGACTCGCCGGAGGGCCCGGTGGGCGAGTACGCGATGAGCTGCCTGGGCCGCGAGCGGGTGCTGACGCACTTCTCCGAGACCCACGGCACGCCGATGTCGCTGATCCGCCTCAACTACGCGGTCGAACTGCGCTACGGCGTGCTCGTCGACCTGGCGCAGCGGATCCTGGCGGGCGAGCCCGTCGACCTGGCGACCGGGCAGGTCAACGTGGTCTGGCAGGGATACGCCAACGAGGTCGTGCTCCGGTCGCTGTCGCTGGCCTCCGCGCCGCCGTACGTGCTGAACGTGACCGGGCCCGAGACGATCTCCGTACGGCAGGCCGCGCTGGCCCTCGGCGCGGCGCTGGGCAGGGAGCCCGTCTTCACCGGGGAGGAGGCGCCGACCGCGCTGCTGTCGAACGCGGGGCGCTGCCACCGGTTGTTCGGCTACCCGGAGCTGACCCCGGCCGAGCTCATCGAGCACACGGCGCGGTGGGTGGCGGACGGCGGGCCGCTGCTCGGCAAACCCACCAAGTTCGAGCGCCGCGACGGGCGCTTCTGACCCGCATGCCATCTCAACCGTTCGAAGGGGGCCCTCACGTGCTCAGCATGGTTTCGGAGGCGCAGACGTCCGTACGCGACCTGTTCCGGCGCGGCCTGGTGATCCCGGCGCACCCGCTCGCGCTCACCGAGGACCGGAGGCTGGATGAGCGGCGTCAGCGGGCGCTGACCCGCTACTACGTCGAGGCGGGCGCGGGCGGGCTGGCGGTGGGCGTGCACACGACGCAGTTCGCCATCCACGGCACCGGCCTGCTGGCTCCCGTGCTCGAACTGGCGGCGCGGACCGCCGGGGAGTCCGATCGCGAGGTCGTTCTGGTGGCCGGGGCGACCGGGCCCACGGCGCAGGCCGTGGCGGAGGCGGAGCTGGCCAGGTCGCTCGGCTACCACATGGTGCTGCTCAGCCCGCACCGCGAGCTGGACGAGGACGCGCTCGTCGAACGGGCCAGGGCCGTCGGCGAGGTGCTGCCGGTGATCGGCTTCTATCTCCAGCCGGCCGTGGGCGGACGGCCCCTGTCGCGGGACTTCTGGACCCGGCTGGCCTCCGTGGAGTCCGTGGTGGGCATCAAGGTCGCCCCCTTCGACCGTTACCGCACGCTGGACGTCCTGCACGGCGTCGTGCGGGCCGGGCGGGCCGGCGAGGTGGCTCTCTACACCGGCAACGACGACCACATCCTCGCCGACCTCATAACCGGGCATCGGGTGGTGGTGGACGGCCGCGAGGTGGAGGTCGAGTTCGTCGGCGGGCTGCTCGGCCAGTGGGCCGTGTGGGTGCGGCGGGCCGTGGAACTGCTGGAGGAGGCCAGGCTCGCGCGGGGCGGGGACGACGCGGCGGTGCGGCGGCTGCTCGGCCTCGACGGTCACCTGACCGACGCGAACGCCGCCATCTTCGACTCGGCCAACGGCTTCCACGGGTGCATCCCGGGCATCCACGAGGTGCTGCGCCGCCAGGGCCTGCTGGCGGGACGCTGGTGCCTCGACCCGGCCGAGGACCTCTCGCCGGGCCAGCTGGCCGAGATCGACCGGGTCTGGGCCGCCTACCCCTGGCTCCGGGACGACGAGTTCGTCGCGGACGGCCTGGGCCGCTGGCTCTCCTGAGGCCGTGTCCGCCCGCCCGGCCCCCCTCCGCTCCACGGCCGCCCGGCCGCGGGGCGGGGCGGCGTCCATAGCCTTCCGATCGCGGGGCGGGGCGGTGTCCCCGCCCGCCCGGTCAGAGGGTGAGGCGGTAGAGGGTCAGGGGACGTCCACTGGAGCCGCTGCTGAGGTTGCCGGTCCGCTCCGCCAGGCCCGCCAGTTCCAGGCGGTGCAGCATGCGGCGGGCGGTGCGCTGCTGAACGGCGAGGCGGTCGGCGATCTCCCGCGTCGTCAGCGGCTCGTCCCCCGCGGCGGTCCGCGCCTCCTGGAGTCTCTCCAGCGTGGAGACCGACAGTCCCACCCGCCGGGCGATCACCGACAGGCTCTGCTCCTCCGCCCGGGCGACCGGCGCGGACTCCAGCACGATGTCGGTGTCGGCCCGCAGCGACAGGACCGCGGCCACCGGCCCTATCCGGCGGGCCCGGGCCAGCGCGCGGCGGGCCAGGCTCTCCGCTTCCGCCGCGCTACGGCCCAGGCCGAAACCGACACGGACCATGTCGTTGTCGGTGGCGAGCCGCGTCAGCATGGGCAGCCCGGCGAAACCGCCCGTGGCCTCGTACAGGGGGCCGCGGGTGGTCACCAGCAGGTGCGTGCCGCCGCGGAAGGCCGCCAGCGTGCCGCCGAGCGCCGCGGCCTCGCGCAGCAGCCCTTCGCCGTTCTCCACCTCGACGAGGCCGAGCGCGATCTGCGCGTCCTCCTGCGCCTGCCCTTCGGCGCTCAGCAGGAGCTGGCGCAGCGCCACCCGCACGGAGTGGACGGACGGCACCAGGCGCAGCACGTGCATCTCGTCGCGGAGGGCCTCGTGCACGGAGCTCAGGCAGGTGATCACCGCGTGCGCCGGGCCCTTCCGGTGGAAGGCGACGGCCTGCTGGGAGGTCGTCTTCGGCCGGTAGGGGAGCGTGCGCACCTCGCCGGCGGGCAGTCCGGCCTCGGCGAACGTGGCGTTGACCTCGGCGGTGGACAGTGTGTCGATCGACAGGCGGGTGACGTCCTGGCCCTCGTGCTGGAGGCGCACCAGGGCGCTGAGCAGCGTCGCGCCGAGATAGTCGACGAATTCGGCGGGACGGGTGAGCACCTCGGCGTCCCGGGAGAGCATGTACGGCACGATGCCGGTGAACAGCCATCCCTCGACCGCGGCGGCGTGCGCCTCGACGATCGCGGGCGCCTGCGACTCATGGTCGTAGTCGAGACGCAGCGTGCTGACGCCGGGCTGCTCCTCGCAGACGGCCGCCACGTCGTCGACCAGATCGTGCGGGCCGACGACCCCGATGACGGTCCCCATCGCGTCTCCTTCTCCTGTTTCGGCCCCGACCGCAATCTTATCGTGTGAGGTGTTCCGTGAAGTTTCCTTCCATGGCCGAGGCAGACGGCCGCACGCTCGGCGCCGAGGAGGTGGCCGCCGCCGAACGCGTGATCCGCTCCGGCATGCTCAACTCCGTCTGGGGCACCGAGGCGCGGGCGCTGGAGCGCGAGATCGCACGGATGTACGGCTCCCGCCACGCGATCACCTGCAGCTCCGGCACCGCGGCCCTCCACCTGTCGATCGTGGCGGCCGCGCCGGACCCGGGAGACGAGATCATAACGACCCCGATCACGGACTTCGGGACCGTCGCCCCCATCTTGGCGCAGAACGCCGTCCCTGTCTTCGCCGACGTGGATCCCGCGGACGGCAACCTCGACCCGGCGGCCGTGGCGGAGCTCATCGGCCCCCGGACGAGGGCGATCATGGCCGTCCACCTGTTCGGCGCCCCCGCGAGGGTGGGTGAGTTGCGCGCGCTCGCCGACGAGCACGGCCTGACCCTGATCGAGGACTGCGCGCAGGCGTGGCTGACCGAGCTCCCCGGCGGAGGGCTCGCCGGAACCGCCGGCCAGGTCGGCTGCCTGAGCCTGCAGCAGTGGAAGCACATCACCTGCGGGGACGGCGGGGTGACGATCACCGACGACGACGGGCTGGCCAGAAGGATGCGGCTCTTCGCCGACAAGGGCTGGGACCGCGCGACCGGGAGGTCGCACGCCGCCTTCGGGCTCAACTACCGCATGACCGAGTTGCAGGCCGCCGTGGCCCGCGCCCAGCTCGCCAAGCTCCCCGGAGTGGTCGCCGACCGCCGCCGCACCGCCGGACGGCTGCTCAGGGCGCTGGACGGCCTCGCGGGGGTACGGCCGCCGCGCCCGGAGGGCCACTCCTGGTGGCTCTTCCCCGTCGTGTGCCCCGGCGGCGACGCGCCCGAGCTGGCGGCGCACCTGGCGGCGGCCGGGATCCCCGCGCGGGCCGGCTACCTCGCCGAACCGCTGAACCGGGCGCCGGTGTGGGACGCGCCGATCTACGGCGCCTCCCGCTACCCCCTGGACGGCTACGAGCCGAACCCCTGCCCGCGGGCCGAGGCCATGGTGGACCGTACGTTGCTGGTCATCGACTGGAACGAGAACTACACGTCCGAGCACGTCGATCTGATCATCCAAGAAATGACGAAGTTCCGGGCGTGACCGTAGTTACGGTCATGTATCACCTATTGACCGCTGGACGGGGCCTTACTAGGTTTCGGTCGGGACCGGTATTAACCGGGACCGGTATTAAGTGGAAAGGAAGCCGCCGATGAAGAAGGCAACGGCAGCCGGCGTCGCCGCCGCGCTGAGCCTCGCGGCCGCCGGGTGCGGAGCCGACAGCGGCTCGGACAAGAGCGTCGTGACGCTGTGGATGTACCCCGTGATCTCCGACCAGGCGAAGAACCAGGCGTTCTGGAGCAAGGTCGAGAAGGACTTCGAGGCCGCGAACGCCGCGGTGGACGTCAAGATCGACCAGCAGCCGTGGGAGGGCCGCCAGGAGAAGGTCACCACGGCGCTGGTCTCGAAGAAGGGCTTCGACCTGGTCGTGCTCGGCCCCGACCAGCTTCCGCAGTACGCCGAGCAGGGCACGATCGAGGCGGTCGACGACGTGGTCGCCCCGGACAAGGCCGCCTACCTGCCGAACGCGCTCACCGGCCTCACCGTCGGGGGCAAGCTGTACGGCGTTCCGATCTACCAGACGATCACCGCCCCCATCTACAACAAGAAGCTGTTCGCCGACGCCGGCGTCGACAAGGCGCCGGAGACGCTGGCCGAGCTGAAGGCGACCGCCCCCAAACTGGCCGCCCAGAAGGTCGCCGTGCTCGACTACCCCGGCAAGCCCGAGGTCAGCCTCAACCAGAGCTTTTACCCGATCCTGTGGGCCAACGGCGGCACGGTCTTCGCCGCCGACGGGAAATCCGTCGCGTTCAACGGGCCGGAGGGCGTGGAGAGCCTGCAGCTCCTGCTCGACCTCAAGGCCGCGGGCGGCCTGCCGGAGAACACCGCCAGCAAGGGCAACGACATCGAGGGCGGCGCGCTGGCGAGCGGCAGGACCGCCATGTACCACGCGGCCACCGCGCTCCAGGCCGACCAGCTCGGCACGGCCATCGGCGCGGAGAACGTCGGGATCGGCCTGCCCCTGGAAGGGAGGAAGCGGATCGCGTTCGGCATCCCGGGCGCGCTGGTGCTGGCCAGGCACTCCGAGAACAAGGACGCCGCCAAGAAGTTCGCCGCGTACGTCGCCTCCCCCGCGGTGACCGCCGAACTGGCCAAGGAGTCGGGCTTCTTCCCCGCGCGCACGGACGTGACCGTGCCCGGCCAGACGGAGTCCTCCAAGGAGTTCGCCAAGTCCCTGCAGTACGCCTTCCCCGGTGACACCCACCCCAAGGCCCGCCAGGTGATGGGCGTCCTCGCCCCGCACATCCAGGCGGCGCTGCTCGGCAAGGAGGACGCCAGGACCGCGCTCGACGCGGCGGCGAAGGAGGCCGACCAACTGCTCGGCGGCAGCTGAGCGAGGAAAGGGATTCTGGTGCGTCATCGCCTGCGTGACCCGGTCGCCGGACTGCTGTTCGTGCTGCCCGCGCTCGTGCTCTTCCTGATCTTCCGGATCTTCCCGTCGCTGGGCGCGGCGGGGATGAGCCTGACGGACTGGAACATCGGCGGCGAGTGGAACTTCATCGGCGCGGACAACTACGCCCGGCTGCTCGACGACGTGAACTTCTGGCTGAGCCTCCGGGTCACGCTCGTGTACGCGGTGATCTACGTGCCGCTCACCCTGCTCGTGGCGCTCGGCACGGCGCTGCTGCTCAACAAGGTGGTCTTCATGCGCGGGCTGTTCCGCGGCATGCTGTTCCTGCCGTACGTGACCAGCTTCGTGCTCGCCGGCGTCATCTGGCGGTGGATCTACGAGTTCGACGGGCTGATCAACGGCCTGCTGGCCCGGGCCGAGCTCGGCCCGGCGATGTTCCTGGAGCAGTCGTCGCTGGTCCTGCCCGCGCTGGCCGTGGTGTCGGTGTGGAAGGGCTTCGGCTACTCCATGCTGATCCTGCTGGCCGGGCTGAAGTCGATCCCGTCCTCCTATCTGGAGGCCGCCAGGGTCGACGGGGCGAGCACGTGGCAGCGTTTCCGCCGCATCACGCTCCCCCTGCTCAAACCGACGATCTTCTTCGTCATGGTGATCGAGACGATCGGCGCGTTCCAGACCTTCGACACCGTGTACGTGATGACCGGCGGCGGCCCGGCCAGGGCCACCTACACACTCATCTACGGCATCTACGACCTCGGTTTCCGGTCCTTCGACTTCGGCTACGCGGCCACGTGGGGCATGGTGCTGTTCGCGATCGTGCTGGTCGTCTCGCTGGTCCAGCGCCGCTTCATGGACCGGGGGAACACATGACGCTCACCGCCGCACGTCCCGTCACCGAGGCCGGGACCGCCCGCGCGGCCCGCAGGCGCCGGTGGCGGACCGGGTGGCCGCTGGCGGCACTGCTCGCGGTGCTCTCGGTGCTGACCGTGAGCCCGTTCGTGGCGATGCTCGTCGTGGCGCTGTCCCCGGCCGGCCGGCCGACCCTGCCGCGACAGTGGCCCTCGTCGCTCACCCTGGACAACATCACGCGGGTGCTGGAGTCGTCCGGGTTCATCACCTGGACGGTCAACTCGCTGGTCTACGCCGTGGTCTCCGTGGTGGTCATCCTGCTGACCTCGTCCATGGCCGGGTACGCCTTCGCCAAGAAGCGCTTCCCCGGGCGGGAGGCGATGTTCTGGACGTTCCTGGCGACCATGATGGTGCCGTTCCAGGCCACGCTCATCCCGACGTTCGTGCTGGTCAACAGCCTGGACGGGGTGGACACGTTCTGGGGCCTGATCGTACCGACCCTGGCCAACGCGCAGGCCGTGTTCCTGATGCGGCAGTTCATCCTGGACCTGCCGGACGAACTGTTCGAGGCGGCCAAGGTGGACGGCGCCTCGGAGTGGCGGGTCTACTGGACGATCGTGCTGCCGCTGACCAGGCCGGTCCTGGCCACGCTGGGCGTCTTCGTCTTCCTGTGGCACTGGAACGACTTCCTGTGGCCGCTGGTCGTCGGGCAGAGCGACGCCACCCGCACGCTGACCGTGGGCCTGTCCACGCTGCGCACCGAGGAGGTGCAGCTGTCGGTGCTCATGGCGTCGGCGGCGGTGTCCGTGGTGCCGTGCCTGCTGGTGTTCTTCCTGCTGCAGCGCTACCTGGTGAACAGCATCGCGATGACCGGGCTGAAATAAGCTCTCCCGGGTGGACATCTCTGCCCGAAACCTCCGGGATCGGCTGCGGGGCGCGCTGATCGCCGCCGCGGCCACCCCCATGACGGCGTCCGGTGAAGTGGACCTCGACGTCGTCTCGCGCTATCTCACCGGCCTGGTGGCCGACGGCGCGTCCGCCCTCGCGGTGCTCGCCCACACCGGGCGCGGGCCGTACCTGACGCCGGAGGTCCGCGCCGCGGTGATCGGCCGTGCGGTCACGCTCGGCGTCCCCGTGCTGGTCGGGGTGGGCGGCTCGGACGACCCCTCCGACCCCGCCGACCCCGCCGACCCCGCCGTCACGGCCGGCCCCGCCGGCCTCGCCGTCGCGGCGGAGCAGGCGCGGGTGGCCGCGGAGCTGGGGGCCGCCGGCGTGCTGGTGTTCCCGTCCGCGCACGACCGGGTGGCGCTGCACGACGCGGTCTGGCGGGCGGGCCGCCTGCCGATGATCGCCTTCGACCTCTACACGATGCCGTGCCCGGAGGACACGATGCGCGAGCTGCTGGCGCATCCGGGGGTGGCGGGACTCAAGACGGCCCTGCTGGCGGACGCCGTCGGATGCCAGCGGGCCATCGCCCTCACCCGCGAGGCGGGCCGCCTGGCGGTCACCGGCGAGGACCGGATGTTCGGCCCCTCACTGCTCTGGGGCGCGCAGGCGGCGCTCGTGGGCGTCGCGGCGGCGAGCGTCGGCGTGACGGCTGACGTCCTGCGGGCCCACCGCGGCTCCGGGCTGCGGGCGTTCGAGGAGGCGTCGGGACGGCTGGACCGGCTCGCCGAGGTCACCTTCGCCGAGCCCGTGGAGGGGTACGTCCAGCGCATGCTGTGGCTGGCCGCCGCCGAGGGGCGCGTCCCCGAGTCCCATGCCGTGGACCCGTACGGGCCGCCGCTGCCCGCCGGGGAGCGCGCGGCGGTGCTGGGGACCGCCGGGCGGCTCCGCCGGTGACCGGCCGGCGCGGGCGGGACGGGCGGGACGGAGCGGATCAGCCGACCGGCAGGCCGAACAGACCGGCCGCGTTGCGCCAGGCGACCAGCTCGGCCACGTCGGTGGGCAGGTTCGCCGCGGCGACCGAGCCGTAGGCGGAGGCGGGGTCGATGAGCGTCGAGTCGGTGCCGAACAGCAGCTGCCGCGGGTCCACCGCGGCGGCCACCTCGGCGATGCGTCCCGCGGGGAAGTGGGACCAGCACGGCTCCAGGTAGAGGCGGTCGCAGGAGCGCGCGGCCTCGACGGCGTGGCGGAAGCCGTCCGCGCCCATGTGACCGGCGATCACCCGCAGCCCCGGGATGTCGAGGCAGAGCCGGGCCAGGTCGAGCACCGAGGTGCCCCAGGTGTGCACCAGCGCGGGGACGCCGTGGGCGGCGACGAGCTCCAGGGCGTCGCGCAGCTGCGGGGAGGTCACCGGGGAGCCCGTGTAGTCGGTGTGGATCTTGACTCCCACGAAGCGGCCCCCGGGGAGGTGGGTCCGCAGGTCCCGTTCGGCGTCGGCCAGGCGGCGCGGGTTGACCGTGACGTAGCCGTAGCAGCGGTCCGGCAGGGCCTCGGCCAGCGCGCGGTTTCCCGCCGAGGCGTCGTAGATGACGGCCTCGCTCGCCGAGACGACGGCCAGGTCGATGCCGTAGCGGTCCATGGCGGGCAGGGTGGCCCCGGCCACGTCCATGGTGAAGAACCACGGGCCCCAGTGGGCGTGGACATCGATGATCATGTGAGCAGCCTCCGCGCGTTCTCCCCGGCCACGGCCGTGACCTCCTCCGGCCTGAGCCCGCCGGTCGCCAGCCGCAGCAGCGGGACCGCCGGCTCGTAGTACGGCGCGCGCGACCCGAACAGCAGCCGGTCGGCGCCCAGTTCGGCGGCGACGGTCTCCAGCGCGTCGGGGGAGTTGAGCAGGCGCGTCGAGGTGTGGAAGCCGGGCTCGTCGGCGGCCGCCACCAGGAAGTCCCCCAGGTGGTAGAAGTGCGTGTCGAGGAAGACGACGTTTCCGCCGAGCCCGGCGAACGGCTGCCAGAAGCGCCGCACGTCGCCGCCCGTCAGGACCGTCAGCCCGAGCGCCGCCGCGCGCCGGGCCACGTGCCGGACGCCCGGGAATCCCGCCTCGACGCCCTGCTCGTCCGGGAACAGCCGGACGGCCCGCCGTCCGGCCCCGGCCAGGCGCTCCAGCTCGCGTGCCGCGCGCAGCGGGTCGCGCAGGTCCACCACGCCGACCGGCACGTGCGGCGCGGCCAGGCCGGAGATCTCGTCGTTGCCCGAGACCACGTCGAACAGCGCGGCCCGCAGGTTCGCCACGGCGCCCGCCCGGATGCCGTTCCCGGCGAGGAGGTCCGGCCAGGGCTCGGGCACGTCCCGGTCCGGGTAGGCCCCGGCGAGGACGTCGGCGTCGAGCGTCACCTCCAGCCCGTCGATGAGCCTGCGGGCGTCGAACACGTCTCTCTCCTCGGAAACTCGGCTGCTCCGGAACTCGGCCGTCCCGGAGGCTGGGCGCCCTGGACCCCGGTCGCCCGGGGACCCCTCAGATGGCGATCCGGATCAGGTTACGGCCCTTGATCGAGTACAGCGCCCGGTGGGAGGGGTCGAGGGCCAGCTTGGGCTCGCCGCCGAACCACTCTCCCGCGAGGCCCGTGACGAGCGCGGTGGCCCGCCAGCGGTCCAGGTCGACCGCGTACACGGCGTCCCGGTCCCCGGTGTACGCGGTGCGGCCGACGATCAGCAGGTCGCCGCCGCGGGTGCTCACCTGGAGGGTGCGGGTCACGGCCTTACGGCGCAGGTCGTACTCGAACAGCAGGCCGCCGCGCGTGATGCCGTACAGGGCGTGGGGTGTGCTGTCGAGCCCGGTGATGCCGGGCGCGCCGGGCACCGGCTCGACCTGCCAGAGCGGTTTCCGGGAGGTCAGGTCGAAGGCGGCCAGCCGGGCCGTGGTGGTGACCGGCGGCAGCCCGAGGCCCTCCTGCGTCTGGGTGCCGAGGTAGGCGACGCCGCGCCGGGTCGTCACCGCGTGCACGGTCTGCCGTTCGACGATCGGCCGGTACGTGACGTGGGTGCCGTCCTTCACCGAGTAAAGGGTCAGCGCGCCGTTCTCGTGGCCCGGCTCCGGCTGCGTCGGCATGACGATCAGCCCGGTCCTCTCGTCGTAGGCGAGGTCGCGCGGCCGGTCCTGCTGGTTGCCGGCGCGCAGCAGCAGGTCCGGCTCCGGGTCGCCCGCGCGGTGCGCGTAGAGCGCGGCCTGCGTGTAGACGCCCAGGTAGGTCAGGTCCCGTACGGTGACCAGGGTCTTCGGCTCGCCGGGGATGCCGAGCCGGGTGACGGCGCCGGTCGCGAGGTCGTGGACGTCGGCGCCGCTCTTGCCGCCGACGTAGACCCGGCGGCCGTCGCTGTGCACGGACATGGGCTCCTCGGGGGCGGCGCGCAGGCCGCGCTGGACGAGGTTGCGGTACTCGATGTCCCCGGTCGCCGGGTCGTACACGAAGACGGCGTTGTCCTGGACCCCGTAGATCCTGCCCTCGTGGGCGAGGATGCGGTGCGTGGCGGCCTCGAAGTACGGCACGCCGAGCACGTCGAGGACGCCGGTGTCCAGGTGGTAGCGGTAGAACGTGCCGGTCGGCCGTCCCGCGAAGTAGACGGAGTCCTCGTGGATCAGCACGGCGACCGTGTACTTCTCGCCGGCCGCGGTGGCCTTGACGACGCGGTGGTCGGAAGGGTCGTCCTTGCGGAGCACGAGCAGCTCGGCCAACGAGTTCAGGCCGCCCGCGACGTGGGTGTCCGAGATCGACATGCTGGCCACCCAGTCGCGGGAGGCGACCTCGGCCGGGAGCAGGTCGCGGGTCTCGCCGGTGACCCGGTCGATCGCGATGAGGTGGGCGTGGGAGCCGATCCCGCAGTAGACGTACCTGTCGTCGGCCGCGATGCTGCGCACGTACGCCTCGCCCGGGGCGGGCTGTCCGAGGTCGCGGCTCTTCCCGGTCGCCGGGTCGTACTCCCAGACCCGGCCCGGCTCGGAGCAGCCGAGGTAGATCTTGCCGTCGGGGGCGGCGGCCATGGTCCAGACGTAGTGGTCGGGATACTCGCCGACCTTGGTGACCTTCCCGGTGAGCGTGTCGATCCGGTAGAGGTCCGAGCGGACGTGGGTGGCGACGTAGACGTCGGTGCCGGAGGCGCACATGGCCCAGACGCCGATCCCCGTGGGGATCTCGTAGTGCGCGACGATCTTGTCGGAGGCGAGGTCGTAGGCGCCGACCACGTTCGGCGACAGGCCGCGGGAGCCGACGTACAGGACGCCGCCCACGAAGACGCCGTTGCCGAGCGGGCTGGCCACGCTGGCGGGCCCGAGGTCGGTGACGTCCCCGGCCGCGGCACGCGCGGCGGAGGCGGGGACGAGAGGAGATGCGGCGACGGCCGCCGAAGCGGCGGCGACCTGGAGGAATCTGCGACGGGGGAGCATACGGGGGGTCCCTTCGGATACGGGCGCGACCGCAAAACGGTCAGCCCATTGACCGAGCTTGCGGGAAAGGTTACGGTCTGGACCATTATTCGGCAAGAGTGAACACCTGTGGAGGTGTGGCCATGATCCGTGCCCGCGCGGTCGTACTGGCTCTGCTTGCGGCCTTACTTCCGATGGCGGCCCAGCCCGCCTCCGCTGCCGGCCGCGACGCCCCGGCGTACGAGACCTACGGCCCCGCCTCGCTGACCGGCGCGATCGTGGGCGCCGCCGTGGCCGACGGCAAGGCGTACGTCGTGACGCGCGGCCAGAAGCCGCCGGTGGTCGCGGAGATCGACCTGGCCACCCGGAAGGTGACCCGCACCGCCACGCTGCCGGACGGCCCCGCCGCGGGCGAGCCGGAGGGAGGGTGGGCGACCGCCGTCTCCGGCGGCAAGGTCTACATCGGCACCTATCCGGTCCCCGACCTCTACAGCTTCGACCCGGCGACCGGCGAGGTCGCGCGCCTGCGCTCGTTCGGCGCCAACGGCGGTTACGTCTGGAGCCTCGCCGCCGCCCCCGACGGAACCCTCTACCTCGGCACCTATCCCAGCGGGCGGGTCTGGGAGTACGTCCCCTCGACGGGCGCCGTGCGCGACTTCGGGGTCCTCGCCGCCGGTGAGCGGTACGTGCGCACGGTCGCCGCGGACGACACCACCGTCTACGCCGGGCTCCTCGACAAGGGCAAGCTGATGGCGATCGACCGGGCCACCGGCGCGGTCCGGGAACTGGCCCAGGGGCCCACCGGCATCGGCGCCATCGCCCTCGGCGGCGACCGCGTGTACGCCGCGAGCGGCGGCGTCCTGATCGACACGCGCAGGGACGGCACGGACACCCGGATGGTCGACACCGGCCTGAGCAGCTTCGACGCGCTCGCCGTCGCGCCGGACGGCACCGTCTACATCACCTCCCGCCCCGACGGGGCCGTCCACGCCTACCGGGACGGCGCGGTCACGAAGATCGCCGAACCGCCGTCGCCCGGCGACGAGACCCGGCGGCTGGTCCTCGACGGACCGACGCTGACCGGCTTCGCCGGCAGCGGCGGCCTCTGGCGGCTCGACCTGCCCACGGCGAAGTCGCGGTTCACCGACCTGATCGAGGCGGGTCTGCCGGCCGGCGCGGAACGGCCGCAGAGCATGCTGCTCGTGCCGAACCGGGCGCTCTACGTCGGCGGCCACTTCTGGATGGACGTCCGCGACCTGCGCACCGGCGAGAAGCGGCGCTTCCGGGTGCCCGGCGAGCCGAAGGACCTGGTCCGGCGCGGCAACAAGATCTACGCCGCGATGTACCCCAGCGGGCAGATCATCTCGATCGACATCCGCGACGACTCGGTCCGCAGCCTCGGCTTCCTCGGACACGGGCAGCAGCGGCCGTGGGACCTGGAGTACGACGAGGCGACCGACAGACTCCTCGTCGCCTCGGCCCCGCTGGGCGCCGCCCTGGAGGGCGCGCTCTCGGTGGTGGACCCCGACACCGGGAAGATGGACGTCTACGTCGGCGTCATCCGCGACGAGAGCCTGATGAGCCTCAGCGTGGACTCCAAGGCGGGCGTCGTGTACCTCGGCGGCGACGTGCTCGGCGGCGGGGGCACGCCCCCGACCCGGACGTCGGCCTCGATCGCCGCGTTCGACCTGCGCAGCCGTACGGTGCTGTGGGAGGCGGAACCGCTCGCCGGCAACCGCACGATCCAGGACGTCAAGGTCCACGACGGGCTGCTGTACGCGGTGTACAAGCGGAACTCCGGCGCCTGGATCGCGCTCGACCTCGCCGACCGGACGATCAGGCACCGGGGCACGCTGTCCGGGTACGGCGAGCTGACCGTCCACCGGGGACGGGTCTTCGCGCAGACCTTCTTCGGCGGCGGCAACGCGTACGAGCTGGGCGATACGGCCAGGCTCCTGGCCACCGGCCTGGGCGACGAGTGGTACACGAACCCGCAGCTCCACTTCGCCCCCGGCTCCTGGGACGCCTGGACGCTCGTCGGGCGGAACCTGGCGAAGGTGACGCTCGACCCGCGCCGCCCGGCCTTGACCGCCACGGAACCCTGACCTAGGTTTCGGCCCATGCCGAAATTAGTGATCGATGCCCACCGGCTCATAGGACCCGTGCCGTTCGACGACCTGCCGGCGGACCCACGGCCCGACATGGACCGGCTGGGCGTCGATCGCGCCCTGGTGACCCACACGCTCAGCCTGTACAGCGACCCCGAGGACGGAAACCGTGCGCTCCGCGCGCTGGACGACCCCCGGCTCCTTCCCGTCCCGGTGCTGGTGCCGACGGCGACGGAGCAGCCGCCGGCGTGGGACGTGCCGATGGTCCGGCTCTGCCCGGAACGGCACCGGTTCGACGTGACCGGGCCGACGACGCGGCGCTGGCTGGACGCCCTGGGGCTTCCCGTCGCCGTCGACCTGGAGGAGGCGTCCCCGGCCCAGCTCCGCGAGGTCTCACGGCACGTCCCGAAACTCCTGGTCCTCAATCCCGGCTACCGGCGGCTCCGCGCCGTCGCCGAACTGATGGCGGAGGCCCCCAACGTCTACCTGGAGATCGGCACGGTGAACACCCAGCGCGGGGTCGAGTGGCTGGCGGAGCGCTTCGGCGCGCGCCGCCTGGTCTTCGGCACCGGGGCGCCCGTCATGGACGACTGCGGCCCGCGTCTCCTCCTCGACCACCTGGACCTCCCCCCGGACGACGTGGCCCTGATCGCCGCGGGGGGCGATCTGCTCGGGGAGGCGGGCCGATGATCCTGGACGCCCACGGGCACCTCGGCACCTGGCCCGACTTCCTCATCCCCGACCCGTCCGCCGACGGCATGGTCGGCCTCATGGACCGCCTCGGCATCGACGCCATCGGCGTCAGCCACCTGCTCGCCGTCGGCCCCGACCCGGTCACCGGCAACCGGCTGGCCTTCGAGGCCGCCGCCGCGCACCCCGGGCGCTTCGGCGTCTGGGAGGTCTACAACCCGCACCGGCGCAACCCGGTCGGCTCCCCGGGGATCTGGGGGATCAAACTCCACCCGGACGTCCATCAGTGCCGCCTGGACGACCCGCGCTACGAACCCGTCTGGGAGCTGGGCCTGCCGGTCCTCGCGCACGGCCAGACGGACTCACCGTGGAGCGACCCGGAGCGGTTCGGCACGGTCGCCCGCCGCCACCCGCGGGTCCCGCTGCTGATGGGGCACGCGGGGCTCCACCCGTACGGCTTCGCCCGCGCGGCCCGCATCGCGGCCGAACATCCCAGCCTCTACCTGGAGACCTGCGGCTCCAAGATGACCGGCCGCTGGACGGCCCGGCTCGTCGAGCTGGCCGGGGCGGACCGGGTGATCTACGGCTCCGACGCCTGCTTCCTCGACCTGCGGCAGGGCTTCGGACGGGCCGCCCTCGCACCGCTCACCGACGACGACCGGGCGCGCGTCCTCGGCGGCAACCTCGCACGCGTCCTCGGGAGGAACCAGCCGTGAAACCCGCCATCGACGGAGGAGTCCCCGTCCGCACCCGGCCCTGGCCCGAGTGGCCGCCGCCCCTCGACGACCGGCAGCGCGCCCTGGTGACCGAGGTGCTCGACAGCGGCCGGTGGGGCGGCGGCCCGGTCTGCGCCGAGCTGACCGCCGCCTTCGCCCGCCGGGCCGGCGTCCCGTACGGCGTCACGGTGGGCAACGCCACCCTCGGTCTGTTCGCCGCGATGAGGGGACTCGGGATCGGCCCGGGGGACGAGGTGATCGTCCCGGCGTACACCTTCGTCGCCTCGGCCACGTCCGTGCTGCTCACCGGCGCGACCCCGGTCATCGTCGACGTGGACCCCGGCCACCTGCGCCTCGACCCCGCCGCCGTCGGGGCCGCCGTGACCGGCCGGACGGCCGCGGTCATGCCGGTGCACCTGGCCGGCGGCCCGGCGGAGATGGACGAGATCACCGCGGTGGCCGCACGGCACGGGCTGAAGGTCATCGAGGACGCCGCGCAGGCCCACGGCGCGGAGTACCGCGGCAGGCCGGTGGGGGGCCTGGGGGACGCCGGGGTGTTCAGCTTCCAGTCGAGCAAGGCCATGACCGCCGGCGAGGGCGGCCTCATCGTCTGCCGCGACGCGGCGGCGCACGCGGCGATCTGGTCGGCCTGCAACGTCGGCCGCGCCATCGGCGGCGAATGGTACGGCCATCCCGCCGTCGGCTGGAACCTGCGGCTGACGGACATCCAGGCCGCTCTCCTGCTGCCCTGGCTCGACCGGCTCGACGCGGAGATCGACCGGCGGGAGGCGTTCTGCCGCGCGCTCGACCTCACCGGCCTGCCCGTCAGCGCGGTGCCCGCACCGCCCGGCACCACCCGCGACTCGCGCCACCTCCTCATGCTCCGCCACGACCCGTCGGTGGACCGGGCCCGGCTGCTGGCCGCCATGGCCGCCGAGGGCGTGCCGCTGGAGGCCGGATACCCGCCCCTGGGCACCCTGGACGCCCTCCACGCGGCACGGGCCGAGCCCTGCCCGGCCGCGGAGGAGGCGGCCCGGACCGTGGTCTGGGTCCGCCAGAACATGCTCATGGACGACCCCGCCGACCTCGTCGAAGCCCTGCACAAGGTGCTGGCGTGACGCCGGCGCGGCCGGGCGGGGGCGGCAACCCGCTCGTCACCGGCAGGACACTCCCCCGGTGCCCTCCGGTGCCTTCACTGGAAAAGGAGAACCGCATGCCGGCTTTCCGATCACGCGCGGGGCGGGCCGCGGCGCTCGCGCTCGTCCTCGCGCTCACGCCGCTCTCCCCCATCTCCCCTCTGTCCCCGCTCAGCCCACCGGCCCCCGCCCGGGCGGCCGCCGCGCCGCCCACGGGGTGCGGATTCACCACCCTCGGCAGGCTCCCGCTGAGCGGCGCCACCACCGCGGGCGCCGCCTACGACCCGGACGCGCCCGGCGGTCCGCGCGTCTACTCCGTCACCTCCAGCGCGTCCGGGCCCGCGATCCTCGGGGTCCGGGACGCGCTCGACGGCCGCCTCGTCGCCGAGCGCCCGCTCCCGCGGGCGCTCGGCTCGTGGGCCGTGACCGTCACGCCCGACCACTCGGTGTACGTCGGCTCGTACAACGCGGCGGCGGACGCGATGGGACGGCTGTTCCGGTACGCGCCGGACACCGAAACGGTCAGCGAGCTGGGCGTCCCGATCGCCGGTGAGACCTTCGTCTGGACGGTCGCCGCCGACGGCACATCCGTCTACGGCGGCACCTCGCCCTCCGGCAGGCTCTTCCGCCACGACACGGCCACCGGCGAGACGACCGACCTCGGCAGCCCCGTCCCCGGCGAGCAGTACGTCCGCGACCTGGCCGTCGGCGAGGACGGCACGGTGTACGCGGGCGTCGGCGCGCAGAGCATGAAGGTCGCCGTCGTCAAGGACGGCACGACCACCGCCGTCATCGAACCGCCGATCGAGGGCCACGGCACCGCCTACGACCTGGACGTCGTCGGCCACCACCTGCTCGTCCGGTTCGCCACCTCCACCGACGGCAACCCGATGGGCGTCTACGACCTCGCCTCGGGCGCCTGGACCGACCTGGTGGACGACGTCGACAGCCTCACCGTGGGCGGCGGACGGCACGGCCACCAGGTCTACCTGGTCCAGCACGACGAACTCGTCGCCTACGACCTGAAGACCGAGAAGATCACCCGCACCGGCTTCACCGACTTCGGCGGCGGCGCGGCAAGGGTCCTGGGCTGGTCCGGCACCACCCTCATCGGGACCAGCTCGACCGGCCGCATCTGGCACTACGACCGGAAGACCCGCCGGGGCGAGCTGCTGGACGCCACGCTGACCGGGCAGCCGGTGAGCATCCGCTCCATGACGGTCGGACCGGACCAGCGGATCTACGCCGGCGGCTTCTTCACCGGCGGCCTGGCCGCCTACGACCCGGCCACCGGGGAGTCGCAGTTCTGGCCCAACGTCGGCCAGAGCGAGGGGATGGTCACCCACAAGGGCAAGCTCTACCTGGGCGTCTACCCGTGGGCCCGGATCTACGAATGGGACGGCTCCCAGCCCCGGCTGCTGCTCAACCTGGCCGACCATGAGCAGGACCGCCCGTTCGCGATGGTCTCGGCGGGCGACCGGCTGGCCTTCGGCACCGTTCCCAAGGCCGGGACCGTGGGCGGCGCGCTCGGCCTGCTCGACCCGGAGACCGGCGAGGCCGTCATCAGGCGGAACATCGTCCCGGGCCACAGCGTCATCGGTCTCGCCCACCGTGACGGCGTCCTCTACGGCGCGACCTCCGCCTTCGGCGCCACCGGCGTGCCGCAGGACACGGCGGCGTACGTCTTCGCCTATGACATCGCCACCGACAAGGTGCTGTGGCGGACCGCACCCGTCCCCGGCGACCTCGCGCTCGGTTCCATCACCTTCGACGACCGGGGCATGCTGTGGGGCCTGACCCCCGACGCGGTCTTCGAGATGGACCCGGCCACCGGAACGACCCTCCGTACGGCCAGGCACCAGACCTACGCGTGGGGCTCCCAGACCCAGGTCTGGCTCGACACCGCCATCACCCTCGGCTCCGACGGCCGCCTCTACGGCAAGGCCCAGGGCAAGGCCTACCGGATCGACCGGGCCACCCTCTCCTTCACCCTCATCGCGCGCCCGATCTCGCTCCTGCTCAAGGGACCCGACGGACACATGTACCTCTCGCGCAACGAGAACTTCCACACCTACCGTCTCTGCTGACACCCCCCGGACGGAGAACATGAACCGCACCTGGAGATCCCTGCTCGCCTGCCTCCTGGCGGCCGGGCTGCTCACGGCCTCCCCGGCCGCCGCCGACGCCGGGACGATCGAGGACCTCGGCGTCCCCCTCCAGGACGTCCTGCTCATCGGCGGGACGGTCGCCCCCGGACCGGGCGGCCGGACCGTGCTGTGGAGCGCGTCCTCGGGCACCCCCGCCCGGCTCAACGCGGTCGACCCCGCGACCGGCGAGGTGCTCGCCCGCTACGACCTGCCGGGCGCGGGCGGCTCCTACGCCGTCGAGGCGACCCCCGCCGGGGACGTCTACGTCGGCTCGTACGGCGACGGCCGGCTCTACCGGTGGACCGAGGCCGGCGGGGTCCAGGACCTCGGACGCCCGATCGCGTCGGACGACTTCGTCTGGTCCCTCGCGGCCGGGCCCGACGGCACCGTCTACGGCGGCACCTCGCCCGGCGGGCGGCTGTTCGCCTACAACCCCGCGACCGGCTTCCGCGACTACGGCAGGCTCTCGCCCACCCACGACTACACCCGCAGCATCGCCGTGCACGACGGCACGATCTACGTGGGCACCGAGGCTCCGGCCGCGGTCCTCGCGGTGGACGCCGCGACCGGAAGCGTTCGCAGCCTGCCCACCCCCGGCGGCCTCGACCCGGCCGGCAAGTGGGCGTACGACGTGAACGTCAGCGGTGATCATCTTTACGTCCGGTTCGGTGACGCGTCACCCGGCTCCCTGCGCGTGTACGACCTCGCGGCCGGGGCGTGGACCGACACGCTCGACGCGGCGCACGGCCTGGACGTGTCCGCCCCCGACGAGCGCGGCGGGGTCTACCTCGTCAAGTCCGGCGAGCTCGTCCGATACGACCCGGCGACGCGCGCCGTCACCTCCACCGGGATGCCGATCACCGGCCGGGTCGCCAACAGCCGAGGGATCGGCTGGGCCGAGCTCGGCATCGACGGCTACCCGGGCAGGAGCCTGGTCGGTCTGCTCTGGCGGGGCCTGGAGTTCCGGTACAACCCCCAGACCGGGGCGAAATCATTCGTCCAGACGGACATCCCCGGCGAGCCCATCGACATCACCGCGATCGCGGAGGGCCCGGACGGGCGCGTCTACACGGGCGGCTTCCTCAACGGCGGCTTCGCCGCGCTCGACCCGGTGACGGGAGCGCGGGAGGAGTTCCACACCTTCTCCCAGAGCGAGGCCATGACCTCCCACGCCGGGAAGCTCTACGTCGGCGCCTACCCCCAGGCCCGGGTGTACGCCTACGACCCGGCGCTGCCGTGGAACAGCACCGAGTACTCGCCGAGCCCCGAACCCGGCCCGGCGGCCAACCCGGCCCGGCTGTTCGACTTCGCGGCGGACAAGCAGATCCGCCCGCGCGCGCTGGTCTCGGCCGGACGCTACTTGGCGGCCGGGACCATGCCCGACCTGGGGCGGCTCGGCGGCGTCCTGGCGATCTGGGACCCGGCGACCGGCGGTCTCAAGCACACCGAACGCAATCTGATCAAGGATCAGAGCATCGTCTCCCTCGCCTACCGCGACGGCGTCCTCTACGGCGGCACCTCCATCTACGGCGGCCAGTCGGCCACCGAGCCGACCCAGACCGAGGCGCGGCTCTTCGCCTGGTCGGTCGCGGAGAACCGGCTGCTGTGGGACATCGTCCCCGCGCCCGGCAAGCCGGCCATCCCCGCGCTGACCTTCGACGACCGCGGTCGCCTGTGGGGCATCGCGGGCGGCGAGGTCTTCTCGGTCGAGGTGCGCGCGCGCCGCGTCATCGGCCGCGTCGCCCTGTCGGACAGCCGGAGCGCCGGCGGCCAGCTCGCCTTCGACCCGGTCGACCGGCTGCTGTACGGCACCCACGCGGGCCGGGAGCTGTTCTCGCTCGACCCGCGCAGCCTCAGGCACGTGACGCTGAAGAAGGGCGCGTTCCAGCACCTGGCGGTGCACTCCTCCGGTGACGTCCACTTCGCCGAAGGGCCCCGCCTGTACCGGTACCGGCCGTGACGCCTCCTCTATCCTGAGTCCCGTGCTCATCGCCCTGGCCGGTCTGGCCACCAGCCACCCGTACGCCGACGCCCGCAGTCTCGGGCGCCACGCCGACCTGGTGGTCTGGGAGCCGGATCCGGAGCGCCTGCGGGTGTTCACCGACGAACACCCGCGGGCGACGGTGGCCGGCGGCCTCGCGGACCTGCTCGCCACCCGGCCGGACGGTGTCGTGCTGACCGTCCCGGGACCGCGGGTGCCGGACGCGCTCGCGGCCGTGCTGGACACGGGCGCTCCGGTCTTCGTCAACAAACCCGCCGCGGCCACCCGCGCCCAGCTCGACGCCGTGGACCGGCTGGTCACGCCGGTCGCCGACCGGGTCATGTCCACGTCCGTGCTGCGCTTCGCCCCGGCGTTCACCGCCGCCGGGGTGGATCTCACGGGTGTCCTCGCGGTCCGGGTGACCGTACGGCACGACGTGGGACTGTGGGCCACCGGTTACAACCCCTGGCAGGACACGCCCGGCGAGGGCGGCGGCACGCTCGTCACCATGGGCGTGCACGGGGTGGAGCTGCTCGTAGCACTGCTCGGGCCCGACGTACGGCTCGCCGGCGCCGCCGGGTCGATCCGCGCGTACGAGGGGCTGCGCTCGGAGGACACCGGGGTGCTCGCGATGCGCTGGGCGAACGGCGTCCCGGGAACGGTCGAGGTCCTGGGCGTGTCGGACACCGAGTCGTACGAGATCGTGCTCCACCGGCGCGACGGCAGTGAGTCCGTCCTCATCGAGGGCGGCGCGACGCCGGCTCGCGACCTCGGCTACGAGGGCGTCATCGAGGCGTTCCTCGCGATGATCAAGGGCGCTCCGAGCCCGGTCCCCTGGTCCCAGACGCGAGCCGTCCTCGACGTCCTCGTCTCCGCCCGCGAGGCGTCCGCACCCGCGCTCTAGGCTCTGTTCTGCGGATCCTCACCGTGGCGAGGGGCCGCGGACCGTCTCCGCGCACCCGCCGATCCGCGCCGCGGTCGAGGACGTCCTGCTCATCAGCGGCTCGCGGGAGCCCGGTTCCTGGCACACCGTCGCCGCGTTCCCGCTGGGGCGACGACCGGCCGGGTGATCGGTTCACGGTGGTCCGCCCGCGGCGACCGCCTGCCGGGCCTGTACGGGGTCGTCGGCCTCCAGGGCGGTCCGGGCGTCGTTCCGGCAGCGTTCCAGAGAGCGGAGGGCCAGGGCGTCCCGGACCTGCGCGACACCCGGCGCCGACATGGACAGGCTGGTGACGCCCAGCCCGACCAGCACGGGAGCGAGAAGGGGGTCGGCCGCGGCCTCCCCGCACACCCCGACGGGCTTGCCCGCCGCCCGCCCGGCCCGCGCGCACTCGGAGACCAGTCGCAGGAGCCCCGGCTGCCAGGGGTCGAGCAGATCGGCGAGCTCGCCGTGCTGGCGGTCCGCGGCGAAGGCGTACTGGCTGAGGTCGTTGGTGCCGATACTGAGGAAGTCGAGCCGCTCCAGCAGGCGGTCCGCCCGGAGCGCGGCGGCCGGGACCTCGATCATCGCTCCGACGCGGGTGATCCCCCGCGCCCGCGCCCGCCCGGCGAAGTCGTCCGCCTCGGCCACGGTGGAGACCATCGGCGCCATCACCCACGGCTCCGCGCCGCACCGCCGGGCCGCCTCGGCGATCGCGTCGAGCTGGACGTCGAGTACGGCGGGCCGCCCGCGCGCGACGCGCAGTCCCCGGACGCCCAGCGCGGGGTTGGGCTCCCGGCCCACCCCGAGGAACGGCAACGGCTTGTCCGACCCCGCGTCGAGCGTGCGGACGACGACCTTGCCGCCCGGGAAGGCCCGGAAGACCTCCTCGTACGCCGCGACCTGCTCGTCGAAGCCCGGGGCCTCCCTGCGGTCGAGGAAGAGGAACTCGGTGCGGAAGAGCCCCACCCCCTCGGCCTCCGCCTCCGGTCGCAGGTCGGCGGCGGAGCCGATGTTGAGCAGGAGCTCGACCGGGTGGCCGTCGGCGGTCCGGCCGGGGCCGCCGCTCGCGGCCCGCCGGAGACGGTCGGCGGTGGCGCGCCGCCGTATCTCCGCGGCCTCCTCCTCCCCGATGCCGGTACGGACCTCCCCGGTGGTCCCGTCGACCGCCACCCGGGTCCCCTCGCCGATGCTCATGGCACCCGGGCAGGAGACCACGGCGGGCAGGCCGAGCGCGCGGGCGAGGATCGCGGTGTGGCTGGTCGGCCCGCCCCGCTCGGTGACCAGGGCGAGCACGGTGCCGGTGTCGAGTCCCGCCGTGTCGGCGGGGGCGAGGTCGTCGGCGACGAGGACGAACGGGTGGCCGGGATCGGGGACGCCCGGCACGGGGAGGCCCAGAACCTCGGCGACGGCCCGGTTACGGATGTCATCGAGATCGGCGGCGCGCTCGGCGATCAGGCCGCCGGCCGCCAGCAGCGCCTCCCGGTAGCCGGCGCAGGCGGCGTCGACGGCGTGGGCGGCGTCCATCCCCGCCGCGACGTTCCCCTCCACCGACTCCAGCAGGCCCGGGTCGGCGGCGATGAACGACTGCGCCTCCAGGATCGCGCTCGCGGCCGGGTCGGACGCGGCCGCGGCCCGGCCCTCCAGCTCCGAGGCGACGGCCGCCAGCGCGCGCAGCGCCTCACCGCGTTCCCGGTCCGGGTCGGCGCCCCGGACCGGGGCGGGGAGCGGGGGCGGGCCCGCCATCCGGAGGACCGGACCCGCGGCCCGTCCGGGACCGACGCCCAGCCCGCGCAACGTCCCGGGCACGGATACGGGGACGGACGTGGGCGTCGGGTCAGGCATCGGGCGCCTCCTCGGCGTCGAGGTCGCGGGAGAGGAGCCCGGCCAGGGAGTCGAGCGCGGCGTCCGCGCCCGGCCCCTCGGCCTCCAGCACGACCTCGGCGCCGTGTCCCGCTCCGAGGGCCATCACGGCGAGCATGCTGGTGGCGGGTACGGGCTTGCCCGTGCCGAGCCGGATCCGCACCGGCACCCCCTGTGCCGCCGCGGCCTGGACGAAGAGTTTGGCGGGCCGGGCGTGCAGACCCGTACGCGAGGCGATGACGACTGTCCTTTCCGGCATGTCCGGACTTCCTCTCTGGCGGGGGCGGGGAAACGCCGGCCGGGGCCAAGGGGCGGCCGGCCGGGTCGAGGGGGATCGAGGGGGACGGTGCGGGCCGGGACCGAGGCCGGCGCTCCGACCGGGGCCGGCCGGGGCAGGTCAGGGCTCGACGGTGACCTTGATCGCCTCGCCGCGGCTGACGATGCCGATCCCGTCGAGGACCTCCGGGAGCGGCAGCCGATGGGTGATCAGATCCGCGACGGGGACCTTCCCGTCGGCGATCAGCCGCAGGGCCTGGGCGTTGTGCGCCGGGCTGGACCCGTTGGCGCCGACGATGGTCAGCTCCCGGTAGTGCACCAGGTTGGAGTCGCACCGGATGATCGGATCGTCCTTGGGCAGGCCGCCGAAGAAGCTGATCCGCCCCTGCCGGGCCGCCATCCGCAGCGCCTGCTCCTGGGCCGCGCCGGAGGCCGCGGCGGTGATGACGACGTCGGCGCCCCGGCCTTCGGTCAGCTTGAGCACCTGGTCCACCACGTCCCCGGAGCCGTCCCCGCTGTGCACGGCGGCGTCCGGCCGTACCAGCGACGCCGCCGCCTCCAGCCGTCCGGCGTTGACGTCGACGAGGAACACCCGGGCGGCTCCGCGCGAGCGGGCCAGCCGTACGTGGAGGCAGCCGATGGGACCCGAGCCCATGACCACCACGTCGTCGCCCTCGCCGACCCGGGCCAGCTCCTGGCCGTTGAGCACGCAGGCGAGCGGCTCGGCCACCGACGCCTCGGCGAAGCCGACCCCTTCGGGGATGCGGTTGACGCCGTCCACGGCCAGGACCTTCTCGGGCGCCACCATGTACTCGGCGAAGCCGCCGTCGTAGTGGTAGCCCATCGACTCCTGGTTCGGGCAGACCGTCATCCGTCCCCGGAGGCACTCGCCGCACCGGCCGCAGGGGATGGCGGCGATCACCTGCACCCGGTCGCCCGGCGCCCAGTCGCCCGTCCCGTCGACCACCTCCCCGGCGATCTCGTGGCCCATGACCCTCGGCGGCCTGATGTGGTGATGGCCGTACCTGAGGATCTTGGCGTCGGTGCCGCAGGTGGAGCAGTTGCGCACGCGGATCCTGAGTTCCCCGGGCCCGGCGACGGGTTCGTCGGCGTCCTCGACCCGGATGTCACCGGGGGCGTGGAAACGGGCGACCTTCATTCTTCCTCCTCGATCGGTTCCAGCAGGCGCAGCACCTCGGCGACCTCATCCGCCTCGCGGAGCGCACGGGCGCGCTCGGGGTCCATCAGGATCCGGGCGAGCGCGGAGAGCAGCCGCAGATGGCCGTCGCCGCGGGCGGCGATGCCGACGCACACCGTCACCCGCTCGCCGTCCCAGTCGACGCCGTCCGGGAAGCGCAGCACGCAGAGGGCGTCGTGCCTGACGACCTCCTTGGCCTTCAGGGTGCCGTGCGGGATCGCGACCCCCTCACCCATGTAGGTCGAGACCGCGCGCTCGCGCTCCAGCATGGCGTCGAGGTAGGGGGCCTCGACCGCGCCGACCTCCTGCAGTGCCCGGCCGCACTGCAGGATCGCGTCGTCCCGGCCGGTCGCCGAGGCGGTGAGCCGTACGGCGCGCGGGTCGAGGGGAAGGGGCGCGGTCTCAGCCACCGACGGTCCCGCCCTTCTTGATGGTGTCGACGAGCCGCGTCACGGCGGGGTCGCCGATGAAGACCTGGAAGGGGACCAGTACGGTGCCCGGGGCCGCGGCCCTGGCACGGTCGGCCAGTCCCGCGTGGCAGAGCACCACGTCGGCGTCGCCGGGAATGGAGTTGACCGGGGTGTGCACCACCTCCACCCCCGCCCCCTTGAGCTGGCGGCGGACCTGGGTGGCGAGCATGACGCTGCTGCCCATGCCCGCGTCGCAGGCCACAACGATCTTGCGGATGTCCTTGCCGTCGATGCCGGCCATGGGTCATGCCTCCTTGGTGGCGGATGAGGTGGCGGGAACGGTCGCCTCCGTGCCCGGATCCGCGTTCGTGCCGGGGTCCGCGCCCGGGTCCGCGTCCTTCTCGCCCCGGCCGAAGCCCAGCAGCACCGCCGCGACCGCGAAGGACACGATCGTGGCGACGACGATCCCGGCCGCGGAGGCGAACCAGCCGCCCCTGGGGGTCACCGCGAAGTAGGCGAAGACGCTGCCCGGGGACGGCGGGGCCACCAGGCCGGCGCCGGTGACGATGAAGGTGAAGACCCCCGCCGCGCCGCCGGCGATGACCGCGAGGATCACGCGCGGCTTCATGAGGACGTACGGGAAGTAGATCTCGTGGATGCCGCCGAAGAAGTGGATGATCATCGCGGCGGGGGTGCTGGGACGCAGCGCCCGGGGGCCGAAGAACAGGAAGGCGAGCAGCAGTCCGAGACCGGGGCCGGGGTTGCTCTCCAGCATGAACAGGATGGACTTGCCGCTCTCGGCGGCCTCGGCCACGCCCAGCGGGCTGAGCACGCCGTGGTTGATGGCGTTGTTGAGGAACAGGACCTTGGCGGGCTCGATCAGGACCGAGGCCAGCGGGAGCAGGTTGTTGCCCACCAGCCAGCCGACCGCCTCGCCCGCCGCCCTGGTCACCGTCTGGATGACCGGGCCGATGCCCAGGACGCCCAGGATCGCCATGGCGCCGCCGACGATGCCCGCGGTGAAGTTGTCCACCAGCATCTCGAAGCCGGCCTTCGTCCGGTCCTGGGTGAAGCCGTCCACCAACTTGATCAGGTAGGCGGCGAGCGGACCGATGATCATCGCGCCGAGGAACATCGGGACCTCGGCGCCGACGATCACGCCCATGGTGGCGACCGCGCCCACCACGGCACCGCGCTGGCCGTGGACCATCCGCCCGCCGGTGTAGCCGATCAGGACCGGGATCAGGACCTTGACCATCGGTTCGACGAGGGCGGCCAGGGTCTCGTTGGGCAGCCAGCCCGTGGGGATGAACAGCGCGGTGATCAGGCCCCAGGCGATGAAGGCGCCGATGTTGGGCATGATCATTCCGGCGAGGTGCCCGCCGAAACGCTGGATGGTGGCTCTTGCCCCCGTCCCCTGGACGGTGGGTGTGTAGTCGGTGCTCATCCGGTGTGCTCCTTCCGGGGTGACCGGCGGCGTGTCGGGGCCGCCGGTCGGGGGGGTGGTGGTGCGCCGCTGTCGGCCCCCGGACCACAGCGGCAGAGCGGGATCGGCGGCCGTCAGCCTCCGGACCGCGGCGGCAGGGCGGGATCGGTCACGGTCAGTCAGCCTCCGGACCGCAGCGGCAGCGCGGGATCGGTCACGGTCAGTCAGCCTCCGGACCGCAGCGGCAGCGCGGGATCGGTCACGGTCAGTCAGCCTCCGGACCGCAGCGGCAGCGCGGGATCGGCCGCGCAGGTGCGGACGTGGTCGCGGCGGATGTCGTCCGGACCGGGCATCCGGCTGCCGGGCAGCCCCACGGCGGCCGTCGCCCACGCCAGGGCCTCGGCCAGCGCGGCCTCGCCCCGCGCTCCGGCGGCGAGGAACCCGGCCAGCATGGCGTCACCGGCTCCCACGGTGCTGCGGGGTTCGGCGACCGGGCCCTCGCCGTACCAGACCTGGTCGCCTTCGAGGAGGACGGCGCCGTCGGGCCCGAGACTGGCCAGGACCGTGCCCGCGCCCCGGGAGCGCAGCGCCGAGGCCGCCTCGATCGCGTCGCCGAGCGTCGTGATCGCCCGGCCGGTCGCCTCGGCGAGCTCCTCCCGGTTGGGCTTGATGAGCGCGGGCCCCGCCTCCAGCGCCTCCCTCAGGGCGGGCCCGCTGGTGTCGACCGCGACGAGGATGCCCGCGCGGGCGAAGCGGCGGCAGAGGCGGGCGTAGACGTCGACCGGCACCTCGGGCGGGAGGCTGCCGGAGGCGACCACCCAGTCCGCGGAACCCGCCTCGCCGAGCACCGCCTCGGCGAGGGCGTCCAGCTCGGCCGAAGACAGGGCCGTGCCCGGCTCATTGATCTTCGTGACCGTGCCGTCGGGCTCGGCCAGCGCGATGTTGGAACGGGTCGGCCCGGCGACCGGCACGGTCACCATGTCGATGCCCTCCTCCGACAGCAGGGAGATCAGCCGCCTGCCCTCCTCTCCCCCGTAGGGGACGACCGCGCGGGAGCCGACGGCGTTGGCCAGCAGCGCGCGGGAGACGTTCACCCCCTTGCCGCCCGGGTCGAGATGGGTGGCCGCGGAGCGGATGACCGCGCCGCGGTCGAGCGACCCGATCTCGATCGTCCGGTCCAGGCTGGGGTTGAGGGTCAGCGTCACGATCATGCGCGCACCACCTCGGGCCCGGCCGCCGCGATCTCGGCCGCCGTCACGGCGTCCAGGCCGGCGTCGCTGATCACGAGGTCGATCTCGGCCAGCGTGGCGAAGCGGGCCAGGTAGGTGTTGGTGAACTTGGTGTGGTCGGCGAGCAGCACGCTCCGCTGCGCCGCGCCGATCATCGCCCGCTTGATCGCGGCCTCGGCCGGGTCGGGGGTGGTGAGGCCCTTGTCCACCGAGCAGCCGTTGGCCGCCATGAACGCCACGTCCACGTGCAGGTCCGCGAGCGGGCGCAGGGCCCAGTCGTCGACGGTGGCCAGCGTCCGCCCGCGCACCCGGCCGCCCAGCATGATCACGTTCAGGCCGGGCCGTACGGCCAGCGCGGTCGCCAGGGGCGGGGAGTTGACGATGACCGTGAGCTCCCGGTCGGGCGGCAGTGCCTGGACGAGCCGCGCGGTGGTCGTCCCGGCGTCGATGATGACCGCGCCGTCCTCCGGGAGCTCGGCGAGGGCGGCCTTGGCGATGCGCTCCTTCTCGGCGGTCATCACCTCGTCCCTGGCGGCCAGGGCCGGCTCGAAGCCCAGCCGCTCCACGGGGATGGCGCCGCCGTGCACCCGACGCAGCACGCCCGCCCGCTCCAGCGCGGTCAGGTCACGGCGGATGGTCTCGGTGGTGACGGCGAACTCCTCCGCCAGCGCCATGACGTCCACCCGCCCGGCCTCCCGGGCGCGCCGCAGGATCTCCTGCTGCCGCTCCTCGGCGTACATGGTGTTGATTCACCGCCGTTTCGGTTTGGTTTCATATGTGTTTACACCCGTATGTGTTGGAACACAAGGGTGTGATCCTTCGATGGCTCTTCTGCCGACGGGCACGCCGAGGCGGTGGCATCCGCCGCCGAGGTCCCCGTGGCTGTCCGCCGGGGGCAGAGGGCAAGGGATCGGAGGCCGAAGCCAGGGGCTGGAGGCCGGGAAGGGCCGGGACCAGGGCCGAGGGCGGAGACCGGGTCCGCCTGTGACGACGCACGGCCAGGCGTCCCTGAAACAGCCGATGGCGTCCGGCTGGAACTCACAAACCGGCCGGGCACCGTTTCCCGCGATCAGCCGTCAGGCTTCCCGGCGGCACGCGGGAACACCGCCTACCGCTTCATGGCCCTGTAACGGCTGAGCAGAGCCGTGTTCCGGGTGCCGGCTCAACGCGGGATGATGATCTCCACACGCCGGTTGCGGGCGCGCCCCTTGGGGTTGTCCACCACTCGGCCCTCCACCGTCACCTCGTTCGGAGCGACCGGCTTGGCCGCACCGTGACCGGCCGCCGCCAGGGTCATGCCGCTGCCCTCCAGCAGCGGATCCAGCGCGACCCGGACCGCCTCGGCGCGCTTACGCGACAGTTCGGCGTTGTACGCGTCCGAACCCTTGGCGTCGGTGTATCCATCGATGCGGATCCGCTTGCCAGGCGCGCGTTCCTTCAGGATCTCCGCGGCCTGCTCGACGCGGGAACGCGCCTTGGCCGACAGATCCGCCTTGTCGAAGGCGAACAGGACGTCGGCGGCCAGCGTGATCCGGCGGTCGGTGTCGATGAGGGACTCGTCCAAGCGGGCGAGCGGCAACTCCAGGTCGAGGGTCGACGCGTTCAGCCCGACGATCGACGCGTTCAACTCGACGATGGGCGCCACGGCGATGGAGGCCGGATCGGCGGCCGTGGACGGGGACGGATCCGGGTCCGCGCCGCCCAGCAGCAGCATCGCCGCCAGCAACACCTCAGGTGAGCGGGACATTCTTAAACGTCCCGGCCAGCGGGATATAGACGTCCATCGCGGTCACATCCTCGGGAGGCGCGGCGAAGGTCGCGGTGAAGGTCACCGTCTGGTCGGTGTTGATGATGATGCTCTCGGTGCTGTCCGTGCAGACGCACTTCTGCTCGGCATCCCTGGCGACCAGGTGCTTCTTGCCGTTCTTGGCGTCGATGAGGTAGACCCCGTCGGCACTGGGGTCGTCGGAGGGCACGGCCGAGAAGGCGTCGCCGACGTCCCACCCCGAAGCCCGATCGTGCCCGGTGACCGTCACCGCGTAGTTCACCGTGACCAGCTTGCCCTCCCGGTCGAGCTGCAGCAGATCGATTTTGAGCTTGTAGAAACCATCGGCGGCGGCCGTACGGCCGGCCAGCACGGTGTCGGACGGCAGCGGGGACGGTTGTGCGGGTGCGGGGGCGGAGGAAGCGGACTTCTGCGGACCGCCTCCTCCGTTGTTCGAAGCGGAGACGTCAGAGCCCGGCAGCGAAGAACATCCGGCCACGGACAGCATGGCCACGGACAGCAGCTTGACCTTCCAGCTTGGCTTCACAGGGACAACACCCTAGGCGGGGAAATAACCTGCATCAAGAAAATCGTGATTATTCGCCTATCTTGATAGGCGATTGCTCTTATAATCGGACACCAAGCGGAAAACCCTTAACATCCACCGGAGTCGTACCGGATGTTCCCACCGGCAGGCTTCCGGACTGGATGAGCATGGCGCGGCACCCGGTACCCACGGTCCTCTTCCGCCCTCTTCGCACCCATGACGCTCCACCGTGCGCCGGCGGCGTCACCACCCGGCGACCGCAGTGACCCGGCGGCGCTTTCTCACGCTGAACAAAGCAGACAGGACTCTCCGCATGTCGCGAATAAGGGCACGGCGCAGATCCGTTGACAGTCCGTCGCCGCCCTGAAAGGCGTCAGGTCCTGGTGGAAGAACTTCCCTGTAAGGTTCTCAGCAGCCGAAAGAATCCGTATCGCACCCTCGTCCCGGCACAGGCGAGGCCGATGCCGGCCGACCCCGCGACCACCTTCGGCACCGGTACGGCGGAGCCGGCGACGATTCGCGGCCACGCCCCCGTACCGCCGGCCTATTCCACCCACCACCAGCCGTCGCCCAGGTCACGGACAGGCCGGCCGATGTCACCGGCGGCGGTCTGGACGATCGTCTCCGCGGTCGGCGGGGCCGGCAGATGGGCGATCCCCGCAGCGCTCTCCGCCCGCCAGGAGTCCTCGAACACCGGAAGGTAGACGACCTCTCCCTGCTGACGCACCCAGCCGTTCTTCGACAGATACTCCATCCACCACGGCGCGGTGAGCCGCCGTCCCCCCGCGTTCGCCTCGACGAGCGCGGCGAGTTCCTCCCGGTGCAGCCGGATCTGACTGCCGACGTAGACGGCCTGCCAGTCGATCCCCCGGACGACCGCCCCCAGGGTCACCGTGACCACCAGCACGGCGAAGAACCGGACGTAGGCCCTGAGCGACAGGCAGGCCAGCACGGCGGCGAAAGACCACAGGACGGCCCAGGTCCAGAACACCCCGGTCACGAGCCTGCCGAACCACCAGATCTTCTGGAACATCGGCAGTGACAGGTAGGACGCGACGGTCAGCAGCAGCCACCCGAGTGACGCCATGAGGAGCGTCCACCTGGCCCAGCCGGGCGCCTTCTTCACGGGATTCTTCGCCGGAAGCATGGCGGCAGTCTCGTGGCGCGGACGGGACCCGACCAGATCTCCCGACACACCCTCACACCGCCTGCACGGCTTCTCCACAGGAAACCGCGTGAGTGCTCACGACCTACTCGGCGTCGAGACCGAGGAGCTCGGAGATGCGCTGATGAGGCGACATCAGCACATGACCCCCATCGTGAATGCTCCATCCCTCGTCATCCCTCGTCCAGGAGGAGACGGGCGGCGCTGCGGGTTGCGTCCTCAGCCCGGACGACCTGGCCGCCGATCGCTTCACGCCTTGAACGCCCTGACCGCCAGGGCGTAGGGAACGGGGTCCTCGCGCGGCTCGGTCACCCGGTCGATGTTCAGCCCCGCGCCGGCGAACGCGTTGATCAGGTCGGGCAGCGGCACGTGGCTCATGCCCACCCTGTCGCGGAGACCGCCCTCGCGCCACCACGGCGAACGCCTGTGCCAGCCCGCGATCCGGTACGTGGGGTGGATGACCACCGCCCCGTCCGGGCACGGCTCGATGTGCGGGCCGTTGAAGCACGGGTGCACGCCGTAGAACAGCAGCATCCCGCCCGGCCGCAGCACGCGGGCGGCCTCCTTCACCAGGCCGGCGAAGTCGCCGACGTCGGTGGAGACCCACAGCGCGGTGACCGTGTCGAAGGCGCCCGCGGCGAACGGGAGCCTCGTGGCGTCTCCCCGCAGGAGCGGGGCTCCGTCCCTGGCGCGGGCCAGGCGTAGCTGGTCGGCGGAGTGGTCCAGGCCGACGACGGTGCGGCCGGTGGACCGGATGGCTTCGAGGTACAGGCCGGTACCGCACCCGAGATCCAGGCAGAGGCCCTTCCCGGGGCCGAGGAGATCGACGATCCAGGCGGCGTTGGCCTGGGCACCGGGTCCGATGTAGCCGTCGTACCAATCGGCCTGGCCGTCATATCGCGCGGTCATGATTCATTCATACACAGGGACCGCCCAACGGGCCCGACGAACGCCGCGAGACTCACCCCGGCCCGCTCTCCTGCTCCCGCTCCGCCACGTGACGGCTTTCATGCATCGGGTGATTGATGAGTGACATTCAGTGATGACATGGTGCTGGCGTCTTGATCAATTCTCTCGGGGGACAACCATGATTGCTCACCGCCTGCTGGCCGTCGCCGTCGTCTACGCCGCAGTGGGTACGGTCACCACCTTGCCCGCCACGGCCTCCGCCCATCAGCGCGCCGGCCGTACGGCCCTGGCCGGCTCCCCGGCGTGCGTCGACGTCAGCAACAGCCGCGGCAACGGCACCCAGATGTACCTGTGGCAGTGCCAGGACAACAACACCGACCAGAAGTTCGTCATCGACAACGGCCAGCTCAAGGTCAAGGACACCCTCTCCTGATCTCTGGTCCCACCGGCGCCTTCCCCGCGCACCGCACGGCATCGGCGGCAGGCAGGAAGGTGACCCGGTTCCCGGCGGGCTCGGACTGAGAAGCCGGTTCCGAGCCCGCCGATTCCACGAAATCCGGCGGCGTGGTTCGGCCGTCAGGTGAGCGCCGGACACGCGGCGAACGAGACGGGGATGAGCCCAGCCGCTCCAGGCCACGCCGCCGGCCTTCCCCGCGTCTCCGCGACATGGTTTGACCACCGCGCAGCTGTAACAGAAGATGTTACGACAAGGAGGGGTGATGGCGGCGAACAGCAGGTTGACCATCGCGACGCATACGCTGACGTGGCTGGCGCTGGCGCGACGCCGCGGCCAGGAGGTGCTGACCTCCGACCAGGTCGCGGCCAGCGTCAACACCAACCCCGTGATCATCCGGCGCAGCCTCGGCGACCTGCGGCGAGCCGGTCTCGTGGAGGTCCGCCACGGCGCCGGCGCGGGCTGGAGCCTGGCCCGCGCGCCCGAGGAGATCACCATGCTCCAGGTGTACGACGCGGTCGGGGGCGAGCAGCCGTTCGGCCTGCACCACACCGAGCCCAACCTGGAGTGCCCGGTCGGCCGGGGCATCCGGCCCGCCCTCAACCAGACCTACGGCCGAGTCGAGCAGGCCATCCGGCGGGAGCTGGCGGACACCTCCATCGCCGACATGCTTCGCGAGACGCTGACGAACTAGCCGACGTCGCGGCGGTTCGAATCCCGCCGCGTCACAGCACGGCCGTTGCTGTAACAGAAATTGTTACAACATTGAACGAGGAGTGACCCTGATGGAAGCCGTACGGTGCCCGATCGTCGAGCTGCGGCAGTACACGCTGCGCCCGGGACGGCGCGACGCGCTGATCGACCTGTTCGACCGGGAGTTCGTCGAGACCCAGGAGGCGACGGGCATGACCGTCCTGGGACAGTTCCGCGACCTGGACGACCCCGACCGGTTCGTATGGCTCCGCGGCTTCGAGGACATGCCGCGCCGCGCGAAGGCACTGGAGAGCTTCTACGGCGGGCCGATCTGGCGGGCGCACCGCGACGAGGCGAACGCAACGATGATCGACTCCGATGACGTGCTGCTGCTGCGGCCGGCCTCGGCGCGGGGCGGCTTCCCGGCGCCGGCGGACGCCCGACCGGCCCCCGGCGAGCCGCCGGCATCGCCGCCGTCGCTCGTCCTCGCCACGATCTGGCACGGCGCCGGCCCGTTCGACACCGCGTTCGTCGAGTTCTTCGAGCGACGGGTCCGGCCCGTGCTCGCCGAGACCGGCGGCGAGCCACTGGCGTATCTGCGGTCGGAGCACGCCCCGAACACCTTCCCGGCGCTGCCGGTACGGATCGGTGAGGAGGTCTTCGTGTGGTTCGCACGGTTCGCCGACGAAGGCCGGCTCGACGAGCATCTGGCTTCCCTGCGGCGCTCGGAACGCTGGTCGGAGGAGGTGCTTCCCGTCCTTTCCGAACGGTGGGTGAGGACACCGCAACGGCTGCGGCTCGTCCCCACCGGGCGGTCACTGTTGCGGTGACCTCCGGGGGCCACGGCCTGGCCTGCCGGCCATCGCTCCCGCCCCATCGGGCACGGCGGTACTCTCGTTGAGACGGTCTCCGGCATTGCGCCGCGCCTCCCCGCATGGGTACGGCTTGCCGTAGGTGATCGGGCACGACACCGGGGATGCTGGACAGCACCGGAGACCGTCACCTCCCTGTGCACCTGTAAGCGGTCATCTAAAACTCCAGGTCGGCGGACAGGTCATTCCAGGTGGACGGCCAGAAGCATCCCGATAGGCGGACATCGAAAATCCTGGTCGATGGCCACGTAATCTCTTGATCTTGCTCGTGTGTCCCGGCGCGCGGCGACGCTTCACCCGGCTTGAGTGGCGGCTGAGGTAACCAGCCGTTTCAACCGGGAGGGGCTTGTGACCAAGTCCGACGCGGAGCTGATGGAGATCTTCGGCGCCTA